>NZ_JBKGGW010000024.1:0-95145 GCF_052041945.1 Pseudomonas sp. SMN11 | reverse complement strand
AAGGGCCGCAAAGCGGCCCCAGCGGTCTATCAGATTGTTACAGCGCTGCAATCCGCGCGTGCTGCTCGGTGAAGTTGGCCAGGGCCTGTTCCGACTCGGCCAGCTTGGCGCGTTCCTTCTCGATCACGGCAGGCGGCGCCTTGTCGACGAAGGCGGCGTTGGACAACTTGCCGCCCACGCGCTGAACTTCACCCTGCAGACGCTGGATTTCCTTGTTCAGGCGAGCCAGCTCGGCGTCCTTGTCGATCAGGCCGGCCATCGGCACCAGCACCTGCAGGTCGCCAACCAGGGCGGTGGCCGACAGCGGTGCTTCGTCGGCATCGCCGAGCACGGTGAACGATTCGACCTTGGCCAGCTTCTTCAGCAGGGCTTCGTTTTCCTGCAGGCGACGCTGGTCGTCGGCGTTGGCGTTCTTGAGGAACAGCGGCAGTGGCTTGCCCGGGCCGATGTTCATCTCGGCGCGGATGTTGCGCAGGCCGACCATCAACTCCTTCAGCCACTCGATATCACCTTCTGCGGCGGCATCGATGCGGCTTTCATTGGCCACTGGCCATGGCTGCAGCATGATGGTCTTGCCTTCGATACCGGCCAGCGGTGCGATGCGCTGCCAGATTTCTTCAGTGATGAACGGCATGAACGGGTGCGCCAGGCGCAGCGCCACTTCCAGCACGCGGACCAGGGTGCGACGGGTGCCGCGGGCGCGCTCGACCGGGGCATTCTCGTCCCACAGCACAGGCTTGGACAGCTCCAGATACCAGTCGCAGTACTGGTTCCAGATGAACTCGTACAGCGCCTGGCTGGCCAGGTCGAAGCGGAATTGCTCGAGCTGGCGGGTCACTTCGGCTTCGGTGCGCTGCAGCTGCGAGATGATCCAGCGGTCCGCCAGCGACAGCTCGCAGGCTTCGCCGTTCTGGCCGCAGTCCTCGCCCTTGTCCAGCACGTAGCGGGCGGCGTTCCAGATCTTGTTGCAGAAGTTGCGGTAGCCTTCGACGCGGCCCATGTCGAACTTGATGTCGCGGCCGGTGGAAGCCAGCGAGCAGAAGGTGAAGCGCAGGGCGTCGGTGCCGTAGCTGGCGATACCTTCCGGGAACTCCGCCTTGGTCTGCTTGGCGATCTTCTCGGCAAGCTTGGGCTGCATCATGCCGCTGGTGCGTTTTTCCAGCAGGGCATCGAGCGTGATGCCGTCGACGATGTCCAGCGGGTCAAGCACGTTGCCCTTGGACTTTGACATCTTCTGGCCCTGGCCATCGCGCACCAGGCCGTGCACGTACACGGTCTTGAACGGTACCTGCGGGGTGCCGTCCTCGTTCTTGATCAGGTGCATGGTCAGCATGATCATGCGCGCAACCCAGAAGAAGATGATGTCGAAGCCGGTCACCAGTACGTCGGTGGAGTGGAACTTCTTCAGGAACTCGGTCTGTTCCGGCCAGCCCAGGGTGGAGAATGTCCACAGGCCCGAGCTGAACCAGGTGTCGAGCACGTCGTCGTCCTGGCGCAGGTTCACATCGCTGCCGAGGTTGTGCTTGGCGCGGACTTCTTCTTCATTGCGGCCGACATACACCTGGCCGGCCTCGTCGTACCAGGCCGGGATGCGGTGGCCCCACCACAGCTGGCGGCTGATGCACCAGTCCTGGATGTCGCGCATCCAGGAGAAGTACATGTTCTCGTACTGCTTTGGCACGAACTGGATGCGGCCATCTTCCACGGCTTCGATGGCAGGTTCAGCCAGCGGCTTGGTGGAAACGTACCACTGGTCGGTCAGCCATGGCTCGATGACGGTGCCCGAACGGTCGCCTTTCGGCACTTTCAGGGCGTGGTCGTCGATGCTCACCAGCAGGCCCTGGGCGTCCAGGTCGGCAACGATCTGCTTGCGCGCAACGAAACGGTCGAGGCCGGCATACTGGGCAGGCAGGCTGGTGTCGATCTGCTCGTTGAGGCTGCCATCGAGGTTGAAGGCCTGTGCGGCGGACAGCACCAGAGCGTTCTTGTCGAAGATGTTCAGCAGCGGCAGGTTGTGGCGCTTGCCGACTTCGTAGTCGTTGAAGTCGTGGGCCGGGGTGATCTTCACGCAGCCAGTGCCGAATTCCGGGTCGCAGTAGTCGTCGGCGATGATCGGGATGCGGCGGCCGACCAGCGGCAGTTCGACGAACTTGCCGATCAGTGCCTGGTAGCGCTCGTCGGTCGGGTTGACGGCAACGGCGGCGTCACCGAGCAGGGTTTCCGGACGGGTGGTGGCGACTACCAGATAGTCCTTGCCTTCGGCAGTCTTGGCGCCGTCGGCCAGCGGGTAGCGCAGGTTCCACAGGTGGCCCTTCTCATCGTGGTTTTCCACTTCGAGGTCGGAGATGGCCGTGTGCAGCTTGGTGTCCCAGTTGACCAGGCGCTTGCCGCGGTAGATCAGGCCGTCCTCGTGCAGGCGCACGAAGGCTTCCTTGACCGCTTCGGAGAGGCCGTCGTCCATGGTGAAGCGCTCGCGGCTCCAGTCGACCGACGAGCCCAGGCGGCGGATCTGGCGGCTGATGTTGCCACCCGATTGATCCTTCCACTCCCAGACTTTCTCCAGGAACTTCTCACGGCCCAGGTCGTGACGGTTCTGGCCCTTGGCCTCGAGCTGGCGCTCGACCAGCATCTGCGTGGCGATACCGGCGTGGTCGGTACCAGGCTGCCACAGGGTGTCGCGGCCTTGCATGCGGCGGAAACGGATCAGGGCGTCCATGATCGCGTTGTTGAAGCCGTGGCCCATGTGCAGGCTGCCCGTCACGTTCGGTGGCGGGATCATGATGGTGTAGGACTCACCTGCACCTTGTGGAGCGAAATAGTTTTCGGACTCCCAGGTGTTGTACCAGGAAGTTTCGATGGCGTGCGGCTGGTAGGTCTTATCCATGCGCGGCGGGACCCTGTGCATTTATTCGGGAAAGCCGAAAAGTATAACGAAGGCACAGGGTTTAGGCGACAGGCTGGGGGCTGCTTTGCAGCCCTTTCGCGACACAAGGCCGCTCCCACGGATGAACGCATTTCTGCTGTGGGAGCGGCCTTGTGTCGCGAAAGGGGCGCAGAGCGCCCCCAGGGAATCACTCGGAACGCTTGATGAGACGTTCGATCCGCGCATCCAGGCGGCGCTTGATCTCGTTCTCGATGTGCGGGGTGAAGTCGTTGATCACGTCCTGCATGATCATCTGCGCGGCGGCGCGCAACTCGCTCTCCAGGTGCAGCAGGGTGTCCTGGCGGCGGGTCTGCGGATCATCCTCGGGCTCAGCTGCTGCTGCGGGCTCGGCTTCAGGCGCTGGCGCCGCGTTACCTGCAGGTACATCGAGCAATAGGGGAATCTGCTCGACCGTTTCGGTCAGCAGCGGCGGCTGCAGGTCGGCATCGCCGAGCAGCTGGCGAATCGACTCCAGATCATCCAGCAGATGGGCGGAATCGGGTAGGGCGGAAGGCTTGTCCATCGTCGTTAAAGTCGCTGTAAGCGGTGGTCTTGCAGAGCATAGCCCTGTTCGCGGTAGAAACGGAACCGCTCGCGGGCCGATTGGCGAATGCCGGGCTCCTCGACAACGATCTCGGCAACCCGCTCGAACTGGCCGACGAACCCCGGTACACCGGCGCCAAGGTTGATCAGCAGGTCACGGTGTTCGCCGGCATCGTCGGCAAGGCCCAAGGCTACCCTGGCATCTGCGTGCACTTCGGCCAGGTCGTGGGGCACGAAGGCCTCACCCTTGAAGCGCCACAGGCGTTGATCCAGTTCGTTGCGCTGCTCGGCATCCTGACAATGCAGGTAGACCCGGTGGCCGAGGCGCCAGGCCTTCTCGCACAGCTTGCAGGCGAAGTCCAGCCGCGCCGACAGCGAGTCGGTGGGCAGGATATAGAAATCGACTTTGCTCATGATGTGGTCTGCCAGCTGGCGGCACCTGGGGTGCCGCCGGCGTCATGGCATCAGGCGCCAGCGCGGTCCAGCAGGTACTGGGTCAGCAGCGGAACCGGGCGACCGGTAGCGCCCTTGTCCTTGCCGCCACTGATCCAGGCCGTGCCGGCGATGTCCATGTGCGCCCAGTTGTAGGCCTTGGCGAAGCGCGACAGGAAGCAGCCCGCGGTGATGGTGCCGGCTTTCGGCCCACCGATATTGCCCATGTCGGCGAACGGGCTGTCGAGTTGTTCCTGATACTCGTCGAACAGCGGCAGCTGCCAGGCGCGGTCGTCGGCACGCTTGCCGGCATCGAGCAGTTGGCCAACCAGCTCGTCGTTGTTGCCCATCAGGCCCGAGGTGTGGCTGCCCAGGGCGACGATGCAGGCGCCGGTCAGGGTGGCGATGTCGATCACCGCCTGCGGCTTGAAGCGTTCGGCGTAGGTCAGGGTGTCGCACAGCACCAGGCGGCCTTCGGCGTCAGTGTTGAGGATCTCGACGGTCTGGCCGCTCATGGTGGTGACGATGTCGCCCGGGCGGGTGGCACCGCCGCTCGGCATGTTTTCGGCACAGGCCAGCAGGCACACCAGGTTGATCGGCAGCTGCAGTTCGAGGACCGCGCGCAGGGTGCCGAACACGCTCGCGGCGCCGCACATGTCGAATTTCATTTCATCCATGCCGGCGCCTGGCTTGAGGCTGATGCCGCCGGTATCGAAGGTGATGCCCTTGCCCACCAGCACGAACGGCTTGTCGGCCTTCTTGCCGCCCTGGTAGTTCAGCACGATCAGGCGTGGCGGCTGGTCGCTGCCCTGGCCCACGGCATAGAACGCGCCCATGCCCAGGTCCTTGATCTTCTTCTCGTCCAGCACTTCGACCTTCAGGCCCTTGTGGGCCTTGCCCAGGTCCTTGGCCTGCTCGGCCAGGAAGCTCGGGTGGCACAGGTTGGGCGGCAGGTTGCCCAGATCGCGGGTGAAGGCCATGCCGGTGGCGATGGCGCTGGCATGCTTGACGGCGCGCTCGACTTCGGCCAAGCCGGCCTTGTCGGCCAGCAGGGTTACTTTCTTCAGGGCGCGCGGTTCGGCCTTCTGGCTCTTGAAACGGTCGAATACGTATTCACCGTCGAGCAGCGTCTCGGCCAGCAGGCGGTATTTGCCGTAATGGGCGTCGCGGTTGCTGACCGCGATGTCGTCCAGGGCCAGCACGGCATCGCCTCCGTTCAGGCCCTTGAGTACACCGGCCACGCTGGCGACCAGCTTGCGCCATGCGCGGTCACCGAGGGCTTCGTCCTTGCCGCTGCCGACCAGCAGCACGCGCTCGGCCTTCAGGCCAGGCACGCTCTGCAGCAAGAGGGTCTGGCCAGGCTTGCCGGCCAGGTCACCACGCTTGAGCACCGCGCTGATGGCGCCTTCGCAGGCGTCGTCGACGGCCTTGGCTACGGTACCGAGCTTGCGCCCTTCACCGACCGGCACGACCAGAGTGGCGGTTTTTACGGATGCAGCGGCTACGCTTTTTACAACCAGTTCCATGTCAGGGTCCCCGAATGATCTATGCAGTTGGCGCTATGCGATTTCGCGCTCTGGACGGGCCTGGCCGCGTTGTCGCGTGCCAGTGGAAAAGCTGCCAGTTTGAGCCTCCCGCAAGCGTGCTGACAAGCCCGATGTGGGGCTTCATGCGCGGCCAAGTGACAGGCGCGGCCAATCACAGGATAATGCGCGCACTTCATATGGAGGTTCGCCGTTGGCGAACCGGCTTTGGTCCTGGCTGTCACAGGCCAATGTTTGGCAGTCCGCCCCTGACAACCCAGGAGTGTCTGGTTTGATCGTCTTTCGTTATCTGTCCCGCGAGGTCCTGGTGACCTTGAGCGCCGTCAGCGCCGTGCTGCTGGTGATCATCATGAGCGGGCGCTTCATCAAGTACCTGGCCCAGGCGGCCCAGGGTATTCTCGACCCTGGCGTGCTGTTCATGATCATGGGTTTCCGCTTGCCTGGTTTCCTGCAACTGATTCTGCCGCTGGGTTTGTTCCTTGGCATTCTCTTGGCGTACGGCCGGCTGTATCTGGAAAGCGAAATGACCGTGCTTTCGGCCACCGGTATGAGCCAGCAGCGCCTGCTAGGCCTGACCATGTTGCCGGCGGCGCTGGTCGCCCTGGCGGTTGCGTGGCTGAGCCTGAGCCTGGCGCCGCTGGGGGTTGCCCAGGTGCAGAAGATCATTGCCCAGCAGGACACTTTGACCGAGTTCGACACGCTGGAGGCGGGCCGCTTCCAGACCCTGCGTGACGGTAGCCGGGTCACCTACACTGAAGCGCTGTCCGACGACCGCATCAAGCTGGACGGAGTGTTCATTTCCGAGAAGCGCTTCAATCAGGACAAGACCAAGGACCGCGCGCCTTCGGTACTGGTTGCCGAAAAGGGCCATCAGGAAATACAAGCCGATGGCAATCGCTACCTGGTGCTGGAAAACGGCTACCGCTATGACGGCAACCCCGGCCAGGCCGATTACCGTGCAATCAAGTACGACACCTACGGCGTGTTGCTGCCAAAGCCGGAGGTCGCCGAAGAAGTGACCGACCGCGAAGCGATTCCGACGCTTGATCTGTTCGGCAAGACCGACCTGCGAGAGCGTGCCGAGCTGCAATGGCGCCTGTCGCTGCCGATCCTGGTATTCGTCGTGACCCTGATGGCGGTCCCGCTGGCCAGGGTCAACCCGCGCCAGGGCCGCTTCCTCAAGCTGCTGCCGGCAATTCTCCTGTACATGGCTTACCTGACAATGCTGATTTCCGTACGCGGCGCCCTGGAGAAGGGCAAATTGCCGATCAGCCTGGGCATCTGGTGGGTGCATGGCCTGTTCCTGCTGATCGGCCTGACCTTGATGTATTGGGAACCGCTGCGCCTGAAAATGGCTGCCCGTCGTGCGGAGGTGGCCCATGGGTAAGCTCGATCGCTACATCGGCATGAGCGTGCTGCTGGCCATCCTGGCCGTGCTGGGGATCATCCTCGGCCTAGCCTCGCTGTTCGCCTTCATCGACGAGATGGGTGAACTAAGCGATACCTACACCTTGCTGGACGCGGGCAATTTCGTCCTGCTGACGGCACCTCGGCGCCTGTACGAAATGCTGCCGATGGCGGCACTGATTGGCTGCCTGATTGGCCTGGGCAGCCTGGCCAGCAACAGCGAGCTGACCATCATGCGCGCGGCCGGTGTCTCCATCGGACGCATCGTCTGGGCGGTGATGAAGCCGATGCTGGTGCTGATGCTGGTTGGCCTGCTGATTGGTGAATACGTCGCCCCGGTCACCGAGAACAAGGCCCAGGCGGACCGTTCCCTGGCCCAGGGTGGTGGTGAAGCGCAAAGCTCCAGGCATGGCATGTGGCATCGCCAGGGCGAGGAGTTCGTGCACATCAACTCGGTGCAGCCCAATGGCTTGCTGCTGGGCGTGACGCGCTACCGCTTCGACAACGAACGCAAGATCCAGACCTCTAGCTTTGCCCGTCGTGCCGAGTACAAAGACGACCACTGGACGCTCAACGATATCAGCACCACCTATTTCCACGGTGACCGCACCGAAGTGGTGAAGGCGCCGACGGAGCTATGGGACGTTTCGCTGACCCCGCAACTGCTCAATACCGTGATCATGGCCCCCGAGTCGCTGTCGATCACCGGGCTGTGGGACTACATCCACTACCTGTCCGACCAAGGCCTGAACAACGCCCGCTACTGGCTGGCGTTCTGGACCAAGGTGATGCAACCGATTGTGACCGCGGCACTGGTGTTGATGGCAATCTCCTTCATTTTCGGCCCGCTGCGTTCAGTCACCCTCGGCCAGCGCGTGTTCACTGGCGTGCTGGTGGGCTTCGCGTTCCGCATCGGCCAGGACCTGCTGGGCCCGTCGAGCCAGGTGTTCGGCTTCCCGCCGCTGTTGGCGGTGGTGATTCCGGCAGGCATCTGTGCCTTGGCTGGGGTGTGGTTGTTGCGTCGGGCGGGGTGATGGCCTGAGCAGCTGAAAAAGCCGACCCAAGGGTCGGCTTTTTTGTGCCTATTTTTTCTGCTTCGGTACCCGCACCAGCTGGGTGTCCGAATAGATGTCATGCCAGCCGCGTTTGCGCTTGTCGATGAGCGACCAGAAGAACCCAAGCCCCAGGCACAGCCAAGAGGCAATCGACACCACGAAGCGCAACAGTGCCTGCCACAAGCTGATCGCACTGCCGTCGGCGTTCTGTACGCGCACGCCCCATACCTGCATACCCAGGGTCTGGCCGCCATGGGTCCAGAACTTGGCAAAGAAGCCGAACAGGGCGAACAGCAGCACGGTCGACAGCAGCGGGTCGCCATCCAGCGCGCCGGCCTCGGTCAGTTCACGCATGCGGACTTCGCCGATGATCGTCATCTGGATCATCTTGTAGGCCCCGGCAGTCACGATCAGCAGAGCCGTGCACAGCAGGAAGTCATAGAACATCGCCGCCAGGCGTCGGCCCAGGCCGACCGGTGGGAAATCACCCTGGGGGGAGAGCAGAGGCTTGGACATGCAGAACAGCTCCGAAAGGCGAAGCCGCTATTCTACGGGCAAAAAAAAGCCCCTGCACATGGCAGGGGCTTTTTAGGAGTCGGGCTTGTGCTTAGTTGACAGGCTGGACTTTGTCAGCCTGCATGCCTTTCTGGCCTTGGACTGCTTCGAAGGTGACCTTCTGGCCTTCTTTCAGGCTCTTGAAGCCGTTGCCTTCGATGGCACGGAAGTGCACGAACAGATCCGGACCGCTTTCTGGGGTGATGAAACCGTAACCTTTTTCGTCATTGAACCACTTGACGGTACCGTTCTGACGCTCAGCCATTGTCTTATTTCCTATGAAGCTTAAATTTTGATGACAGTTTCTTTCACGTTATATATGAGTGAAAGACTACTGGGCTGGGTTGCAGGAAAGTAAGAGACGTCGAACGGGTTGTAGCAAATCTCGGCTACTGGCCCAGGTCACGAACTGTTGCGACCCATGCAAACACAGTGCAGTGACTCTACGCCAACTCCTGAGAAAAAAACAAGCCCTTGGTCGTATAGAAAATTGGCGTTTTGCCGATATCCGACGGATTTGTCGGAAACGGCATGGCGCCTGGCCTGGCGCCATGTTCAAAAGTTATTGGGCAGGTTCGAAATCGAATATGTACTACCTGCCCGCACACCTCAGATGCTACCTTCAGCCACGGTAGTAACGTTGTGCAACGAAAGGCATTTTGCTGACTTTCAAGGCAACCTTCTTGCCACGTACCAAGGCAAACAGAGCGGTATCGAGAGCGCCATGTTCGATATCGACATAACCCATCGCAACAGGGGCGCCGAGCGTCGGGCCAAAACCGCCACTGCAGACTTTTCCAACTGTTTTATCGGACGCATCAACAATTTCCGCGCCTTCACGTACTGGTGTACGTTCCTGCGGCAACAAGCCAACCCGTTTGCGTGGTACGCCAGCCTGCAATTGCGCAAACACCGCTTCGGCACCTGGGAAACCGCCTGCACGGGCACCGTCGGCACGGCGGGCCTTGGAAACCGCCCAGAGCAGGCTGGCTTCGACTGGCGTAGTGGTGGTGTCCATGTCGTGGCCATACAGGCACAGGCCAGCTTCCAGGCGCAGTGAGTCGCGTGCACCCAGGCCGATAGGCTGTACCTCAGGCTCGGCCAGCAGGCGGCGTGCCAGGGCTTCGGCAGCGCCGACCGGCACCGAGATCTCGTAGCCGTCTTCGCCGGTATAACCCGAGCGGCTGACGAAGCAGTCTTCGCCCAGCAGTTGCACCGGGCGGAACTGCATGAAGGTCATGCCCGCCACTTCCGGCGCCAGGCGCTCAAGCACCTTGACCGCCGCCGGGCCTTGCAGGGCGAGCAGGGCACGCTCCTCGAACAGTGGCTGCACTTCACAACGGTTACCGATGTGCTTCTGCAGGTGAGCCAGGTCCTGGTCCTTGCACGCCGCGTTGACCACCAGGAACAGGGTGTCGTCACCGAGGTTGGCGACCATGAGGTCGTCGAGGATGCAACCGTGCTCGTTGGTGAACATGGCATAGCGCTGCATACCCACCGGCAGGTCGATGATGTCTACCGGTACCAGCGACTCCAGCGCCTTGGGGGCATCGGCGCCACGCAGGACGATCTGGCCCATGTGCGAGACGTCGAACAGGCCAGCCTGCTCGCGGGTATGCAGGTGTTCCTTGAGCACGCCCAGCGGGTATTGCACCGGCATGTCGAAGCCGGCGAACGGCACCATGCGCGCGCCCAGTTCCAGGTGCAGGGCGTGCAGCGGGGTCTTTTGCAGTGTTTCGGACATCGGTGACTCCTTGGTTTTTTTATCGGGTCAACATTCGATGATGTTGACGGCCAGACCGCCGCGGGCGGTCTCCTTGTACTTGCTTTTCATGTCGGCACCGGTCTGGCGCATGGTACGAATCACCTTGTCGAGCGACACGTAGTGCTGCCCGTCACCGCGCAGCGCCATGCGCACGGCATTGATGGCCTTCACCGAGCCCATGGCGTTGCGCTCGATGCAGGGCACCTGAACCAGGCCGCCTATCGGGTCGCAGGTCAGACCGAGGTTGTGTTCCATGCCGATTTCAGCGGCGTTCTCCACTTGTTGCGGGGTGCCGCCCATCACTTCGCACAGGGCGCCTGCGGCCATCGAACAGGCCACGCCGACCTCGCCCTGGCAGCCGACCTCGGCTCCGGAAATCGAGGCGTTTTCCTTGTAGAGGATGCCGATCGCGGCAGCGGTGAGCAGAAAACGCACTACACCGTCCTCGCTGGCACCAGGGACGAAGCGCATGTAGTAGTGCAGCACCGCTGGGACGATGCCCGCCGCGCCGTTGGTCGGTGCGGTGACCACGCGCCCGCCGTAGGCGTTTTCTTCATTGACCGCCAGGGCGTAGAGGTTGACCCAGTCGAGCACCGACAGGGCATCGCGCAGGCTGGCTTCCGGGTGGCGGCTGAGTTGCCGGTACAGCGCCGGAGCACGGCGCTTGACCTTGAGCCCGCCGGGCAGGATGCCCTCATGGCGGCAGCCGGCCTCGACACAGTCCTGCATGACCTGCCAGATGCGCAGCAGCCCGGCGCGGGTTTCGGCTTCCGGGCGCCAAGCTGCCTCGTTGGCCAGCATCACCTGGCTGATCGACAGGTGCTGCGCGGTGCAGTGGCCGAGCAGCTCCTTGGCGGTCTTGAATGGCAAGGCCAGTACGGTGCTGTCCTCGACGATGCGGTCCTGGCCGGCGGCGTCTTCATCGACCACGAAACCACCACCCACCGAGTAGTACTCGCGGCTGCGGATCTGCAACCCGGCGGCATCGAAGGCTCGAAAGATCATGCCGTTGGGATGATAGGCCAGGGGTTTGCGGATCATCGCCAGGTGCTGCTTCTCAACGAAGGCGATGGTCTGCTCACCCAGCAGGCTGAGCTGGCCGCTGGTGCGGATGGCCTGCAGGCGGGCGGGGATGGATTCGGTGTCCACGGTATCTGGGTGCTCGCCTTCCAGGCCGAGCAATACCGCCTTGTCGCTGCCGTGGCCTTTACCGGTGGCGCCGAGCGAGCCATACAGCTCGGCCTTTACGCAAACGGTGCTGGCCAGCAGGCCATCGCGGCGCAGCCCTTCGGCAAAGCGCGCGGCGGCGCGCATCGGGCCGACCGTGTGGGAGCTGGAGGGTCCGATGCCGATCTTGAACAGGTCGAAGACGCTCAGTGACATGGTGGTACCTCCTGAAGATCTTTGGGGCTGCTGCGCAGCCCTTTCGCGACACAAGGCCGCTCCCACAAAGAGCGGCGCGGCCCCTGTGGGAGCGGCCTTGCGTCGCGATTGGGCCGCAAAGCGGCCCCAGCTTCCTAAAGGCCGCCTCAGGCGTCCTGATAGCTCTCGATCGACGGGCAGGCGCAGACCAGGTTGCGGTCGCCGAACACGTTGTCGACGCGGCCGACCGGCGGCCAGTACTTGCCTTCCACCAGGCTCGGCAGCGGGTACACCGCCTGCTCGCGGCTGTAGCCATGGGCCCATTCGCCAACCAGCTCGGCCGCAGTGTGCGGGGCGTTCTTCAGCGGGTTGTCGTCCTTGTCCAGGCTGCCGGTTTCAACCGCGCGAATTTCCTCCCGGATCTGGATCATCGCGTCGCAGAAGCGATCCAGTTCTTCCTTGGACTCGCTTTCGGTCGGTTCGATCATCAGCGTGCCGGCCACCGGGAACGACATGGTTGGTGCATGGAAACCGAAGTCGATCAGGCGCTTGGCCACGTCATCGACGCTGATGCCGCTGGTGTCCTTGAGCGGGCGCAGGTCGAGGATGCACTCGTGGGCAACCAGGCCATTGCCACCGGTGTACAGGACAGGATAGTGCTCTTCCAGGCGGCGGGCGATGTAGTTGGCGTTGAGGATCGCCATCTGCGAAGCACGCTTGAGGCCGGCACCGCCCATCATGCGAATGTACATCCAGGTGATCGGCAGGATGCTGGCACTGCCGAACGGCGCGGCGCACACCGCGCCATCGGTGTTTTCCAGCTGCGCGTGGCCTGGCAGGAACGGCGCCAGGTGCGACTTGACGCCGATCGGGCCGACGCCCGGGCCGCCACCGCCGTGGGGGATGCAGAAGGTCTTGTGCAGGTTCAGGTGCGACACGTCGCCGCCGAACTTGCCTGGGGCGCAGAGGCCGACCATGGCGTTCATGTTGGCGCCGTCGATATAAACCTGGCCGCCGTTGTCGTGGATGATCGCGCAGATTTCGCCGATCGCTTCCTCGAACACGCCGTGGGTCGACGGGTAGGTGATCATGATCGCGGCCAGGCGCTCGCGGTGCTCGATGGCCTTGGCGCGCAGGTCCTCGACATCGACGTTGCCACGGGCGTCACAGGCGGTGACCACCACGCGCATGCCGGCCATGTGGGCGGTGGCGGGGTTGGTGCCGTGGGCCGAAGACGGGATCAGGCAGATATCGCGGTGGCCTTCGCCACGGCTGCGGTGGTAGGCACGGATGGCCAAGAGGCCTGCGTACTCACCCTGGGAGCCAGCGTTGGGCTGCAACGACACGGCGTCGTAGCCGGTGGCGGCGCAGAGCATGGCTTCCAGCTCGGTGGTCATCTGCAGGTAGCCCTGGCTCTGCGCGGCCGGAGCGAACGGGTGCAGGTTGCCGAATTCGGCCCAGGTCACCGGGATCATTTCGCTGGCAGCGTTGAGCTTCATGGTGCACGAGCCCAGCGGGATCATGCTGCGGTCCAGCGCCAGGTCCTTGTCGGCCAGGCGGCGCAGGTAGCGCATCAGCTCGGTTTCGCTGTGGTAGCGGTTGAACACCGGGTGCTCGAGGATGGCCGATTGGCGCAACAGCGCTAATGGCAGGCGCGAGCCGGTGCTGGCGGCCAGGGCGGCGAAGTCAGGCTGGGCCTGGTCAGCGCCGAATAGCTGCCAGAGGGCTTCGACGTCGGCCTGGGTGCTGGTCTCGTCCAGTGACAGGCCCAGGTGAGCGGCGTCGATCTGGCGCAGGTTGATGCGTTGGGCGCGGGCCTTGTCGTGCAGGCTGGCGGTGGCGCTGCCGGTGGCCAGGGTCAGGGTGTCGAAGGCGGTTTCGCCAACCACGTCCAGGCCCAGGGTTTTCAGGCCGGCGGCCAGAATCGCGGTCAGGGTGTGGGTGCGTTCGGCAATGCGCTTGAGGCCGGCCGGGCCGTGGTACACGGCGAACATGCTGGCGATGTTGGCCAGCAGCACCTGGGCGGTGCAGATGTTGCTGGTGGCCTTCTCGCGGCGGATGTGCTGTTCGCGGGTCTGCATGGCCAGGCGCAGGGCGGTCTTGCCGAAGCGGTCGATGGACACGCCGACCAGGCGCCCTGGCATGTCGCGCTTGAAGGCATCACGCGTGGCGAAGTAGGCCGCATGCGGGCCACCGAAGCCCAGTGGCACGCCGAAGCGCTGGGCACTGCCGATGGCCACGTCGGCGTCGAACTCGCCTGGCGGGGTCAGCAGGGTCAGGGCCAGCAGGTCGGCGGCAACGGCGACCAGGGCGTTGGCGGCGTGGAAACGCGCGACCACTTCGCGGTAGTCGAACACTTCGCCGTTGCTGGCCGGGTATTGCAGCAGGGCGCCGAAGAAGGCGCTGACATCGCCCAGCTCACGCTCGTCGCCGACCACGATCTCGATGCCCAGCGGTTCGGCACGGGTGCGCAGCACGTCGAGGGTTTGCGGGTGGCAGTGCACGGAGGCGAAGAAGGTATGGCTGGCCTTGTTCTTCGACAGGCGCTTGCAGAAGGTCATGGCTTCAGCAGCGGCGGTGGCTTCGTCGAGCAAGGAGGCATTGGCGATCGGCAGGCCGGTGAGGTCGCTGATCAGGGTCTGGAAGTTCAGCAGCGCTTCCAGGCGGCCCTGGGAAATTTCTGGCTGGTACGGAGTGTAGGCGGTGTACCAGGCCGGGTTTTCCAGCAGGTTGCGCAGGATCGGTGCCGGGGTGTGGGTGTTGTAGTAGCCCTGGCCGATGTAGCTCTTGAACAGTGCGTTCTTGCCGGCGATGGCTTTCAGCGCAGCGAGGGCATCGGCCTCGCTCTGGCCGTCTTCCGAGCCGAGCACGCTGGTGCCCTTGATGCTGTCGGGGATGACGGCGGCGCTCATGGCCTCCAGCGAGTCGAAGCCCAGGGTGGCGAGCATGGCCTGCTCGTCAGCGGCGCGCGGGCCGATGTGACGGGCGATGAATTCGTTGGCGGTGCCGAGGTTGATGGTCATGGTCGGATTCCTCAGGCGTCGTCGTTGGCTTTGATCAGGCGGTCGTAGGCGTTCTGGTCGAGCAGGGCTTCGACTTTGGCCATGTCGGCAGGCTTGAAGCGGAAGAACCAGCCTTCGCCCAGCGGGTCTTCGTTGACCAGTTCGGGGCTGTCGTTGAGGTCTTCGTTGACGGCGACCACTTCACCGGTCAGGGGCATGTACACGCCGCTGGCGGCTTTCACCGATTCGACGGTGGAGGCTTCGGCACCTTTTTCGTACTGCTGCAGCTCGGGCAGTTGCACATAGACCACGTCGCCAAGGGCGTTCTGGGCGTAGGCAGTGATGCCCACGGTGACGCTACCGTCAGCTTCGACGCGCAGCCATTCGTGATCTTCGGTGAAACGCAACTCGCTCATGGGGAATCCTCGGGAAGCAGGGCGTTGGGCGCGGTGGGTCCGCGCTCTTGGGTTGAGGATTCCCTTTGCAATAATGCGGCCAGTAGTAAAAAATCTTTAAAAAACAATGGGTTAATTTGTTTCTGTAATCAGTTTGTCATTCTTTTGGAATGAAAACGCTACAGCTGTGCGGGACGGTAAAAGGTTTGCTGGATCAAACCCTTGAGCAGACGCGTCAGAATGGGGTTGTATCGAATTGATTACGGTGTAATGAATTCGTTCCGGTCTTAATTTCTGGTTGTAATACCGTACTTGCGCAAGCGCTGGGCAATGGCTGTATGCGAGGTCTGCAGCCGCCCCGCCAACTGCCGCGTCGAGGGATAGCTGGCGTACAGCCGCTGCAGCAATTCGCGCTCGAAATCGCCCACCGCCTGCTCCAGGCTCGCCACATCGCCATCCTGCCCACGGGCCACCGAAGTCCCGGCGATATCCAGGTCGCCGATATCCACCAGGTTGCTTTCGCAAATGGCCGCCGCACGGAAGATCACGTTCTGCAATTGGCGCACGTTGCCCGGCCAGGGATTGGCCAGTAATGCCGAATGCGTGGCCGGGGTCAGACGACAAGACGGGCGCTGGATCTGCGTGCAGGCCTGCTGCATGAAGTAGTGCGCCAGCATCAGGATGTCCTGGCCACGATCACGCAGCGGCGGTACCTGCAGGTTGAGCACATTCAGCCGGTAGAACAGGTCTTCACGGAACGTGCCTTCGGCGACCATGCGTTCCAGGTCGCGGTGGGTAGCGCTGATGATGCGCACATCCACCTTCACCTCGCGGTCGCCGCCCACGCGGCGGAAGCTGCCATCGCTGAGAAAACGCAACAGCTTGGCCTGTAGGTACGGCGACATTTCGCCGATCTCGTCGAGAAACACGGTGCCCTGGTTGGCCAGCTCCATCAGCCCCGGCTTGCCGCCGCGCTGGGCACCGGTGAAGGCGCCGGGTGCGTAGCCGAACAGCTCGCTCTCGGCCAGGCTCTCGGGCAGTGCGGCGCAGTTCAGGGCGAGGAACGGCGCAGTGTGGCGGCTGCTGATGGCATGGCAGGCGCGGGCCACCAGTTCCTTGCCGGTGCCGGTTTCGCCGTGCACCAGCAGCGGCGCGTCGAGGGCCGCCACGCGCAGGGCGCGGGCCTTGAGCGTGCGGATTGCCGGTGACTCGCCGAGCAGCGCATCGAAGCCTTCGGCGTGGTCGTGGTGCAGGGCTGACAGGCGCTCGCCCATGCGGTTGGGCGGGTACAAGGTCAGCAGGCCGCCCGCATTGGTGATTGGCGAGGCGTCGAGCAGCAGGCTCTGGCCGTTGAGCTGCATCTCGCGCATCGGCAGGTGGAAGTTGTTGTCCAGCAAGGCCTGCAGCAGGCCGGGGTCGTTGAATAGCTCTCCCACCGAGCGCCCGGCCGATTCACGGCCGCACAGGGCGATCAGCGCCGGGTTGGCCAGCAGCACCTTACCGGCGCTGTCCACCGCCAGCACCGGGTCGCTCATGGCAGCGAGCAGGGCGTCGAGCTGCAGGTGGCGGCGCTGGCCAGGGAGAATGTCGACCACGTCCACCGACTGCACGCCACGGACTTCGAACAGCGCGTCGTGGAGTTCTTCGAGGACCGCCGGGCTGAGGGTCGGGGCGTCGATGTAGACGTTTGGCGGGACCATCTCCACGGCGTCCAGGTTGAGGTTGCGGGCACCGAGCAGGGCGAGGACTTCCTGGGTGATGCCGACGCGGTCGATGAAGCTGACGTGGATGCGCATGGGGGAGGCGGGGGTTGTGGCCGGGGAGGGCAGTAGTATGCCTTAACATCGCCGGGGCTGCGCAGCAGCCCCCGGTTGTTGAAATCACTCCAGATGTTCAGGCTTGATCGGGTCGCCCGACTTCACATCCAGCTTCTCGCGAATGTCCGCGAACATATGGTCATAGAGCTTGTGCGGCGAACTCAGGTTCTCGAATTTCTTCGGCGGCGCCAGATAGGACTGGGCCTTGCGGGTCAGTAGCATGAGGAAGCTGGGCAACACCTGGTCCTTGGCCAGGAAGAACTTTTCATCCACTGGCTTGCCTTCGATGCCGCCGTGCATGCGGAACTGAATACCTCTGCCTTCCTTGGGATCGGTAGTCGCCTCGTATTCGATGTTGAGGTCATAGCTGTGGTCATTGTTGTTCAGCGCAGTACGCTCGATATGTACATGACCGGGCTCATACTTGGCCATGGCGATCTCCTTCAGAAGGTTGAATGGCGGGCGACGGGCGCCCGCCCACTGCAATCAACGGTAGCTGATCCCCGGCTTTTCCGTGCTCACGCGGGTGCCGGCGACGCCTTTGACGATGCCCTCAATGTTCTCCAGCGAGCTGATCACCGCCACCTTGCCGGTGTGCCGGGCAAAGTCGCAGGCTGCCTGCACTTTCGGCCCCATGGAGCCGGCGGCGAAGCCAAGGCGTTCGAGCTCGTCGGGGTGGGCCTGGGCGATGGCTTTCTGGGTCGGCTTGCCCCAGTCAATGTAGGCGCCATCGACGTCGGTGGCGATTACCAGAAGGTCGGCTTCCAGCTGTTCGGCCAGCAGCGCCGAGCACAGGTCCTTGTCGATCACCGCCTCGATGCCTTTGAGCTTGCGGTTTTCATCGTACATGGTGGGGATGCCGCCGCCGCCAGCGCAGATCACGATGCTGCTCTTTTCCAGCAGCCACTTGATCGGGCGGATCTCGAAGATGCGCTTGGGTTTCGGGCTGGCGACCACGCGGCGGTACTTGTCGCCGTCGGCCTTGACCACCCAGCCTTTTTCCTTGGCCAGGCGCTCGGCCTCTTCCTTGCTGTAAACCGGGCCGATGAACTTGCTCGGGTCCTTGAAGGCCGGGTCGTTGGCGTCCACTTCCACCTGGGTCAGCAGGGTGGCGAACGGCACTTCGAAGGCCAGCAGGTTGCCCAGCTCCTGTTCGATCATGTAGCCGATCATGCCTTCGGTTTCGGCACCGAGCACGTCGAGCGGGTAGGCTTCGTCGGGCTTGTAGGCCATGCCCTGGAGCGACAGCAGGCCGACCTGGGGGCCGTTGCCGTGGGCGATGACCAGTTCGTTGCCGGGGTGAATCTTGGCGATCTGCTCGGTGGCGGTGCGGATATTGGCGCGCTGGTTGTCAGCGGTCATGGGCTCACCACGGCGCAGCAGGGCGTTGCCGCCCAATGCAACAACGATACGCATGGGGAATGTCCTTTAACGAAGAGGGAATGGCGCCGCCCCATGGGCAAGGGCGGCGCAGCCGGCTTACAGGTCAGCCAGGGTCGAAACCAGGATCGCCTTGATGGTGTGCATGCGGTTTTCCGCCTGCTCAAAGGCGATGCATGCCGGCGACTCGAACACGTCATCGGTCACTTCGATGCCGTTGGCCAGGTCCGGATACTGCTCGGCAATCTGCTTGCCGACCTTGGTCTCGGAGTTGTGGAACGCCGGCAGGCAGTGCATGAACTTGGTCCGTGGGTTACCGCTGGCTTTCATCAGCTCCTTGTTTACCTGGTAGGGCTTGAGTTGCTTGATGCGCTCGCCCCAGGCTTCGATCGGCTCGCCCATCGAGACCCAGACGTCGGTGTGGATGAAGTCGACGCCCTTGACCGCGGCCTTGGGGTCTTCGGTCAGGGTGATGCGTGCGCCGCTTTCTTCGGCGTACTTGTGGCAACGCTCGACCAGGTCGTCATGTGGCCACAGCGCCTTGGGCGCGGCGATGCGCACGTCCATGCCGAGCTTGGCGCCGATCAGCAGCAGCGAGTTGCCCATGTTGTTGCGGGCGTCGCCCAGGTAGGCGTAGCTGATGTCGTGCAGCGGCTTGTCGCTGTGCTCACGCATGGTCAGCACGTCGGCGATCATCTGGGTCGGGTGGTATTCGTCGGTCAGGCCGTTGAACACCGGCACGCCGGCGAACTTGGCCAGCTCCTCGACGATTTCCTGCTTGAAGCCGCGGTACTCGATGGCATCGTACATGCGTCCGAGCACGCGGGCGGTGTCCTTCATGCTTTCCTTGTGGCCGATCTGCGAGGAGTTGGGGTCGATGTAGGTGACGTTGGCGCCCTGGTCATAGGCGGCGACTTCGAAGGCGCAGCGGGTGCGGGTCGAGGTCTTCTCGAAGATCAGGGCGATGTTGTTGCCCTTCAGGTGCTGCTGCTCGGTGCCGGTGTACTTGGCGCGCTTGAGGTCGCGGGACAGGTCCAGCAGGTACTTCAGCTCGCGGGTGGTGTGGTGTTCGAGGCTGAGCAGGTTGCGGTTGTGAATGTTGAACGCCATGACTTTTCTCCTTGAGTTTGGTGAACACACCGGCCGCCGCTTTGTGAGGGCGGCCGGGGGTAATGGGCGTTAGTAATCGATTGGGTCGCGCACGATCGGGCAGGTCATGCAGTGGCCGCCGCCACGGCCCCGGCCCAGCTCGCCGGCGCTGATGGTGATGACCTCGATGCCGGCCTTGCGCAGCAGGGTGTTGGTGTAGGTGTTGCGGTCGTAGCCGATGACCACGCCTGGCTCGATGGCCACCACGTTGTTGCCGTCATCCCACTGTTCGCGTTCGGCGGCGAAGCTGTTGCCGCCGGTCTCGACCACGCGCAGCTTGACGCCCAGCTGCTCGCCGACCACCTCGATGAACGACTTGTTGATCCGGCGCACATCCATACCGTAAGGCTTGCTTTCGTCCGGACGGATGATGAACGGTACGATCTCATTCACCACTTCAGGGAAGACCGTGACCAGGTCGCGGTCGCAGAAGCTGAACACGGTGTCCAGGTGCATGGCGGCGCGAGACTTCGGCAGGCCGGCAACGATGACTTCCTTGACCGCGCCCTTGGCGAACAGGTTGCGTGCCAGCTGGCCGATGGCCTGACGCGAAGTGCGCTCCCCCATGCCGATCAGCACGATGCCGTTGCCGATCGGCATCACGTCACCGCCTTCTAGGGTGGACTGGCCGTGTTCCTTGTCCGGGTCGCCGTACCAGACTTCGAAGTCGGCGTTGGTGAACTCCTTGTGGAACTTGTAGATGGCGGTAGTCAGCAGGGTTTCCTGGCGACGCGCCGGCCAATACATCGGGTTCAGCGTCACGCCTCCGTAGATCCAGCAGGTGGTGTCGCGGGTGAACTGGGTGTTGGGCAGCGGCGGCAGGATGAAGCTGGAGTGGCCCAGGTAGTCGTTGTACATCTTGACCACATCGGCGCCTTCACTCTGAGGCAGGTCCTGGCCTGCCACACCGCCGATCAGGAACTCGGCCAGGTGGCGCGGGTCGAGGCCTTCGAGCCAACTGCGCACTTCGTTTTTCAGGCCTACGCCGACGGTGTCATCGGTGATCTTGCGGTCGAGGATCCACTTCAGGGCCTCGGGTTGCTGGACAATGTCGGTCAGCAGGTTGTGCATTTCCAGCACATCGACCCCACGCTCGCGCATCTTGGTGACGAAGTCGAAATGGTCACGCTTGGCCTGGTCGACCCAGATCACATCGTCAAACAACAATTCGTCACAGTTGCTTGGCGTTAGCCGCTTGTGCGCCAGGCCCGGTGCGCAAACCATTACCTTGCGCAGTTTGCCGGCTTCGGAGTGGACACCGTACTTCTGTTTTTCAGCGGACATGGTTTCATTCCTCCAATTGAACGAAGACGTGGGTCAAAGGGTCAGGAAGCCGTCGTACAGGCCGAAAGCTGCCACCAGGGCGCCGATGACCACGGCTGCGAAGATCAGTTTTTCCACGTTGGTGAAGATCGGTTGGCCTACTTCACGCTTGGCCTTGGCGAACAGGATTGCGCCAGGGGCATAGAGCAGGGCCGAGAGCAGCAGGTATTTCACGCCCCCGGCATACAGCAGCCAGATGGCGTACAGCAGGGCGATGGCGCCGATGAACAGGTCTTTCTTGCGTTCTGCCAAGGCCTGTTCGTAGGTTTCACTGCGCAGCGCCAGCAGGAAGGCATAGGCCGCCGACCACAGGTAAGGCACCAGGATCATCGAGGTGGCGAGGTAGATCAGCGACAGGTAGGTACTGCTGGAGAACAGAGTGATGACCAGGAAGATCTGCACCATGGCGTTGGTCAGCCACAGGGCGTTGGCCGGCACCTGGTTGGCGTTCTCGCGGCGCAGGAACTCCGGCATGGTGTGGTCCTTGGCGGCGGCGAACATGATCTCGGCGCACAGCAGCACCCACGACAGCAGGGCCCCGAGCAGCGAGATGATCAGGCCGACGCTGATCAGCACCGCGCCCCAGTGGCCGACCACGTGCTCGAGCACGGCAGCCATCGACGGGTTCTGCAGCTTGGCCAGTTCCGGTTGGGTCATGATGCCCAGCGACAGCACGTTGACCAGTACCAGGAACAGCAGCACGGTGACGAAGCCGATGACCGTGGCCTTGCCCACGTCGGAGCGTTTTTCCGCCCGTGACGAGAAGATGCTCGCGCCCTCGATACCGATGAACACCCATACCGTGACCAGCATCATGTTGCGCACCTGGTTCATCACGCTGCCCAGGTCTGGCGTGCCAACCGCCCAGATGTCGGCGGTGAAGATATCGAGCTTGAAGGCGAACAGGCAGATCAAGGCGAACAGCACCAGCGGCACGACCTTGGCCACAGTGGTGACCAGGTTGATGAACGCCGCTTCCTTGATGCCACGCAATACCAGGAAGTGAACGGCCCAGAGCAGCACCGAGGCCCCGATGATCGCTGCCGGGGTATTGCCTTCACCGAAGATCGGGAAGAAGTAACCGAGGGTGCTGAACAGCAGCACGAAGTAACCGACGTTGCCCAGCCAGGCACTGATCCAGTAGCCCCAGGCCGAAGAAAAGCCCATGTAGTCGCCAAAGCCGGCCTTGGCATAGGCGTACACCCCGCCATCCAGGTCAGGCTTGCGGTTGGCCAGGGTCTGGAACACGAAGGCCAGGGTCAGCATGCCGACCGCGGTGATGGCCCAGCCAATCAGTACCGCACCAACCCCTGCACTGGCGGCCATGTTTTGCGGCAGCGAGAAGATCCCGCCGCCAATCATCGAACCGACTACAAGTGCAACTAACGCGCCGAGTTTTAGTTTTCCGGATGAATCAGACATTTAACAACTCCTGCCAGGAGAAAGTTGACGACAGAATAAATCCGACGCCGGGGCCATGAGCTGACTTAGGTCAGTTCATGGCAACGTGAGGGTAGGAAATTTCCCACACGTGACTCCTGGAGAGTGCCGACAGCTATGCTGCAGGCCTTGTGCGCTGGCACCTCCATGTCCTACTAGAGCAACCGCTCTGTTTAGCCTGCGAACTCTGAAGCTAGCCGCTTTTGCCGCTTTCGCAAATTTTTCACAAGAATTTCGAGTTTTATCAGTTTCTTTTCTAGTTGCTTGGCAGCTGCTAGTTTTTACAGGGATATGGCGATAGACATTATGGTTATTAATGCTATAGGTTTAACGGCTTTGGCCATATAAGTAACAGCATTTATATGGCGCCCATGGCTGTTGCAAACACATGACAGCACGGAAAAAGGAAGCCCCATGAGCGAACCGGGACAAAAGCTGCGACTGGGTGCACTGATTGCACTGGTGGTGGGCTCGATGATTGGTGGCGGCATCTTCTCGCTGCCGCAGAACATGGCAGCCCGTGCCGATGTCGGCGCCGTGCTGATCGGCTGGGCGATCACGGCGGTGGGCATGCTGGCGCTGGCGTTCGTGTTCCAGACCCTGGCCAACCGCAAGCCCGAGCTGGACTCGGGGGTATACGCCTACGCCAAGGCCGGTTTCGGCGAATACATGGGCTTCTCTTCTGCCTGGGGGTACTGGATCAGCGCCTGGTTGGGCAACGTCGGTTACTTCGTACTGCTATTCAGCACCCTGGGCTTCTACTTCCCGGTGTTTGGCGAAGGCAACACGCCCATTGCCATCGGCTGTGCCTCGTTGCTGCTGTGGGCCGTTCACTTCCTGGTACTGCGTGGCATCAAGGAAGCGGCGTTCATCAACCAGGTGACCACCGTGGCCAAGGTGGTGCCATTGCTGATCTTTGTGGTCATCGCCGCCTTTGCCTTCCGTGCCGACATCTTCACCCGTGATATCTGGGGCCTGAGCAACCCGCAGTTCGGCAATGTGCTGGACCAGGTGCGCAACATGATGCTGGTCACGGTGTTCGTGTTCATCGGTATCGAGGGCGCCAGTGTGTATTCCGGGCGGGCGCAGCGCCGCTCCGACGTCGGCAAGGCCACGGTAATCGGTTTTCTCGGCGTGCTGGCGCTGCTGGTGCTGGTCAACGTGCTGTCGCTGGGGGTGATGACCCAGCCGGAACTGGCCGGGTTGCAGAACCCGTCACTGGCCTCGGTGCTGGAGCATATCGTCGGACCTTGGGGTGCCTTGCTGATCAGCATTGGCCTGGCGGTATCGTTGCTGGGTGCCTTGCTGTCGTGGGCACTGTTATGCGCAGAAATCCTTTACGCCACGGCGCGTGACAAGACCATGCCGCGCTTCCTGGCCAAGGAAAATGCCAACCATGTGCCGGCCAATGCGCTATGGCTGACCAACTGCATGATCCAGGGCTTTCTATTGATCACGCTGGTTTCGGCCGGTACCTACACCAGCCTGATCTACCTGGCATCGTCGATGATCCTGGTGCCCTACCTTTGGTCCGCGGCCTATGCCGTGCTGCTGGCCTGGCGCGGGGAAAGTTATGAAGGAGAGGCCGGGCTGCGCCGCAAAGACCTGCTGGTGGCCGCGGCGGCGCTGCTGTATGCGGTGTGGCTGCTATACGCAGGCGGCCTCAAGTACCTGCTGCTGTCGGCACTTCTCTATGCCCCAGGGGTGATCCTCTTTGCCCGGGCCAAGCACGAGCAAGGGCAGGCGCTGTTCACCACCTGGGAGAAGCTGATTTTCGCGGCAGTGCTGGCGGGAGCGGCACTGGCTGCCTACCTGCTGTATTCAGGGCTGTTGAGCTTGTGAGGCATCAGGGCAGGGCTGTTCAGGGCGAGACCAGATCCACAGGTTGCCCAGGGTCATGCCGGCAATCGCCAGAAACACCGGCCAGTGATGCTCGAGGAAGACCAGCATCAGGCATGCACACAGCAGCATGCTGACGGTGGCACTGACCTTGGCACGACGCTGGATCACCTTGCCGTTGCGCCAGTTGTACAAGATCGGCCCGAACAGGCGGTGGTTCTCCAGCCAGGCAGACAGTCGTGGCGAGCTGCGTGTCGCGGCCCAGGCGGCCAGCAGGATGAACTCGGTGGTCGGCAGGCCGGGGATGATGATCGCGACCAGGCCTATCCCCAGGCATACGTAAGCCAGGATGCCGTACAGCAGGCGGGACAGTTTCGAGCGGGCGGGTCGGGTCATGGTCTCACTGCAAAAAACGTCCGGCCACCGGAGAGGCGGCCGGTTGATGCGTCTCAGGCCAACGCGGCATCCGCGGCATAGGCATGCTTGAGCAGTTCGGTGAAGCGCTCGAAGGCGGCAACCGCTGCACGCTCGGCGGCGGCGTCTTCCTCGGGCGACAGGTCCAAGCCATCGAGGATACGGGTGAACTGCTTCCAGCCTTCGGCACGGCCACCGGCCGGCTCGCCGAGGTGGCGGGCACCGAAACTGTCGGACAGTTCCAGGGCCACGGCACGCTTGATCAGAAACGCAGCGCCAAGTTTGGAGCCTTCCGAGACGAAGATCCAGCCCATGGCTTCACCCAGGGTCGGATTGTGCAGGGCGCCGGGCACGGCGGCCGGGACTTCGGTGTTGAGGTCGGCGAGGTCCAGGCGGGCCTGTTCGGCGCGGCAGCGCTCGGCCAGGTCAGGGACGATGGCGATCAGTTTTGGGTCGTTGTACAGGGCCTGCAGTTCGGCCTGAAACAGGTATTGGGCGACGACGAAGCGGGCGAGGCTTTCGCGGCTGTCGAAGGGCGCGTGGGATTTGACCAGGGCGTCGAGCTCGCTGTGCGGAGCGTGGGTGGCCTGGTTCAGGCGTTGCGAGCGCAGGGCTGGGCGGTCGGTCATGGGTGTGTCCTTGGTAAATGTGGGCGTCTAGTGACAAGACGAAACAGCAGGGCGGGGACAGTAAAAAAACTGGATTCTTGTGGTGTTTCGCGATGGCAGGCTCTTGTAGGAGCGGCCTTGTGTCGCGAAAGGGCCGCAAAGCGGCCCCAGGGTCTTGTAGTGCTACGGAATCATCTGGGGCTGCTGCGCAGCCCTTTCGCGACACAAGGCCGCTCCTACAGTCAGATATCCCACACCACATTGACGGCGAAGTTGCGCCCCGGCATGGTCAGGCGATCGAGGTTGGCCGGCTGGGTCACGCCAGCTTCACCCTGGCCGTCGTAGCCACGCACCGAATCCCACTGCCAGTACTTCTTGTCGGTCAGGTTGTACAGCCCGGCGTTGACAGTGATGTCGTCGGTCACCTTGTAGAAGCCGCTCAGGTCCAGCACGCCGTAGCCCGGAGTGCGGAATTGCGAACTCTGGCCGTCAGGCGCGAAGAACGTGGTGTCGTCGACACGGGTCTTGCGCTTGACCAGGGTCCAGCTCAGCAGGCCACCATAGTTCGGCTGCTCGTAACCCAGGCCGAACACCCCGGTCAGCGGGTTGACGCTGTTCAGCGGCTGGCCGTTGTCATCGTTGCGGCCATGGGCGTAGGCGATCGAGCCCTGGGTGTACAGGCCCTGCGGCGCACCGAAGTGGTCGAGGTTCAGGCGGCCCTTGATCTCGGCCCCCTTGATGGTGGCGTGCTTGATGTTGTTGGCCTGGAACGTGGTTTCCAGGTTGGCCGACTGCACGGCGTCTTCGTCGATGAAGTCGCGGTACTTGTTGTAGAACACCGCCACGTCGAAGTTGCCGGCGTCGAAGTTGCCGCGCAGGCCGGTTTCGTAGCTCTTGCTCTTTTCCGGTTCGAGGCCTGGGTTGCCCTGCACGCTGTAGCCCAGGGTCGGGTTTTCAAAGCGCCCGTACATCGACTTGGCCGTCGGGGTGCGGAAGCCTTCGGCGTACTGGCCGTACCAAGTGTAGTTGTCGTTGAAGGCATAGGTCAGGCCGAACTTGGGCGAGATGCGGTGCCACTTCTTGTCCGAGTCGTCGAGGCTGCTCGGAGCAGTGCCTGAGCCCTGGATGCCACGCAGGAACTCCTCGGTGAACTTCGGCTCCATGCGCGTGTAGTCGTAGCGTGCGCCGGGCATGAAGGTCCAGTTGTTCCAGCGGATTTCATCCTGCACGAACAGGCTGTAGGTATTCACGGTCGGGTCCGGGAAGTCACTGACCAGTGCCTGGCCATCGCTGGTGCTGACCTGGCCGATGGCGCGGCAGGTGCCACCGACTGCCAGGCAGGTGCCGGTGCCACTGCGCGAACCGGTGACCTTCTCGTGCTTGAGGGTGGTGCCGTAGGTCAGCAGGTGTTCGGTGGCGCCGACGCTGAAGGCCTTGTCCAGCTGGGCGTCGAACACCCACTGGCGGTCCTTGTAGGTGGTGTCGCGGGTGCGCAGCACGGTGCGGCTGAACGGGAAGTAGACTTCCTCCGTGCTCTGGTCGGTCTTGGCAATCTGGTAGTTCAGGCTCCATTTCACGTGGTCGGCGACCAGCGAATCCAGGCCGAACTCATGGTTGATGCCGAAACGCTCGCGGGTCACGGTGTCGTTGCCGGTGCGGCTGCGGTACATGCCCAGGCCGGTGCCGTTGGTGAACGGGCCACCGACGGCGCTAAGGATGTTCTGGTCGCGGTCATCCTTGTAACGCTCGTAGGTCAACCCCAGGCGGGCATCGTCGGCATAGTTCCAGCCGAGCTTGGCCAGGACGTTGGTAGTGCGCACGTCTTCCGGGTTGGCCTCGGTGCGCGACAGGCCTGTGCCACCATGGCTACCGTAGGATTCGGTCTCGTGGCCGTTGCGCTGGCTCAGGTGCAGCAGGCCATCGAAATCACCCGTGCGGCCAGCCACGGTAGCCGAGGTCAGCCAGCTCTCGTCGGCCGTGCTGTAGCCGGTCTTCAGGCGCGCGCCGACGTCCTTGCCAGGCTTGATGATGTCGTCCGGGTCGAGTGTGAAGTAGCTCACCGCGCCGCCGATGGCGTTGCTGCCGTACAGCACCGAAGCCGGGCCGCGGAGGATTTCCACGCGTTTGACGATCTCGGGGTCGACGTAGTTGCGCTGGGTCTGGGCGTATGGGCCGTAGAAGAAGCTGTCGGGGATCGATACGCCATCGACCTGGGTGAGCACACGCTCACCGTCGATGCCGCGGATGTTGTAGCCGTTCAGGCCACTGCGCTGGCCGGTGCCCCCCACCGACACACCCGGTTCGTAACGCACCAGTTCCTGGATGTTGTTGACGTTCTGCCGATCCAGTTGCTCGCGGGTTTGCACGCTCACGGTGCTCGGCACCTGGCTCACGTCCTGGGCGCTACGGGTCGCGCTGACGGTCATCTGCTGCAAGGCGATGACGTTGCCCGCCGACTGGCGTTCAAGCACCACGTTACCGTTGCTGATCTTGCGGAAGCCCAGGCCGGTGCCCTGGAGCAGGCGCTTGAGTGCGGCTTCCGGCGCCAGCGAACCCTGTACACCCGGCGATGCCACGCCGTCGGCCAACTCGGCGCTGAAACCGACCTGCCAGCCAGTGACCTTGCTAAAGGCATTGATCGCTTCGACCAGCGGCTGCTGGGCGATAGTGAAGCGGTAGTCGCCCATGCGCGGGATGCTGGCCTGGGCCGGTTCTGCGGCCAGTGCTGGCAGGCTGCAGGCACCGCTGGCGAAGAGTGCCAAGGTCAGCAGGGACAGCTGACCGGTACGGCGGGGAAGGGTGGACGGGCGAGATGGACCTGTGGACATCGAAAGCGCTCCCTGACGCGCGAACTGTTATAGGTGATGACCGTTCTTGTTTTCAAACAAGAATCAGTTGCATTGGCTATAACGAGACGGGCGGGGTTGCGCGATCGCGTAAAAAAACTTTCAGTTCAGTTGATAATCACCACGGCAGGGAATTCGTGCAGTTGCGCCGAAGTGATGTGGGCCAGCGCGCGCAGGGTTTCCAGCGGCTGATCGAGGCGATAGTTGCCGGTCACCGCCATGTCGCCGAGGTGGGCGTTGCGGTTGATGATCCAGCCGGGGTAATAGCGCCGCACCTCGGCCAGCACCTGGCTCAACGGGCAGTTCTCGAACACCAGGCGACCGTCGACCCAGGCCAGGTCCTTGTGCATGTCCGGGCGTTGGCGCTGGCCGAAGCCCTGCGGGCCGACACTGATGCTGTCGCCGGCACTGAGGCGGATGCGCTGGTCGCGGGCTCCCTGCAGGTCGACGTCGCCGCGCTGCACGCGAACCTGTGCCTCACCGTCGAGGTAGCGCACGGCAAAATCGGTGTCGCGCACCTGCGCACGCACGGGCCCTGCCTGCACTTCCAGCGGCAGCTGGGCGCCACCGGGTACCTGGAAGTACGCCTCGCCTTGCAGCAGGCGTGCGACCTGGCGGCCGCCCTGCTGGTCGCTGGCGAAGGCGGAATTGGTGTTGAGCAGGACCTTGGCGCCGTCATCCAGCTCCAGGCGCTGGCGTTCACCGACCACGGTCAGGTGGTCGGCCTGCAGGCGTACCGGCAGGTTGCCGAAGGTGAACAGCCCGACCAGCAGCACAGCGGCGGTCGCCAGTGGCTTCCAGTGCGCGCGCAGGCGGCCGCGCAGCGAGCGGCGCTGGCGCTGGTGCATGTGCAAGGCGGCCTGGCGCAGCGGGGTGCCGTTCCACAAGGCTTCGGCCTCGACATAGGCCTCGGCGTTTTCCGGGGCTGCGCTGAGCCATTGCTCGAAGGCAAGCGTGTCGGCTTCGCTGGCGCACTGCAGGCGAACGAGCCAGTCCAGCGCCTCGTCCAGCGCACGGGCGCGGGCGTCGGGCCCGGTGGCTGGCGGGCGAGTGACGGGACTGTCGGTCACGGTGGGTCCTTGCAGGTATTTTTGCGAATGATCACGGCTTGGGCGAAGCATGGCAAGCGCCATGCCGCATTCGGCACGCCTGCGGTCGGCTCATTTGAGACGGTCGGCCACGCCCATGCAGATGGCCATGATCAGTTTCAGTTCCTTCTGTACCGTGCTGGCCGAGACCCGCAGTTGCTCGGCAATTTCCAGGTAGCTGGCGCCATGCAGGCGGCTGAGGATGAAAATGCGCTGCTGGCGCTCGGTCAGCTGGTTGAGGCTGACGCTCAGGTGTTTGAGCAGTTGTTCGGCGTGGGCAGCGTCCTCACTGCTGCCCAGCGGGGATGCGACATTGTGCAGCACCTCGTCGGGCACATCGTCGACCAGCATGCGCGACTGCACCCGCCGCGTGCGCAGGTGATCCAGGGCGAGGTTGCGGGCGGTCTGGAACACGAAGGGCTCGAGGTGTTCGATGGGCCGCTCGCCCAAGGCGCGGGACACCCGCAGGTAGGTTTCCTGCAGCAGGTCCTCGGCGGTGCTGGGGTTGCCTACCATGCGTTGCAGGGTGCGCAGCAGGGAAAGGCGCTGGACGAGGAAGACGGAGTTGAACCGGGACTGACTCACGGGGTGACCTGGCCGACGAAAGGTTAATGATAATGCTTATCATCTTGTGGTCAGGTCAAGCCTGGAATTGTTAGGAAAAGGTAAAGATTGGGTGGGGCCTGGGGGTTTGCCTTGGGATTTTCAGCGTCTGTGAGATCGAGCGCCGCGCGGGCGGCGCTCGATCTCACAAACTCTACAAATCCCTCGTCAAGCACCAAAGACCTCAGCGCGCGCTGGCCAACGCCAAACAGTTATCCAGCATCCGGTTGGAGAATCCCCACTCGTTGTCATACCAAGCCAGCACCTTGAGCATCCGCCCATTGGCGCGGGTATGGTTGGCATCGAAGATCGACGACAGAGGGTTGTGGTTGAAGTCGCACGACACCAGCGGCAGTGCGTTGTAACCGAGCACCTTGGAGTGCCGGCTGGCTTCGAGGAACAACTGGTTGACCTGCTCGGCAGTGGCCTCGCGCTTGAGGTTGACGGTCAGATCGACCAGCGACACATTGATCACCGGCACCCGCACGGCCATGCCGGTGAGCTTGCCGGCCAGTTCCGGCAGCACCAGGCCCACGGCCTCGGCGGCGCCGGTCTTGCTCGGGATCATCGACTGGGTGGCCGAGCGGGCGCGGTACGGGTCGCTGTGATACACGTCGGTCAGCACCTGGTCGTTGGTGTAGGCGTGGATGGTGGTCATCAGCCCCTGTTCGATGCCGAACTCGCGGTGCAGCACCTGGGCGATCGGCGCCAGGCAGTTGGTGGTGCACGAGGCGTTGGAGATGACCTGGTGCGAAGCCCGCAGGATATCGTGGTTGACCCCGTACACCACGGTGGCGTCGACGCCCTTGCCCGGCGCCGAGACGATCACCTTGCCGGCGCCCGCAGCCAGGTGCGCGGCGGCCTTGGCACGGTCGGTGAACAGCCCGGTGCATTCGAACACCACGTCGATCGCTTCGGCCTTCCAGGGCAGTTCGGCCGGGTTGCGGATGGCGCTGACCGCGATACGGTCACCATTGACCGTCAGGCTTTCATGGTCGGCCTCGACCAGTGCATCGAATGTGCCGTGGACGCTGTCATATTTGAGCAGGTGGGCGTTCATTGCGCTGTCACCCAGGTCGTTGATGGCGACGACCTGCAGGTCCTGGCGGTAGCCTTGGGTATACAGTGCGCGCAGGACATTGCGCCCGATGCGGCCGAATCCATTGATGGCAATACGTAGGGTCATGGCAGTACCTCTGGCGGTCCGAGTGAAACCTGTGGCAAAAAGGCGCTTCACTGAAACGGTTTTGTTGTTGGAATTACAAGATTATTCACTGGACGATAGAAAACAAGCCTTTTTGATGGCAGTATTTTGTTTAAACATACAACGAGTGGTTGGGCGCAGTGCCTCCCCCGATGATGCGAGCCCCTCTACCTTGAGCCTAGGCCGCAATCGTTTGGAGGGGAAATGCCCGGTAAACCGCCCTTACAATTAGCCTGGAGTCCAGTACATGCATCCGCGCATCCTTGAGGTCACCCAGCGGCTGATCGAACGCAGCCGTGCCACCCGCGAACGCTACCTTCAGCTGATTCGTGGCGCGGCCAGTGACGGGCCCATGCGTGCCAGCCTGCAATGCGCCAACTTCGCCCATGGCGTGGCCGGTTGCGGTGCCGAGGACAAGCAGACCCTGCGGTTGATGAACGCGGCCAACGTCGCCATCGTCTCGTCCTATAACGACATGCTCTCGGCGCACCAGCCGTACCTGCATTTCCCTGACCAGATCAAGCAGGCCCTGCGCGAGGTCGGCTCGGTCGGCCAGTTCGCCGGTGGCGTGCCGGCCATGTGCGACGGCGTGACTCAAGGCGAGCCGGGTATGGAACTGGCCATCGCCAGCCGTGAAGTGATCGCCATGTCCACAGCAGTAGCGCTTTCGCACAACATGTTCGATGCTGCGCTGATGCTCGGCATCTGCGACAAGATCGTCCCCGGCTTGATGATGGGTGCACTGCGCTTCGGCCACCTGCCGACCATCTTCGTGCCGGGCGGGCCGATGGTTTCCGGTATTTCCAACAAGCAGAAGGCGGACGTGCGCCAGCGCTATGCCGAAGGCAAGGCCAGCCGCGAGGAGCTGCTGGAATCGGAAATGAAGTCCTACCACAGCCCCGGCACCTGCACCTTCTACGGCACCGCCAACACCAACCAGCTGGTGATGGAAGTCATGGGCCTGCACTTGCCTGGCGCCTCGTTCGTGAACCCGTACACCCCGCTGCGCGATGCCCTGACCGCCGAGGCGGCGCAACAGGTCACGCGCATGACCAAGGCCAGTGGCAGCTTCATGCCGCTGGGCGAGATCGTCGACGAGAAAGCGCTGGTCAACTCCATCGTTGCCTTGCACGCCACCGGCGGCTCGACCAACCATACCTTGCACATCCCGGCCATCGCCCAGGCGGCCGGCATCCAGCTGACCTGGCAGGACATGGCCGACTTGTCCGAGGTGGTACCGACCCTGTCCCACGTCTACCCCAACGGCAAGGCTGACATCAACCACTTCCAGGCCGCTGGCGGCATGGCATTCCTGATCCGTGAACTGCTCGATGCCGGCCTGCTGCACGAAGGCGTCAACACCGTGGCCGGCCACGGCCTGCGCCGCTACACCCAGGAGCCGTTCCTCGACAACGGCAAGCTGGTGTGGCGTGAAGGCCCTCAGCAGAGCCTGGACGAGAGCATCCTGCGCCCGGTGGCACGGCCGTTCTCGGCCGAGGGTGGCCTGCGGGTGATGGAAGGCAACCTGGGCCGTGGCGTGATGAAGGTTTCTGCAGTGGCGCTTGAGCATCAGGTGGTCGAAGCGCCGGCACGGGTATTCCATGACCAGCAGTCGCTGGCCGATGCCTTCAAGGCCGGTGAACTGGAGTGCGATTTCGTTGCCGTGGTGCGCTTCCAGGGCCCGCGCTGCAACGGTATGCCCGAGCTGCACAAGCTGACGCCATTCCTCGGCGTGCTGCAGGACCGTGGCTACAAGGTTGCCTTGGTGACCGACGGGCGCATGTCGGGTGCCTCGGGCAAGATCCCGGCGGCCATTCACGTTTGCCCCGAGGCGTTCGATGGTGGCCCGCTGGCACGCGTGCGCGATGGTGATATCGTGCGGGTCGATGGTGTCGAAGGCACGCTGCGGGTGATGGTGTCGGCAGAAGAGCTGGCCAGCCGTGACCTGCCGCCCGCGCCCCAGGGCAACGACCTGGGCTGCGGCCGTGAGCTGTTCGGCTTCATGCGCATGGCGTTCAGCCCGGCAGAGCAGGGCGCGAGCGCCTTCACTTCGGCCCTGGAGAACCTCAAATGAAGGACCTGCTGGTTGGCGACATCGGTGGCACCAATGCCCGCTTTGCGTTGTGGCGTGACAACCAGCTGTACCAGGTGAAGGTCTTCGCCACGGCGGACTACACCAGCCCGGAGCAGGCCATCGAAACCTATCTGCAAAGCCACGGCATTGCCCGTGGCGGCCTCGCGGCAGTGTGCCTGGCGGTGGCCGGGCCGGTGGATGGCGATGAGTTCCGCTTCACCAACAACCACTGGCGGCTCAGCCACAAGGCGTTCTGCCAGACCTTGCAGGTCGAGCGGCTGCTGCTGATCAACGACTTTTCTGCCCAGGCCCTGGGCATGACTCGCCTTCAACCCGGTGAGTATCGTGAGGTCTGCGCAGGCCAGGCGGACCCGGCGCGGCCCGCGCTGGTGATCGGCCCGGGCACTGGCCTGGGCGTCGGCAGCCTGTTGCGCCTGGGCGAGCAGCACTGGCAGGCGCTGCCGGGTGAAGGCGGGCATGTCGACCTGCCGGTGGGCAATGCCCGCGAAGCAGCGATCCATCAGCAGATGCACAGCCAGATCGGCCACGTCAGCGCGGAGACCGTGCTGAGCGGCGGTGGCCTGGTGCGCTTGTATCAGGCACTGTGCGCACTGGATGGCGACATGCCCCGACACACAACGCCTGCGCAGATCACCGATGCGGCGCTGGGCGGCGAGCCACGGGCGCTGGCGGTGATCGAGCAGTTCTGCCGCTTCCTTGGGCGCGTGGCCGGTAACAATGTGCTGACCCTGGGCGCACGCGGCGGGGTCTATATTGTCGGCGGCGTGATCCCACGCTTTGCCGAGCTGTTCCTGCGCAGCGGATTTGCCGCCAGCTTTGCCGACAAGGGCTGCATGAGTGGTTACTTCACGGGTGTGCCGGTGTGGCTGGTAACAGCGGAATTTTCTGGACTGCTGGGGGCAGGGGTGGCATTACAGCAGGCGCTGGAACACTGACTGGGGCCGCTTTGCGCCCCTTCGCGACACAAGGCCGCTCCTACAGAACGGCGCGATCCCTGTAGGAGCGGCCTTGTGTCGCGAAAGGGGCGCGAAGCGGCCCCAATAGCAGGCGACGAAGACCTGTGACAAAACACGAGGGCGGGATACCTTGAGCACTGCCGGAAAGTCCATCCTGATGGTCGATGACGATCAGGAAATTCGTGAACTGCTGCAAACCTACCTGAGCCGTGCCGGCTTCCAGGTCCACGCCGAAGCCGATGGCCAAGGTTTTCGCCACGCATTGGAAAACACCCCCTGCGACCTGGTGATCCTCGACGTCATGCTGCCCGACGAAGACGGCTTCAGCCTGTGCCGCTGGGTGCGCCAGCACCCGCGCCAGTCACGGGTACCGATCATCATGCTGACCGCCAGCTCCGATGAAGCCGACCGCGTCATCGGCCTGGAGCTGGGCGCCGATGACTATTTGGGCAAACCGTTCAGTCCACGTGAACTGCAAGCGCGGATCAAGGCCCTGCTGCGCCGCAGTGAGTTCGGCCAGGTCGCACCTGTCAGTGCCGTGCTGGCTTTTGACGACTGGCGCCTGGATACCATCAGCCATCGCCTGTTCCACCGCGATGGTGAAGAGGTGATTCTGTCCGGTGCCGACTTTGCCTTACTCAAGCTGTTTCTCGACCACCCTCAACAGATCCTCGACCGCGACACCATCGGCAACGCGACCCGCGGCCGCGAGCCGATGCCGCTGGACCGCATCGTCGACATGGCGGTCAGCCGCCTGCGTCAGCGCCTGCGCGACACCGAAAAGCCGCCGCGGCTGATCCGCACCGTGCGTGGCAGTGGTTACCTGCTGGCTGCCCATGTCTGCTGCGCTTCCTGAGCGGCGCTGGCGCCTGCTGCCGCGCTCGCTGTTGGGGCGCATGCTGCTGCTGACCTTGCTCGTGGTGCTGTTGGCCCAGGGCCTGTCGAGCCTGATCTGGGTCGCCCAGCTGCGTGCCAGCCAGTTGCAGGGCCTGCGTGCCAGTGCCGGCAGCCTGGCCCATTCCATGAGCGCCAGCGTCAGCTACTTCCGCTCGCTGCCGGTGGCCTATCGGCCGATGGTGCTCGATCAGTTGCGCAGCATGGGCGGCACGCGCTTTTTCGTGTCGCTCAACGACAAGCCGCTGGACATGCCGGTGTTGCCCATCACGCCACGCAAGCAGGCGGTGATCGACGTATTCCAGGGCGTGCTGCACGAGCGGCTCGGCGAGCAGATGGAGATCTCCGTCGAGTTCGTCGCCCCCGATGACCTGCGCATCTTCAACAGCGGCCTGAAGCTTGATGAGCTGCCGCGCTCGTGGGCGCATTACTCGTTGACCCTGGAGCCGCTGAACCCGCCGGTGCTGGTGACCCAGATCCGCCTGGACCGGGGTGAATGGCTGTACGTCGCCTCCTTGCTGCCCGAACCCTACACCAGCCTCGAAACCGAACGCCTGCCGCGCCAGCAGATCGGCTTCATCGTCCTCACCACCGTCTTGCTGCTGCTGTTCATCGGCTTGCTGGTGCACTGGCAGAGCTGGCCGCTCAAGCGCCTGGCCCGCGCCGCGCGTGAACTTTCATTGGGCGCCGATGTGGCGCCTGTGGCCGAAGGCGGCGGCAGCGAGGTGGTAGAAGTGGGGCGAGCATTCAACAGCATGCGTGAGCGCATCAGCCGTTACCTGACCGAGCGCTCGCAGTTGTTCAGCGCCATTTCCCATGACCTGCGCACGCCGATCACGCGCTTGCGCCTGCGCGTGGAGCTGCTCGAGAACGAGCGGCTGCAGGCCAAGTTCAGCCAGGACCTCGACGAGCTGGAGCTGCTGGTCAAAGGGGCTCTGCAATGCGTGAAGGACACCGACATCCACGAGAACATCGAGCCGATCGACCTCAACCAGGTGCTGGAGATTCTCGCCGAGCCGTATCTGGGTGACGGTCGCGTCACCGTCGAAGGGCAAGCCGTGTCACCGTACCCGGGCAAGCCACTGGCCCTGCGCCGTTGTATCGGCAACCTGATCGATAATGCCATCAAGTATGGCAAGCGGGCACACCTGCGGATCATCGACAGTGCCGAGGGCTTCGTGCTGCAGGTGGATGACCAGGGCCCCGGCGTGCCGCAACAGCAGATGGAGCAAGTGTTCGAGCCGCATTTTCGCCTGGCCGGCAAGCAGCAGGGCTATGGGCTCGGGCTGGGTATCGCACGTAACATCGCCCACAGTCACGGCGGCGAGGTGAGCCTGCTCAACCTGCGCGAAGGCGGTTTGCGGGTGACGCTGTATCTGCCAAGAGGCGCGGATTGAGGCGTGTCACCGACTGGTGACACAACCACAGTCCTTCGTGACATCCCGGCCAGGACGGCTGGCTAGACTTCGCAGACGACTGGCAAGGAACGCGCAGGCCCATGAAGCACATCGATATCCCGTTCGGCAGCTGGCTGGATTCACCGGTTCATGCTGCCTGGCTCATGGCTGAAGGGCAGCGCCTGCTGGCCTTCGCCATGGCATCGAAGTTGCCAGACGGCTTCGGCAACCTCGATGTGTCGGGCAACCTCGCGCCGGGTGCCGCCGCCGAAACCATGAACACCGCGCGCATGACCCATTGCTTCGCCCTCGCGCACATCCAGGGTGTGCCAGGCTGCCTGTCCTACGCCGAGCATGGTGTGGCGGCCTTGCGCGGGGTATTGCGCGATGCCAGCTACGATGGCTGGTTCGCACACCCCGAAGGCCTCTACGACAGTGGCAAGGCTGCCTACCTGCATGCATTCGTCGCGCTGGCCGCCAGTTCCTCCAAGGTGGCCGGCATTGTCGGTGCTGAGCAGTTGCTGGCGGACGCCGTGGGGGTAATCGAAGCGCACTTCTGGTGCGAGCAGGAGGGTGCCCTGCGTGAAACCTTCTCCCGTGCCTGGCAGCTGCCGGAAGCGTACCGTGGCGCCAACAGCAACATGCACGCCACCGAGGCGTTCCTGGCCCTGGCCGATGCCACCGGTAACACACTGTGGCTGCAACGGGCGTTGCGCATTGCCGAGCGCATCATCCACACCCATGCCGCCGCTGACGGCCATCGGGTCATCGAGCATTTCGACGCGTTCTGGCAGCCAGTGCCGCACTACAACCTGGAGGATCCGGCCGACCATTTCCGCCCCTACGGCACAACACCCGGGCATGCCATGGAATGGGCACGCCTGCTGCTGCACCTGGAGGCCAGCCTGCACCTGGCCGGGCTACCTGTACCCGATTGGTTGCTGGCCTGCGCCCGTGGCCTGTTCGACAGCGCCTGTCGTCACGCCTGGCATGTCGATGGCGAACCAGGCTTCGTCTACACCGTGGACTGGGACAACCGGCCTGTCGTCAGGCAGCGCCTGCACTGGGTGCATGCCGAGGCAAGCGCCGCTGCCGCCGCGCTGTTGCGCAGAACCGGCGAAGCCGATTACGAGCAGTGGTACCACTGTTTCTGGGGGTTCATCGACAACCATTTCATCGATCGTGCCGGCGGCAGCTGGTACCACGAACTCGATGCGAACAATCGCCCTGCCGGAACCATCTGGCCGGGCAAGCCGGACCTGTATCACGCCTATCAGGCGGTCCTGCTGCCGGTTCTACCCTTGGCACCCAGCCTGGCGACGGCAGTTTCGCGTTATGTAACCAAACGATGACATTCGCGCATCGCTTCGTTACCTGACGAGGCGGGCGCGCTGATTAGACTCTATGCAATGCAAGCGACCGACTTGCCCCGCATAACAACAAGAAAGGTACTCCGATGAATTCGACGCTCCGTCTCGCCGCCGCGATCTCCCTCGCCTCGCTCCTGCCGCTCAGTGCCTCCGCCGCCGAATCAAAAGGCAGCGTCGAAGTGGTGCACTGGTGGACCTCCGGTGGCGAAAAAGCCGCTGTGGATGTGCTCAAGGCCCAGGTCGAGAAAGACGGCTTCACCTGGAAGGACGGCGCTGTCGCAGGTGGCGGTGGTGCCACGGCCATGACCGTGCTCAAGAGCCGTGCAGTAGCGGGCAATCCGCCTGGCGTCGCGCAGATCAAGGGGCCGGACATCCAGGACTGGGCTGCCACCGGCCTGCTCGATGCCGATGTGCTCAAGGACGTCGCCAAGGAAGAAAAGTGGGATTCGCTGCTCGACAAAAAAGTCGCCGACACCGTGAAATACGACGGTGACTATGTCGCGGTACCGGTCAACATCCATCGCATCAACTGGTTGTGGATCAACCCTGAGGTATTCAAGAAGGCCGGCATCGACAAGGCGCCGACCACCCTCGACGAATTCTACGCCGCCGCCGACAAGCTCAAGGCTGCCGGTTTCATTCCACTCGCCCATGGCGGCCAGCCCTGGCAGGACAGCACGGTCTTCGAGAGCGTGGTGTTGTCGGTAATGGGAGTGGAGGGCTACAAGAAAGCGCTGGTCGACCTGGATGAAAAAGCCCTGACCGGCCCCGAGATGGTCAAGTCGCTCGCCGAACTCAAGAAAGTCGCCACCTACATGGACCCTGACGGCAAGGGCCAGGACTGGAACCTCGAAGCGGCCAAGGTCATCAACGGCAAGGCTGGCATGCAGATCATGGGCGACTGGGCCAAGAGCGAGTGGACCCTGGCGAAGAAGACCGCCGGCAAGGATTACCAGTGCGTGCCGTTCCCCGGTACTGACAAGGCATTCCTGTACAACATCGACTCGCTGGTCGTGTTCAAGCAGAACGACAAGGGCACTGCCGCCGGGCAGCAGGACATCGCGCGTAAGGTGTTGGGCGAGGACTTCCAGAAGGTCTTCAGCATCAACAAGGGCTCGATCCCGGTGCGCAACGACATGCTTGCCGACATGGGCAAGTACGGCTTCGACGCCTGCGCCCAAACCTCCGCCAAGGACTTCCTCGCCGACGCCAAGAGCGGCGGCCTGCAGCCGAGCATGGCGCACAACATGGCCACCACGCTTGCCGTGCAGGGCGCCTTCTTCGATGTGGTGACCAACTACATCAACGACCCCAAGGCCGACCCGGCCGATGCGGCGAAGAAGCTGGCGGCGGCGATCAAGGCGGCCAAGTAAAGGCTGGCGCGATCGTTGTAGGAGCGGCCTTGTGTCGCGAAAGGGCTGCACAGCAGCCCCAATCCGGTGCGCTCGATCTGTCAGGTAGGTGATGGTTTGGAGTCCGTGGGGGCTGCTGTGCAGCCCTTTCGCGACACAAGGCCGCTCCTACAGCCAGTGTGGCAGCGCCTGAAAGGTGACCCATGACCACAGCAACCGCCCAACTGCGGGCCTCCCCCCTGGACGCGCTGCAGCGCTGGCTACCGAAACTGGTGCTGGCGCCGAGTATGTTCATCGTCCTGGTGGGCTTCTACGGCTACATCCTGTGGACCTTCGTCCTGTCCTTCACCACCTCCACCTTTCTGCCGACCTACAAGTGGGCAGGCCTGGCGCAGTACGCCCGGTTGTTCGACAACGACCGCTGGTGGGTGGCAAGCAAGAACCTGATGCTGTTCGGTGGCCTGTTCATCGCCATCAGCCTCGCCATCGGCGTGCTGCTGGCCGTGCTGCTGGACCAGCGCATCCGCCGCGAAGGCTTCATCCGCACCATTTACCTGTACCCCATGGCGCTGTCGATGATCGTCACCGGTACCGCCTGGAAGTGGCTGCTCAACCCCGGCATGGGCCTGGACAAACTGCTGCGCGACTGGGGCTGGGAGGGTTTTCGCCTGGACTGGCTGATCGACCCTGACCGCGTGGTGTACTGCCTGGTGATCGCCGCCGTGTGGCAGGCCTCGGGCTTCATCATGGCGATGTTCCTCGCCGGCCTGCGCGGGGTCGATCAGTCGATCATCCGCGCTGCACAGATCGACGGTGCCAGCCTGCCGCGCATCTACTGGACCGTGGTGCTGCCCAGCCTTCGCCCGGTGTTCTTCAGTTCGCTGATGATTCTTTCGCACATCGCCATCAAGAGCTTCGACCTGGTGGCGGCGATGACGGCCGGTGGCCCGGGCTATTCCTCCGACCTGCCGGCGATGTTCATGTATTCCTTCACTTTCAGCCGCGGCCAGATGGGCATGGGCTCGGCCAGTGCCATCCTGATGCTCGGGGCGATCCTGGCGATCCTCGTGCCGTACCTGTATTCGGAGCTGCGGAGCAAGCGCCATGCATAGCCTTTCGGAAAAACCAGCGCTGAGCCTGAACCGCATCGCGATCCATGCGGTGCTGCTGATCGCCGTGCTGTTGTACCTGGTGCCGCTGGTGGTGATGCTGCTGACCAGCTTCAAGTCCCCGGAAGACATCAGCACCGGCAACCTGCTGAGCTGGCCCGCCGTGATCACCGGCATCGGCTGGGTCAAGGCCTGGGGTACGGTCAGTGGTTACTTCTGGAACTCGATCATGATCACCGTGCCGGCGGTGCTGATCTCTACCACCATCGGTGCGCTGAATGGCTATGTGCTGTCGATGTGGCGCTTTCGCGGCTCGCAGCTGTTCTTCGGCCTGCTGCTGTTCGGTTGCTTCCTGCCGTTTCAGACCGTGTTGCTGCCGGCGTCGTTCACCCTCGGCAAGCTGGGCCTGGCCAGCACCACCAGCGGCCTGGTGCTGGTGCACGTGGTCTACGGCCTGGCCTTCACCACGCTGTTCTTCCGCAACTTCTACGTGAGCATCCCCGATGCCTTGGTCAAGGCCGCGCGCCTCGACGGTGCCGGCTTCTTCACCATCTTCCGCCGCATCATCCTGCCGATGTCGACACCGATCATCATGGTCTGCCTGATCTGGCAGTTCACCCAGATCTGGAACGACTTCCTGTTCGGCGTGGTGTTCTCCAGCGGCGATTCACAGCCGATCACCGTGGCCCTGAACAACCTGGTCAACACCAGCACCGGGGCCAAGGAATACAACGTCGACATGGCGGCGGCGATGATCGCCGGCTTGCCAACCCTGCTGGTCTACGTGGTGGCAGGCAAATATTTCGTGCGCGGGCTCACGGCCGGCGCGGTCAAGGGGTAAGTCATGGCAACGCTCGAACTTCGCAATGTGAACAAGACCTACGGCAGCGGCCTGCCAGACACCCTCAAGGACATCCAGTTGTCGATCAATGATGGCGAGTTCTTGATCCTGGTCGGCCCCTCGGGCTGCGGCAAATCTACCCTGATGAACTGCATTGCTGGCCTGGAGAACATCACCGGTGGCGCGATCCTCATCGACGGCCAGGACGTCAGCGGCATGAGCCCCAAGGATCGCGATATCGCCATGGTGTTCCAGTCCTACGCGCTGTACCCGACCATGAGCGTGCGCGAGAACATCGAATTCGGCCTGAAGATCCGCAAGATGCCGCAGGCGGCCATCGATGAAGAGGTGGCACGGGTGGCCAAGCTGCTGCAGATCGAGCACCTGCTTGCGCGTAAGCCGGCGCAGCTGTCCGGGGGGCAGCAGCAGCGCGTGGCCATGGGCCGGGCCCTGGCGCGCCGGCCAAAGATCTACCTGTTCGACGAGCCGCTGTCCAACCTCGACGCCAAGCTGCGGGTCGAGATGCGCACTGAAATGAAGCTGATGCACCAGCGCCTGAAGACCACCACGGTGTATGTCACCCACGACCAGATCGAGGCCATGACCCTGGGCGACAAGGTGGCGGTGATGAAAGACGGCATCATCCAGCAGTTCGGCACGCCACAGCAGATCTACAACGACCCTGCCAATCAGTTCGTCGCCAGCTTTATTGGTTCGCCGCCGATGAACTTCATTCCAGTGCGCCTGGCCAAGCATGACGGGCGCCTGTTGGCAGTGCTCGACAGCGGCCAGGCGCGCTGCGAACTGCCGTTGGGGCCGGCCAGCGATGACCTCGACGGCCGCGAGATCATCCTCGGCATCCGCCCCGAGCAGATCGCCCTGGGCGCAAGCGAGGGCAACGGCCTGCCCGGTATCCGCGCCGAAGTGCAGGTGACCGAGCCCACCGGCCCGGACCTTCTGGTGTTTGTCACCCTCAACCAGACCAAGGTCTGCTGCCGCCTGGCGCCGGACATTGCCTGCCGGGTAGGGGATAGCTTGAACCTGCAGTTCGACCCGGCACGGGTACTGCTGTTTGACGCCGGCAGCGGCGAACGTTTGCACCTGGCCAGCAGCAATACCGCCGTAAAGGACAACGTGGCCCACTTCAAGGGCCGCTAATTCGTCTACACCATCAATAAGAAAAAAGAGGACGCAAAGGGATGGAACAGCGCAATCGCATCAGGACCTTGGGTTCACTGGCTCTGCTTGCCGTGGTTGGCAGCAGCGGTGTGCAGGCTGCCGAGGCATTTTCCAGCGAGTCGAAATGGATGACCGGTGACTGGGGGGGTACCCGCACCGAGCTGCTGGACAAAGGCTACGACTTCACCCTCGACTATGTCGGCGAGGTGGCCGGTAACCTGCATGGCGGCTACAACGACGACAAGACCGCACGCTACAGTGACCAGTTCGCGCTTGGCGCCCACCTGGACCTGCAGAAGATCCTCGGTTGGCACGATGCCGAATTCAAGCTGGCGATCACCGAACGCAGTGGCCGCAACCTGTCCAACGACCGCATCAGCGACCCGCGCGCCGGGCAGTTCAGCTCGGTGCAGGAAGTGTGGGGCCGTGGCCAGACCTGGCGGCTGACGCAGATGTGGGTCAAGCAGAAGTACTTCGACGGCGCGCTGGACGTGAAGGTTGGCCGCTTCGGTGAAGGGGAGGACTTCAACAGCTTCCCCTGCGACTTCCAGAACCTGGCGTTCTGCGGCTCGCAGGTGGGCAACTGGGTCGGCGGCATCTGGTACAACTGGCCGGTCAGCCAGTGGGCACTGCGGGTCAAGTACAACATCACCCCGGAATTCTTCGTTCAAGTCGGCGCCTACGAGCAGAACCCGTCGAACCTGGAGACCGGCAACGGCTTCAAGCTCAGTGGCAGCGGCACAAAAGGCGCAATCCTGCCGGTCGAGATGGTCTGGTCGCCCAAGGTCAATGACCTGCCGGGTGAATACCGCCTGGGTTACTACTACAGCACGGCCAAGGCCGATGACGTGTTCGAGGACGTCAACGGCAACCCGCAGGCGGTCACTGGCCAGGACTTCAAGTCGCATTCGAGCAAGCACGGCTGGTGGGTGGTGGCGCAGCAGCAGGTCACCGCCCATGGCGGCGACATCAATCGCGGCCTGAGCCTGTTCGCCAACTTCACCGTGCACGACAAGGCCACCAACGTGGTCGACAACTACCAGCAGGTCGGTCTGGTCTACAAGGGTGCCTTTGACGCCCGGCCCAAGGACGACATCGGCTTCGGTGTGGCACGCATTCATGTGAACGATGACGTGAAGAAGCGCGCCGAGCTGCTCAATGCCCAGAGCGGTATCGACGATTACGACAACCCAGGCTTCGTGCCACTGCAGCGCACCGAGTACAACGCCGAGCTCTACTACGGCTTCCACGTCACCAACTGGCTGACCGTGCGCCCCAACCTGCAGTACATCAAGAGCCCGGGCGGTGTGGACGAAGTCGACAACGCGCTGGTCGCAGGTTTGAAGATTCAGTCGTCTTTCTAAGCGAACTTGTTGTAAATTTACGCCAATCCAAATTCGGCTCCCGGCACCCACTGGCTTGCAGTGGTTGTCGAGGATAGGCCGAGATAGCGCTATCTCAAACAACAAGAGCCTGGAACCATGCCTGAACATCCGCTACATCGCTTCTTTTCCTCGCAGCGGCCGCGGCCGACATTCGAGTGGGAGCGTTACCAGCAGCGCGATGTGCTGATCATCGACCATCCCCATTGCCAGGCGGTGTTCAGCCGCCAGGGCGCGCAACTGCTGCACTTCCAGCCGGCCGGTGAGCGGCCCTGGCTGTGGTGCGCCGAGCAATGGCCGCAGGTGGGTGCCATTCGCGGTGGTGTGCCGGTGTGCTGGCCCTGGTATGGCCGCCATCCCAGCGAAGATCTGTGGCCAGCTCATGGCTGGGCGCGCTTGCTGGACTGGAAGCTGGTGGACAGTCGCGAAGACGAGGAAGGCGTCAGCCTGAAGTGGCGGCTGGACCTGTGTGACTGGCAGGTAGACCTGCACGCCAGGCTCGGCAGCCGCATGGAACTGAGCCTGAGCACCGAGCACCAGGACAGCGAACCTTGCCAGCTGAGCCATGCGCTGCTGGCCTATTGGCGTATCAGTGACGTTTCCGAGATAGCGCTGTCTGGGCTTGAGGATATCGAAGGTTATGACCGCCTGAGTCGCCAGGCCTGCCGTGAAGACGGCGCGCTCAAGCTCAAGGGTGGCTGCCAGAAGGTCTACCCGGGCACGCCGCGGGTGCAGTTGCAGGACCCGGCCTGGGAACGGGAGCTTTGCATCGACACCGGCGACAGCGACGATACTGTGGTCTGGCACCCGGGCAATCGGCCGCTGATGGGCGTCAGTGGCCGTGAGTGCCAGGGTTTTGTCTGCGTCGAGGCGGCCAGTGGCAGTGGCGAGGGCCTGAGCCTGGCACCGGGGCAGCGTGCGCACTTGCGGCTGCAGGCGCACCGGCTCAGTTGAGTTCGTCGTCCTCGATCGGGTAGCGGCTGGCGTTGAGGCTTTCCTTGATCTTGCGCAGGTGCGGCTGGAAGTCCACACCGCGGCGCAGGGTCATGCCGGTGGCCAGCACGTCGAGCACAGTCAGCTGGATGATCCGCGACGTCATCGGCATGTAGATGTCGGTGTCCTCCGGCAGCGGGATGTGCAGGCTCAGGCTGCAGGCCTGGGCCAACGGCGAGCCGGCAGCGGTCAGGCCGAGCACCGAGGCGCCGTTTTCCCGGGCCAGCCGTGCCACTTCGACCAGCTCGCGGGTGCGCCCTGTGTAGGAGATGATCACGAACAGGTCGCCGGTGTGTGCCACCGAGGCCAGCATGCGTTGCATCAGCACATCGGCATGAGCCGATACCGCAAGGTTGAAGCGGAAGAACTTGTGCTGGGCATCGAGGGCCACCGGCGCCGAGGCGCCGAGGCCGAAGAAGTGGATCTGCCGGGCCTGGATCATCATGTCCACGGCGCGGCTGACCTGTTGTGGGTCCAGTTGCTGGCAGGCGCTGTCGAGCGAGGCGATGGCGCTGCCGAAGATCTTCTGGGTGTAGGCTGCCGGGTCGTCGTCGGCTTCCACTGCGCGGCTGACGTAAGCCGCGCCGCTGGCCAGGCTCTGCGCCAGTTGCAGCTTGAGCTCCGGGTAGCCGCTGACGCCGAACGAACGGCAGAAGCGGTTGACGGTCGGTTCGCTGACCTTGGCCGCCTGGGCCAGCGCGGCGATGCTGAAGCGGGTGGCTTGTTGCGGGTTGAGCAGGATGACTTCGGCGACTTTGCGTTCGGCCTTGTTCAGCTCGTCGAGGCGTCCCTGGATCTGTTCCAGGAGGTTTCGCACGCGGTCCATGGGTGTGTCCTTGGGTCGGGAAGACAGCCGGCTGTTGGAGCAGCAGGCTTTTTGCACGGTCGTCTATCGTACTGTCGGTGCGATTGGCGTACCACTTGTCTGTAACGCTTGTGTGTAATGTTGTGGTTTTTACTACATTATCCCTTGAAAACCGTGTGTGAAAGCGGTATTCCTAGACCAACTTTAGGAAAGAACCAACATCATGGCTGCGATCAGTGTCGAACCTTGCACCTTTGCCCTGTTTGGCGCCCTTGGCGACCTGGCATTGCGCAAGCTGTTTCCCGCGCTCTACCAGCTCGACCGTGCCAACCTCCTGCACGCGGATACCCGCCTGCTGGCGCTGGCCCGCGAGGCCGGCAGCGCCGAGGATCACCTGAACACCATCGAAACGCACCTGCGCCGGCATGTGGCCGAGGCTGAAATCGAGCCCGCCGCGTTAGGGCGTTTTCTGGGTCGCCTGCGCTACCAGCACCTGGATTTCCTGCAGCCCGAGGGCTACCAGGCCCTGGCCGAGCAACTGGCCGCCGAGCAGCCGCTGATCGCTTACTTTGCCACGGCGGCGGCCGTCTACGGCGCCATTTGCGAGAACCTCGACAAGGCTGGCCTGGTCGCCCGCACCCGGGTGGTGCTGGAAAAGCCCATCGGCCATGATCTGGAGTCGTCGCGGCGGGTCAACGATGCCGTGGCGCGTTTCTTCCCGGAAAGCCGTGTCTATCGCATCGACCACTACCTGGGCAAGGAGACGGTGCAGAACCTGATCGCCCTGCGTTTTGCCAACAGCCTGTTCGAAACCCAGTGGAACCAGAATTCCATCTCCCACGTGGAAATCACCGTGGCGGAGAAGGTCGGCATCGAGGGCCGCTGGGGCTACTTCGACAAGGCCGGCCAGCTGCGCGACATGATCCAGAACCACCTGCTGCAACTCCTCTGCCTGATCGCCATGGACCCGCCCAGCGAGCTGTCAGCCGACAGCATCCGTGACGAGAAGGTCAAGGTGCTCAAGGCACTGGCACCGATCACCGGCGAAGGCTTGAGCACTCGTGTGGTGCGCGGTCAGTACATCGCCGGCTACAGCGACGGCAAGCCGGTGCCGGGTTACCTGGAAGAAGACAATTCCAATGCCCAGAGCGACACCGAAACCTTCGTCGCCCTGCGCGCCGACATCCGCAACTGGCGCTGGTCGGGCGTGCCGTTCTACCTGCGTACCGGCAAGCGCATGCCGCAGAAGCTGTCGCAGATCGTCATCCACTTCAAGGAAACGCCGCACTACATCTTCGCCCCGGAACAGCGTTTGCAGATCGGTAACAAGCTGATCATCCGCCTGCAACCGGACGAAGGCATATCCTTGCGGGTGATGACCAAGGAGCAGGGCCTGGACAAGGGCATGCAACTGCGCAGTGGCCCGCTGCAGCTGAATTTTTCCGACACCTGGCGCAGTGCGCGGATTCCGGATGCCTATGAGCGCTTGCTGCTCGAAGTGATGCGTGGCAACCAGAACCTGTTCGTGCGCAAGGACGAGATCGAGTATGCCTGGAAGTGGTGTGACCAGTTGATCGCCGGCTGGCGTAACGCGGGCGATGCGCCCAAGCCTTACGCGGCCGGTTCCTGGGGACCAATGAGCTCGATTGCATTGATTACCCGTGATGGGAGGGCCTGGTATGGCGATATCTGAATTGAAGCTGCCTGCGGCTGTGCAGGTGCACGACCTGGCGGATGCCAAGGCGCTGGCCGCAACCCTGGCCCACGACGTGGCCGAACGCTTGCGTGCAGCCATTGCCGCCAAGGGCCAGGCCTGCGTGGTGTTGTCTGGCGGTCGCAGCCCGGTGCCGTTCCTTGAAAAGCTGGCCAGCGAACAGCTGGACTGGGCCAAGGTCACCGTCAGCCTGGCCGACGAGCGCTGGGTGCCGGTGGAGCACGCCGACAGCAACGCTGGCCTGCTCGCCCGCCATCTGCTCAAGGGGGCTGCCGCCAAGGCGCGCTTCGTCGGTCTCTATCAGCAGGCTGAAAACCTTGATGCCGCTGCGGCCGGTGCCGACCAGGCCTTGATAGAGTTGCCGCCAATCGACGTACTGGTGCTGGGCATGGGCGACGATGGCCATACCGCCTCGCTGTTCCCCAATAGCCCTAACCTCGCCGAAGGCCTGGACCCGAACAGCAAGCGGCGTTGCCTGCCGATGCTGGCCCCAAGCGTGCCGCACCAGCGCCTGTCGATGTCCCGTTCACTGCTGGCCAGTGCGGCGTTCATCGCGCTGTCCGTGCAAGGCCCGGGCAAACTCGCTACCCTGCGCGCCGCGCTGGCGGGCAACGACCTTTCCGAAATGCCGATTCGCGCCTTTCTTCACGACCCCCTGGACATCTACTGGTGCCCATGAGCCAAGGATCCATTGTCATGACCACCCTTGAACGCCCACAGCCAAAGCTTTCGATGGCGGATAAAGCCGCCCGGATCGATGCCATCTGCGAAAAGGCGCGCATCCTGCCGGTAATCACCATCGCCCGTGAGGAAGACATCCTGCCATTGGCTGACGCCTTGGCCGCCGGCGGCATCCGTACCCTGGAAGTCACGCTCCGCTCGCAGCATGGCCTAAAGGCTATTCAAGTGCTGCGCGAGCAGCGCCCGGAGCTGTGTGTGGGCGCTGGCACCGTGCTCGACCGCCGCATGTTTGCGGCGGTGGAAGCCGCTGGCGCGCAGTTCGTTGTCACGCCCGGCATCACCCAGGACATTCTCGAAGCCGGTGTCGACAGCGAGATCCCACTGCTGCCAGGCATCAGCACCCCGTCCGAAATCATGATGGGCTATGCCCTGGGCTACCGTCGCTTCAAGCTGTTCCCGGCGGAAATCAGCGGTGGTGTGGCGGCGATCAAGGCGTTTGGTGGCCCGTTCGGCGATATCCGCTTCTGCCCGACTGGCGGCGTGAACCCGGCTAACGTGCGCAATTACATGGCGCTACCCAACGTGATGTGCGTGGGCGGCACCTGGATGCTGGACAGCAGCTGGATCAAGAACGGCGACTGGGCGCGCATCGAAGCGTGCAGCGCCGAGGCGATGGCATTGCTCGACGCCAACTGAATTTGTTGTGTGCTTTACGGCTTATGGGGCGCTTGGTCGGCGCCCCCTTTTTTTGCCTGACGTTTATGAATTGCCAGTGCCGGCCCTTTCGCGGGACAAGCCCGCTCCCACAGAGACCTCACAAAAGTCGAAGCTGTGCAATACCTGTGGGAGCGGGTTTACCCGCGAAGAGGCCGGTGTAGGTAAAAAAAAGGCCCGCATCATAGATGCGGGCTTTCTCGTTCATCGCGGCACCGCTTAAGTAGACTTGGCTTTCTCCCGGCTCAGCGACTGTGACAGTAGTTAAAGGTAATCAATCGCGAGAATTTGTGAATCCGGTTCAAGTTTATAGAAACAATGAGGAGTCCATTCTTCAATGAAAATGGAATCTCCCTCATTTAGTACCTCGTTGTGAAGGTGTGGATGACTTCCCCATTTAACCCCAACTGTCCCAGAGAGAATGTATACGAATTCTCTAGCCTTATGTCCGGCGTTTAGTATTGCCTTCTCGGCCGATGGAAATAGAGGGGTCGTTCTGAGTACCAGCAGATTTTTATCTGAAGTTGTCTTGAGTAAGTGGCGGTAAAAATAGGCGGGCTCACCCTGCACGTGCCGTAGGCGATCGAATCGGATGAGTCCGCCGAAAACGCAGCTTTGAGATTTATCGTTCTTGCCGCTTAATTCCTCAATCGCATAGGCTGCTGTGACGTTAAGATATTGGGCAATATTTTTAAGCTGCGTAGAGTTAATTTTAATGCCGTCGATGGTGCTATCATAGAGGCCTCGAACATTATCTAGATTCATTTTCCGTTTTTGTATTAATTTTTGAAGGTCATCGAGTTTTGCTGTGATGTTAAACTCCATGCTGCCTTCCTTTTTTTATAGTGGAACAAAGCATGGCCACGTCGGTGAGGCTTATGGCACTTGATTTAATCATGGACACCTCTCTCACCAATTGCAGCAATTGGTGGACTTCATCATCTGAGCATGTGATTTGCAATTGGTCTAATGCGTATTTAATTGAGGCGCGTCCAGAATGTTTACCGACGACAATGTGACGTTCGCGCCCCATTAGGCTCGGATCGTAAGGCTCGAATGACTTGCCGTTGTTAAGAGTCCCTTTTGTGTGAATACCTGACTCGTGAGAAAAAATATTGCTGCCCACGATGGGCTGCCAAGGGTTGATTTGAGAGCCAGTTGCGTTGGCCACAATCTCACAGAGTGTTTGAAGCTTTTCCGGCTTCACACCAATGTCAATCCCATATTGAATTTTTAGAGACATTACCATTTGCGCCAGGTCAGGCATTCCCGCTCGTTCGCCAATACCGTTTACAGTGGCATGAAAATATTTTGCGCCTGCCTGCAAGCCGGATAATGTATTGCTTACACCAAGGCCAAAGTCGTTATGAGCATGGCACTGGGTATCAATCTCTACTGCGGATACCACAGTACGGATAATGGAGTGGTATTGTTCAGGCGTAAGCACTCCAATCGTGTCAGATAGCCGTAACCTATCGGCTCCCGCTTCGCAGATGTGGCCAGCATAATCAACGACAAATGACAAGTCAGAGCGGGCAACATCTTCAGCGCTGATTGAGACAAAGACATCGCGTTGCTTTGCACTGTCTATTAATTCGCATGCCTGTCTGACAAGCCAGTCCTTTGATTTGTTTATGCTGTGCTTCAGGTGGATCTCTGAGGTGGGTAACCCAATATGTATGTATCGATAGCCTGCGTCGAGTGATTCCTCTACGTCTGCACGTATCCCTCTATTCCAACCTACCAGTCGAATATCAGTTCCTTGTGTGCGCTCTAGCATCTCACTTAATGTTCGACTCTCAGTGCCGCCCATCGCGTATATGCCGCCCTCAATCCACCGTATACCCGCGTCGATTAGGGCGTTGAAGATCTTTAGTTTAGTTGCTCTTCCAAACGAAATACCAGGTGCTTGCTCGCCATCTCTTAATGTCGTGTCTTCGACGATAATATCTTGACGTATGCTCATAATGTAACACTCCGTCGTTGAGCGAGTAATGAGAAGTATTGGCATTGGTCAACGTCGTCGCCAAAGGCGTGTCTGGCGTCGATGAAGCATTGGATCGCCATCGCTGTTGCTGGATAAGCCTTAAGGTCTGGTAATTGAGATTGCGCCAATTCCAAATCTTTACAGCGGACGGCCAGCGTCACATGACTAGTTGTCAATCCTGAGAGAATATAGTTCAGCGATACCTGCATGTAGGCGGAACGACCGCGGCAAGAAGTGAATACCTTCGCCATTGATTCGAGATCCAAGCCCAACGCCTGACCTTGATGAATAACTTCCAATGCCCCGGCTAAATTGATAGACTCTGCCAGATTGTTGAGGATTTTAAGGTGCTGTGCCTTTCCAGGTTGTTTAACATAGTTGATTGTTTTGCAGATTTTTATGAGTATGGGATGTACCGATGAGTAGGCTTGTTCACTACCTGAGACAATGGAACATAATTTTCCCTCGAGAGCGCCCACTACTCCCCCAGAGACCGGGCATTCGATATAACTCACACCGATATTTCCGAACGCTTCATGTAGTTTGATCACAGACTCCGCTGACAAGGTGCTGAAGTCAACTACGACTTTTCCTTCTTTGAGCGAGTAAAGCAGTCCGTCAGTATCTGAGTAATAGATTGCCCGTAGTGCACTTTCTCCGCTAACACATACAAGAATAATGTTTGCGTTATCTGCGAGCTCTCTCAAGTTGGTTTTCCAAAGTGCGCCTCGGCGTATCAGTTCTTCAGCTTTTCGTATGTGCGGTTGTGGACTAATACCTCGACGCCAGTGTCTAGAAGTCGATGGCATATGGCATGACCCATTTGACCTAGGCCAATTAATCCGACGGTGATAGTCATGGTTTGATCCTCTATAATTCACAAGGCATGCATAGTTGCAGTTTCAAGTAGATAAAGGAGTGCAGCACGGCATGCTTGATGCGTGCCGGTGGAGCTTGCGTCAGTTACTAGTTTTCTAGAAGGTGGCTAGTGTGAAAATTATCCTATGCCACCGGGTATTTTGTTTTCAATGCTAGCCATAGTTGATGGCGATAATTTCTGATTTCTCACCAGGTATGTTGCTGACAAATCCGTGAGGTACATCGGGGAGAATGAAGATGGAGTCGCCTTCGTTCAATATCCCTTCTTTAAACTCATTGTCAGAGTCCAGCCACCGAACCCGCACGCTCCCTTTAGTTACGTATACAACTTCCTTTGATGCGTGCCCGCCATTCAAAGACATACATTGGAAGTCGTTGGCGCGTACATCCAGTCGTAAAGCCATTAATCGAGAGTCTTGATTGGTTGTAACCAAATGCTCATAAGTGTAGCAATGAGTACCATTTCTGATCTCTTCACGCTTGAAACCAGTTCCTCGTCTAGCTATTTTTACGCCATTATCCAAGTCGGTAGCAGTAGAACCTAAAAAAAGATCGCTCAGCGGCAATGCCAAGTAGCTAGCAAGCTCTCTCAACTGCTCAATACTTTCGAAGTAAGCGAATTTGTCATCAAGCTCCACATCACAAATGTGAGACATGGTCATCTTTCTCGAAGCAAGGAGTCTCTCAAGGTTAGTTTTGCAAATAGTTATTTTGTTGTTCATGGTTCCCTTCTCGCTGTGTCGGTTTGACGATGAATCCTAGCCAAAGCAGTTAAACGCAATGAGTCGCGATCCGGTTCGTGCGTTGTGTGATGGCTGTGGAGCCATTTTTTTAGGGTGAGTGGACTGTGTGTGTTATCTTCATTTAGAAGTGTTTTACAAGTGCCTATGGATATGAATGAGTGAGAGTCAGAACCTCCTGTAGTGTCGAGATTTAATGTCGATGCTAATGTCAGGTATTTATTTATGTTTGTGAGGTCTTTGGCCGGGACCTCGATCGCGTTTATGCAGCGTTTTAAAGTTACAAGATCTGAGCATGTCTTACCTGGCCAAAAAACATGGTGCGCTACTAGTTTAAAAGGTCGGCCTCGCTTCTCTAGCAGTCCATGAAGTGTATCCATGGTATACGCTCTCGCTCGTCGATCGAGACTCAGCAGTGTTTCGAGGTCAGCATGCACGCCAATGTTCATATTGTTCGCGAGATGTAGCTCTGCACCCGGTAACACAAGTACACCGTTACAAATAATTGAGCCGTCTCCCTGCGTACTACCACCGAGGCGATTGCTGCAGAATAGGCCCAGCATTAGTTTTTCGTAAGCATCAGCTTCAATGTGTTCGGTGATGCAGATTGCATCGAGCTCATTTAAATTTGCCACTTTGAGCGTCTGGCTCACTGAGTCCCAATCCGGCTCTGCTTGCTGCTTCCACATGAGCAGATGTACATGAGCATCCAATATTGTCCTTTTCATTCATCACCTCATCACGGCCATGATGATTTTTTCATACCTTGAATACGCACTCACGAATCCGTTGTTATACGGCGTATCATCAAACTTTCGGATGGATAGCGCGTCATGGTGGTATGGCTTGCTTTGAAATGCCAAGATTTCTTCACTTGTCATGCTTCCCCCTTGGTTGTGTAAGCTTGACAGTGATCCCGAACTCAATTGGTCGTTATAACTCTTATCGAGGGTGATTAAGTATCGCTTTGCATCGATATGGAGTTGAATGGGCAAGCAGACTGACTGAGGGAACCATCGATTTAGCCATTGGGCACCCAGATCAGCATGCTGGCAGTCCTTTTCATATGGAGTCATTTCCGGGTCACTGTTGCATAGGTAATGCCCAATGTCGTGAAACAATGCTGCGACAATCAGTTCTTCCGCACAGCCCTCAGTCAATGCCTGATGGGCACTCCAAAGCGAGTGCTCCAAGAGTGTTTCGCCGTTGCTAAGTTTTACTTTTTTACATTCAAGCATGATTGTTTTGAGCATGTGGCAGGCAGCCCGCATGCTAGCTTTCTTGTCGAGCATAAATCCGCTCCGCATGTTTTAGTTCGTCGTAGTTCATAAGTTGGAATACTTCGGCGAGCGAACAGATGTTATTGTCGATGTTGCGGATGCTATTGTCTGCCTGAATTTGTGCTGCTGCATTTCGCATTGCAAGCAGTGAGGCCCGCATCATTTGGTTTGCACATATATACACCGAGATCCCAACTTCCTGTAGTAGCTCTGTCGACACGTTTTTATAGGTTGTTGGGGCGACTATCAAAGGGCAGCGTCCTGCCCAGCACTTACTGAATTCCAATATGTCGAATCCATCTGTCTCTTTGGAGTGTATGAAAATTCCATCGGCACCTGCTTCGTAGTACTGCTCCGCTCGTTTCAAAGCCGCCTGTACACTCATTCCGGCTACCAATGCTTCTGTACGAGCAATAACAATAAAGTCATCATCCCGTTTCGAGTCCTGCGCAGCTTTAATCTTTCCACAAAATTCATCCACGCTACTAAGTGCGTGCTCTTGGCTGACGAACGAGTTCATTTTAGGAAACTGTTTGTCTTCTAAAGAAACTCCGGCTATCCCATAGTGCGACAGGCGCTTAACTATGTGCCTTACATTATTGAAATTACCGAAGCCTGAATCTCCGTCGAAAAGAACAGGGATATTTACTGCGTCAGCTATGCATTGAGCGACCTCCATGACCTGACTCCATGATGCTTCATTGCAATCGCGAAGCCCCATCGCTGAGGAAATAGCGAGTCCCGATGCCCAAATAGCTGGATACCCCGTCTCCTCGACTATTCTAGCGGAGAGCCCATTGTGGGCCTCCAGGATCAGGTCCAGCTTGCCGTTGAATAATAGTTTTCGGAAACTTCCTACAGTTTTTTTTCTTGACATCACAAACTCCGTTTTTGTTGTTGTGGATGAGTTGCTGATTCAGTCTTAGTCACACTTGGTAAAAACTCAATGCTCTGCATTATTTTTTTACATTTACTTTTCCATGGATAAATTTGTCACTATGAGGTGACAATTGAGCCCGATCTCCTGGTTGACGGTAGAGCGGCCGCGAATTAGGCTTCTCTGATTTAATTTAGAACTAGTTAATTATGAGTGATCATTCAAAGGCAATGGCAGGTCTGCTTCTTGCTTTCTTTGTCGAGGCGTGTGCGGTGCAGGTGGTTTTTATCTACGTGCCGTTAAGCATGCTAAGTAGACCGGGGGATGAAGTTGTCTCCGCGCTGCTAAGAGCGACCGTTTATTTAGGTCCGGTTGCCTTTGGTTATTTGGCTGGGAAGCTTGTAGATGCCGTTTGCCCGCGAGACTTAGGTTTCTTAGTAGCGCTGGCCCTGTGCTGTGATGTGGCTTTCTATACGATTCGGCGAGGGGAGTGGTCTCTATTAGAGACGTTTATTCTCTTGAGTGTGATATCCATCGGGACATACATACTTAGCAATCTTCGCGCCTGCATAATGCCCCGTATCGTCCATAGAGATTTGCTCCCGCGCATGAATGCAGGATTACTTGTCGTCGAACAATGTGCGCTCATCCTATCGCCCGTCGCTGTCTCGTCTATTTTGATGTTACAAAATTCGGCGGTAGTATTTATTGGTGCTTCGATTTGTTTTTTGCTTTCAAGTTTTCTGTATCGCTACTCCTGTTTGAAGCTGCCGCCTCGCATCGCCCCCGTTGTCCCGACTTCCTTTATGTCGAGCTTTAGGGTACTTGTGCAAAACAAGCCGCTGGTGCATGTTGTTTATATCGTCGTGGGCAATAATGCCTTCACAGCTATTTATCTTTTTTTCGTGCTCCTGAGTGCTGCGGATAGCGGTGTACTCAACCTCAGCGAAACACCATTCCTTTTGGTTTCATATGCTTTGGGTTCTATTTTTTCCGGTTTAGTCACGCCGAGGATGATGAGAGCAGTAAATTCCCACATTGCCGTGTGCACATGCACTGCGGGAATGGCTGCATCAGGGGTGTCGCCACTTGGACTAGGAACGGTTGAATCTTACTATGTGTCGGCCTTTTTCGTGGGCTTCTTTGGGGCCTATGTGATCATTACAGCTTGGACATTGAGGCAGGCGCTGGTACCCGCGGATTTGCTTGGTAGAGTCACCGGAATTACCAGTGCACTCTTCAAAGTTTCGATGCTGCTTTCTGTCCCATTGGCAGGGCTGATAAGCAGTTATTTCGGCAGTGCAGTAGCCATACTTGCGGGTACTGTGCCCGTAGGTTTAGGGCTCGCACCTATGGCAGTCGCTTCGTTGAAAGTGAAGATAGGTAGTCCCCATACTGACGGGCCTGATTTTTCTTAAACAGTTCTTTATGCTGGTTGACAGTCCAACTGGTGAATCTAAGGTAAAAAAAAGCCCGCATCATAGATGCGGGCTTTTTGGGGTTTGCCGGGGAGTTACGCGGCCTTGGCTTCCTGCTGGCTCAGCGAGCGGTTCAGTGCGCTGAACAGCGCCTTGAAGCTGGCCGTGGTGATGTTCTCATCGATACCTACACCATGCACCGGGCGGCCGCCGGCCACGCGCAGTTCGATGTAGGCAGCGGCCTTGGCGTTGGTGCCCGCACCGATGGCGTGCTCGTTGTAGTCCATGATCTCCACGGATACCGGCAGGCCGGCAACCAGGGCTTCCAGGGCGCCGTTGCCCTTGCCGCGCCAGTGCAGCGTGGTTTCGCCTTCACCGGCGACTTCCACTTCCACGGCACTGTTGCCGTTTTCTTCCTGCAGGCGGTGGCTGACCAGTGCATACGGGGCGTTGGCCTGGAGGTATTCCTTGTGCAGCAGGCTATAGATCTGCTGGGCGGTCATTTCCAGGCCCAGGCGGTCGGTTTCACCCTGCACAACCTGGCTGAATTCGATCTGCATGCGGCGTGGCAGGCTGATGCCGTATTCCTGCTCGAGCAGGTAGGTGATACCGCCTTTGCCCGACTGGCTGTTGACGCGAATCACCGCCTCATAGCTGCGGCCGATGTCGGCCGGGTCGATCGGCAGGTACGGCACTTCCCACAGTTCGCCTTCCTGTTGCTTGGCGAAGCCCTTGCGGATGGCGTCCTGGTGCGAGCCGGAGAACGCGGTGTGGACCAGGTCGCCGACGTATGGGTGACGTGGGTGCACCGGCAGCTGGTTGCACTCTTCGACCACCTTGCGCACGCCGTCGATGTCGGAGAAGTCCAGCAGTGGGTCGATGCCTTGGGTGTAGAGGTTCAGGGCCAGGGTCACCAGGTCGACGTTGCCGGTACGCTCGCCGTTACCGAACAGGCAACCTTCGGCACGGTCGGCGCCGGCCATCAGGCCCAGTTCGGTGGCGGCAATGCCGGTACCGCGGTCGTTGTGGCAGTGCAGGCTGATGATCACGCTGTCGCGGCGGCTGACGTTGCGGCAGAACCATTCGATCTGGTCGGCGTAGATGTTCGGCGTGGACACTTCCACGGTGGCCGGCAGGTTGAGGATGACCTTGTGCTCAGGCGTCGGGTTCCACACTTCGATGACCGCGTCACAGACTTCCTTGGCGAACTCCATCTCGGTGGCGCTGAAGGTTTCTGGCGAGTATTGGAAAGTCCACTGGGTTTCCGGCTGCTGGGCGGCATACTTGACGAACAGCTTGGCGGCGTTCACCGCGATGTCCTTCACGCCTTGCTTGTCCTGGTTGAAGACGATGCGGCGGAACGACGGGCTGGTGGCGTTGTACAGGTGGACGATGGCCTTCTTCGCACCGCGCAGCGACTCGAAAGTGCGGGCGATCAGGTCTTCACGGGCCTGGGTGAGCACCTGGATGGTGGTGTCGTCCGGGATGTGGCCGTCTTCGATCAGGGTGCGCACGAAGTCGAAGTCGGTTTGCGAGGCCGACGGGAACGAGGCTTCGATTTCCTTCACGCCAACCTGCACCAGGGTCTTCCAGAAACGCAGCTTCTTTTCCGAGTCCATCGGCTCGATCAGCGACTGGTTGCCATCACGCAGGTCGGAGCTGCACCAGATCGGCGCCTCGGTGATGGTCTTCGACGGCCAGGTACGGTCAGGCAGGTCGATGGTCGGGAAAGCGCGGTATTTCTTCGATGGGTCTTTGAGCATGGTCATGGAAGCAATCCTTTTGTGTGCGGCCGAGATCGGGCCTGCCGAGCTGTAACGAGATGAAGAGGCGAGGCGACGCGAATCAACCTGGTAGTCGGGCGCTGACCAGGCAGAGGCTGCGATGTTGTCGGAGCAGGATGAGGGTGCTGAAGGTTTTCATGCCTCAACCCTAACCAGTGGGGTGGGGGATGGCAAGCGTTGGAAAAAAATTGAGAGGAATGCTTAAAAAAAGCTCAATGGCGAGATTTTATCGCTGAAATATGTGATGGCCTTTTTATTTTTTGCGCAGTATTTTTCGATGGCGCAACACAGTGAAAGTGATGTTGGCTGTGCTGGCCTCTTCGCGGGCTCGCCCGCTCCCACAGGGTTTCGCGTTCCCTGTGGGAGCGGGCATGCCCGCGAAGCAGGCGCCGCCAATCTCAGGGCTGGAAGGCACCGATGAAGATCGCCGGGTCCACCCGCGCATCGTTCAGGCTGACATTCCAGTGCATGTGCGGCCCGGTCGCTCGCCCAGTGGAGCCCACGCGCCCGACCACATCCCCTCGGCGCAGTTGCTGGCCAACATTCACATCGATCTTCGACATGTGGCAGAACATGCTGATGAAGCCCTGCCCATGGTCGACGAACACCGTACGACCGTTAAAGAAGTAATCGCCCACCAGGATCACCTTGCCGTTGGCCGGGGTCTTGATCGGCGTGCCGGCCGGCACCGCGAAGTCGAGCCCGGCATGCGGGTTACGTTCCTCGCCGTTGAAGAAGCGACGCACGCCGAACTTGCTCGACAACGGCCCGCTGACGGGTTTGTCGAGGATCAGGTTGCTCGGCAGCACCGGGCTGAAGCTGCGATACGCCTTGATCTGCTCGGCCAGTTCACGGTCGATGCGCTTGAGGTCGTCCGGGTTCGGGTTGACCTGGCGGGTGTTCTTCAAGGTGATGTGCTGCTCGGGGTACTTCTTGCTGCCAACGCTGAAGGGCAGGCTGCGGCCGCCCTGGGTCAGCACGGCAGTGCCGGGCTTCTGGGTCAGCGGGATGCCGACGATGGCCAGCCAGTTGTCCTGCTCCTTGACCACCAGCACCGGCTTGCCATCGAAGCGCGCGTTCGGCGCTGTTGCCGCCGGGCCGAGGTCGACCACCGCTACGCCACCGGGCACGGGCTTGTTCAGGGTGCGGGTGATGTAGCTGGCCTGGGCGCCTGCGGTCAGCAGCATGAGGGAGAGGGCGAGCAGGGGCGCGAACAGGCGAGGCATGTGTCAGTCCAGTAAAGAGAGGGTGACCGGGGTCAGGTGATTGTCTTCGACGCGAACCAGCAACTCGCCTTCGTTCAGGCGGGCGGTCAGGCGCTGGCCGTTGCGGGTCTGCTCGGCGCTGCGAATGGCCTGGCCCTGCTCGTCGAGGAGGATGCTATAGCCACGGGCCAGGGTCGCCAGCGGGCTGACTACCTGCAGCGTCTGCAGTTGTGCCTGGAAGCGCTGGCGGCGGTCCTTGAGCACTTCGCGCATGGCCCGTGGCAAGCGTTCGGCGAGGCTGTCCAGGCGCTGCTCCAGCAGCTTCAGCGTGCGCCCCGGATGCTGCGCGGCCAGGCGTGTATCGAGGCGTGCCAGGCGCTCGCGGCGTTGGTTGAGGTTGAGCATGAAGGCGCGGCGCAGGCGCATGTCCAGGTCATCCAGGCGTTGCGCTTGCTGGCGCAGGCGTTCACCGGGATGGCGCAGGCGCCGGGTCAGCGACTCCAGGCGCAGGCGGTCGTGGGTCAGGCGGTTCTGCATGCGCAGCAGCAGGCGCCGCTGCAGGCCGTCGAGGCGCTGCTGCAGGCCGCTGTTGTCGGGGGCCAGCAGCTCTGCGGCAGCCGAAGGCGTAGGCGCTCGTACGTCGGCGACGAAGTCGCTGATCGACACATCGGTTTCGTGGCCGACGGCGCTGACGATTGGCGTTACGCAGGCGGCCACGGCACGCGCCACGGCTTCTTCGTTGAAGCACCAGAGGTCTTCCAGCGAACCACCACCGCGGGCCAGGATCAGCGCGTCGAAGCCCAGCCGGTCAGCTTGCTGCAAGGCGCGGACGATCTGGTTGATCGCCTCGCGGCCCTGCACGGCAGTGGGGATCAGGTTCAGCTCGACCTGCGGTGCCCGGCGGCCGAACACGCTGATGATGTCGCGGATCACTGCGCCAGTGGGCGAGGTGATGATGCCGATGCGTTGCGGATGGGCCGGCAGCGGCTTCTTGCGCTCGGCACTGAACAGCCCTTCGGCGCCGAGCTTCTCCTTCAGCGCCTCGAAGGCCAGGCGCAGGGCGCCATCACCGGCCGGCTCGACCGTGTCGAGGATCAGCTGGTAGTCGCCACGCCCTTCGAACAGCGAGACCTTACCGCGCACGCGCACCGCCAAGCCATCACGCAGGGCCTGGCGCACGCGGGTGGCGTTCTGCCTGAACAGGGCACAGCGCACCTGGGCACCGCTGTCCTTGAGGGTGAAGTACATGTGGCCGGAGGCCGGGCGGGCGAGGTTGGATATCTCACCTTCCACCCACACGCTGCGGAACACGTCTTCCAGCAACACGCGAGCGCGGCCGTTGAGTTGGCTGACGGTGAGGACCTCGCGGTCCAGGCCGAGTCGTTCGAAAGGGTCTTTGATCATGGTCAGCATCATAAAGGACATCGGCCCTGGTTGTCTGTCTTGCCCCTTTCGTCAGCCTTGTCGCGGACCTTGTGCGAGCGGCCTTGTGTCACGAAAGGACCGCAGAGCGGTCCCAGGTTTTCAGCTCCGCCATATAAATTGCCGGGGCCGCTTTGCGGCCCTTTCGCGACACAAGCCCCCCCACAGTGACCTCGCATTGGCTCAGCCCAGCGCAGTAACTGCAGGGGAACTCACCAGCGATGGGACCAGTCAGTCATGCATCGCTGCCACGAACTGGCGCACCATCTGTCCCGCATCGCGTCGGCAGGCCAGTGCCACGGTACTCTCGCTTCCCCCCTCCAGCGCCACCAAGCTGACCGAGGCCGGTGCAATCTCGCGCATGCACTCTGGCAACAGCGCCACCCCGAATCCCGCCTGGATCAGCTGCAGCTGCGTCGTCTTGCGCGACAGCACCTGCGCCGCTCGCGGGAAAAAGCCAGCATCCATGCAGAGTGAGGCCGACAGGTAGCTCAGCCCGCCGCGATCCCGATGCGGGATGGAAATAAAGCGCTCCTCACGCAGCTGCTCAAGCTTCACTTGCGCTGCAGCGGCCAGTGGATGCCCGGCTGCAACCGCCAGCAGCAAGGGTTCGCTGAACAGCTCATGCAGCACCACGCCTTCATGCTGGCGCAGCACCGGCAAGCGCAGCAGGCCGATATCCAGGCGCCCCGCAGCAATATCCTCCAGCTGCGCCTCCGACGACTGCTGGGCGATCTCCAGCGCAATTCCCGGGTTGCCCCTCAGGTAGCCGCCCAGGCGAGCCAGCAATGGGCCGGTCAGCGGTACCGTGCTGGAGTGGTTCAGGCGCAGGCTGCCTTGCAGCCCTTCGCCAATGTCGCGGGTTACCTGCTCAGCCTGCGCCAGGTCGGCCAGCAAGCGCCGCGCACGTTGCAGGAAGGTCTGGCCGGCCAGCGTCAGGCGCGGCAGGCGCGCGGTGCGTTCGAACAGTGGGGTACCCAGTTGCTGCTCCAGCTCCTTGATCTGCCGGCTCAGTGCCGACTGGGCGATGTACAGCCGCTCGGCGGCACCGCTGAAGCTGCCGCATTCGGCGATTTCCACGAAGTAACGCAATTGGCGGATCGACGTCATGTCATGCCTTTTCGAGATGGGTATGGCGATAAAGGCATATTAGTCGGCATCGCTCATGGCTGGCTAACCTTTGCCTTTCTCCCAGGAATTCTTGCCATGCTCGCCCAACTGTCGTTTTCCGGTCTTGAATGGCTGCCCATCCTGCTCGGTGTCGGCGCCGCCTACATCGTCTTCGGCATCGCCGGCTTCGGTACTGCGCTGGTGGCTGGCCCGATGCTGATCCACTTCATGCCTCTGTCGCAGATCATCCCGTTGCTGGTGCTGCTCGACTTCGTCGCCGCCTTCGGCAACCTGTTGCCATCACGCCGCGACGTGGTGCGCGGCGAGCTGCTGCGCCTGTTGCCGTGCATGGCCGTGGGTTGCACCCTGGGCGTGGTGTTCCTGCTGCACCTGAAGTCCGAGCTGCTGTTGCTGCTGATGGGACTGTTCGTCACCGCCTATGCGATCTACGGCCTGGCGGTGACGGTGCGCCCGGCCAGGTTGTCGGGCCTTTGGGCGGTGCCCATGGGCACGGTTGGCGGGCTGTTCGGCGCCTTGTTCGGCAGTGGCGGTTTCCTTTATGCGATCTACCTGAGCGCACGCCTGGATATAAAGGAGCAGGTGCGCGCGACCCAGAGTGCCCTGATCAGCTGCAGCACCATCGTGCGCCTGACCCTGTTCCTGATTGCCGGCGTGTACGCCGACACCAGCCTGTTACTGCTCGCCGCCTGCCTGCTGCCGGTGATGTTCATCGGTCTCTGGGTGGGCCGCCGATTGACCCTGAAACTGTCCCGCGAAGCCTTCGTGCGCCTGGTCACCTGGCTGGTGCTGGCCAGCGGCCTGGCGCTGATCGGTCGCTACCTGAGCGGCTGAGCTGTAGAATTGCAGGATTACCGCAGTCCGCAGGCCCGCTTCGTTCATGAACACCCAGAGCATCATTGTCCCCAAGCTGTCCACCGTCGAGGTGCACGAAGCCCGTGCCCGCGCCATCCTGCGCTGGCTGGTGCGCGAGAAGATCGTCGAAGAACAACTGACCACTTGCGGGCGCACCGGCAACCGCATGGGCCATGCCTTGGCGGCGGGCGCGCGCAAGGTCGCCCTGCATCCTGAAAAGCTGCCGTTCGGCGAGCAGGTCAATGGCCTGGAAGTGATGCTCAAGCGTTGCATCTATACCCCGACCGAGGGGTTCCTTGAGGAGGCCGGTTGCCCGGAATGCCGGCGCGAGGTCGGCGAGCCGCTGTTCGAGAGCCTGGAAGAGTGGATGCCGGCGGTGAGCGACAACTTCACCTGCCCGCTGTGCGGCCATGAGGACGACATCAATGGCTTCATTTACCTGCAGCCATGTGCCTTTTCCAACCTTGGGTTCATCTTCAACAACTGGGGCGAGGCCGGGTTCACCCAGGCCTTTCTCGACAGCTTTGCCGACTGGCTCGACCAGCCGGTGGCGGTGGTGCAGGTAAAAGTGCCACAAGGCTGACCGAAGGCCCTTATTTTGCATTGAGCGGCGCGCCGTGGATGAGTATAATGGCGCGCTTCCATTTTTCCCGCCCGGGAGCCCCCGCGATGCTGCGTATCAGCCAAGAAGCCCTGACCTTCGACGATATCCTCCTTGTACCTGGCTACTCCGAGGTACTGCCCAATGAAGTCAGTCTCAAGACCCGTTTGACTCGTGGCATCGAGCTGAACATTCCGCTGGTTTCCGCTGCCATGGATACCGTCACCGAAGCGCGCCTGGCCATCGCCATGGCCCAGGAAGGCGGCATCGGCATCATCCACAAGAACATGACCATCGAACAGCAGGCCGGCGAAGTGCGCAAGGTCAAGAAGTTCGAGGCTGGCGTGGTCAAGGACCCGATCACCATCGACGCCGACGCCACTGTTCGCGACCTGTTCGACCTGACCCGCCTGAACAACATCTCCGGCGTTCCGGTACTGGCGAACGGCGACCTGGTCGGCATCGTTACCTCCCGTGATGTGCGCTTCGAAACCCGTCTGGACGCCAAGGTCCGCGACGTGATGACGCCGAAAGAGCGTCTGGTCACCGTCCGCGAAGGCGCCGACAAGAACGAAGTCCGCGAGCTGCTGCACAAGCACCGCCTGGAAAAGGTCCTGATCGTTGACGACAAGTTCAACCTCAAGGGCATGATGACCGTCAAGGATATCGAAAAGGCCAAGGCCTACCCGCTGGCCAGCAAGGACGACCAGGGCCGCCTGCGCGTCGGCGCTGCGGTCGGCACCGGCAAGGACACCGGCGAGCGCGTTGCCGCTCTGGTTGCCGCCGGCGTTGACGTGGTGGTGGTCGACACCGCGCACGGTCACTCCAAAGGCGTGATCGACCGCGTTCGCTGGGTGAAAGAAACTTATCCGCAAGTGCAGGTGATCGGCGGCAACATCGCCACCGGCGCTGCGGCCAAGGCCCTGGCTGAAGCCGGCGCCGACGCCGTCAAGGTCGGTATCGGCCCAGGCTCGATCTGCACCACCCGTATCGTTGCCGGTGTCGGCGTGCCGCAGATCAGCGCCATCGCCAACGTCGCCGCTGCACTGGAAGGCACTGGCGTGCCACTGATCGCCGACGGCGGTATCCGCTTCTCCGGTGACCTGTCCAAGGCCATCGTTGCCGGTGCTTCCTGCGTGATGATGGGTTCGATGTTCGCCGGTACCGAAGAAGCACCGGGCGAAGTCGAGCTGTTCCAGGGGCGTTCCTACAAGGCCTACCGCGGCATGGGCTCGCTGGGTGCCATGGCACAGGCGCAAGGCTCGTCCGACCGTTACTTCCAGGACTCCTCGGCCGGCGCCGAGAAGCTGGTACCGGAAGGTATCGAAGGCCGTGTTCCTTACAAAGGCGCCCTGGCCGCGATCATCCACCAGCTGATGGGCGGCCTGCGTTCGTCCATGGGCTACACCGGCAGCGCGACCATCGAAGAGATGCGCACCAAGCCGGAATTCGTGCGCATCACCGGTGCCGGCATGGCCGAGTCCCACGTGCATGACGTGCAGATCACCAAAGAAGCCCCTAACTACCGCGTAGGCTGAGGCTTCTTGGGTTCGTACGAAATGTAGCCGAGCGGCGATCAGGCAAGGCGAAAACAGGCGAGGAAGCGGAGTTTGCTGGTTGCAAATGAGCATTCCGAGCCTGTTTTCAACGCAGCATGATCGACGCGTAGGCACATATCGTACGAAGCCCAGCAAAATTAGCAAGCGGGGCTGTCGTTACAGCCCCGCGTCGTTTCCGATTTCCACTGACGAGATTGAGTCATGGCCCTCGACATTCACGCTCACCGCATCCTGATCCTCGATTTCGGTTCCCAGTACACCCAGCTGATCGCCCGCCGCGTGCGCGAAATCGGCGTGTACTGCGAACTGCACCCGTTCGACATGGACGATGAAGCGATCCGCGAATTCAACCCACGCGGCATCATCCTCGCCGGCGGCCCCGAGTCGGTCCACGAAGCCAATAGCCCACGCGCCCCGCAGGCTGTGTTCGACCTGAACGTGCCGGTGCTGGGCATCTGCTACGGCATGCAGACCATGGCCGAGCAGATGGGCGGCAAGGTCGAAGGTTCCGACCTGCGTGAGTTCGGCTATGCCCGCGTCGACGTGGTCGGCAAGAGCCGCCTGCTCGACGGCATCGAAGACCACGTCGACGACGACGGCGTACTGGGCTTGGACGTGTGGATGAGCCACGGCGACAAGGTCACCCAGATGCCAGGCAACTTCCACGTGCTGGCCAGCACCCCGAGCTGCCCAATCGCTGGCATGTTCGACGATTCGCGCGGCTACTACGGCGTGCAGTTCCACCCGGAAGTGACTCACACCAAGCAGGGCGGTCGCATCCTGTCCCGCTTCGTGCAGGACATCTGCGGCTGTGAAGCCCTGTGGACCCCGTCCAACATCGTCGAAGACGCCATTGCCCAGGTGCGTGAGCAAGTCGGTTCGGCCAACGTCCTGCTGGGCCTGTCCGGCGGCGTTGACAGCTCGGTGGTTGCCGCGCTGCTGCACCGCGCCATCGGCGACCAGCTGACCTGCGTATTCGTCGACAACGGCCTGCTGCGCCTGCACGAAGGTGACCAGGTGATGGCCATGTTCAAGGAGAACATGGGCGTCAAGGTGATCCGTGCCGACGCTGAAAAGCAGTTCCTCGACAACCTGGAAGGCGAAGCGGACCCTGAGAAGAAACGCAAGATCATCGGCCGCACCTTCATCGATATCTTCGATGCCGAAGCCAGCAAACTGGAGAACATCCAGTTCCTCGCCCAGGGCACCATCTACCCGGACGTGATCGAGTCGGCCGGCGCCAAGAGCGGCAAGGCCCACGTGATCAAGTCGCACCACAACGTCGGTGGCCTGCCAGAGGAAATGAACCTCAAGCTGGTCGAGCCGCTGCGTGAGCTGTTCAAGGACGAAGTGCGCAAGATCGGCCTGGAGCTGGGTCTGCCGTACGACATGGTCTATCGCCACCCGTTCCCGGGCCCAGGCCTGGGCGTGCGCATCCTCGGTGAAGTGAAGAAGGAATACGCCGACATCCTGCGTCGCGCCGACCACATTTTCATCGAAGAACTGCGCAAGGCTGACTGGTACCACAAGACCAGCCAGGCATTCGTGGTATTCCAGCCGGTCAAGTCGGTCGGCGTCGTCGGCGACGGCCGTCGCTACGCCTGGGTCGTCGCACTGCGTGCCGTCGAGACCGTGGACTTCATGACCGCGCGTTGGGCACACCTGCCATACGAGCTGCTGGAAACCGTCAGCGGCCGTATCATCAACGAAATCGACGGTATCTCCCGCGTCACCTACGACGTGTCGAGCAAGCCGCCAGCCACCATCGAGTGGGAATGATCCGGCATACGGCTGTAGCCAGTGTCAGATGACGAGTAGTACACAAAGGCCCGCGTAATCGCGGGCCTTTGTCATTCTGCAGTCTGCCCCGCCGGGCGCATGATCACAGCGAATAGAACGGGTCGCTTTCAGGCGCCTGGTCGTGCAGCGCTTGGGCCAGATCCTGGATGCGTTCGGACCACGCCACTGTCTTCACCCACTGCTCGGGCATACCGGATACCCCGTACAACGCCCCGGCCAGTTGTCCCGCTACGGCTGCCACACTGTCGGCGTCGTCTGCCAGGTTTGCCGCCAGAAGCACTGCGTCCCTGAAATTGTCGGTATTCCAGACCGCCCACAACGCAGCTTCCAAGGTGTCGATGACATACCCTGAGGAGCGTATCTGGTCGCGGCTTTTTTCCTTGTATTCGCCAGCGTTGATAAGGGTGACGCGGGGTTGCAGCGGGCAGACCATAGGGCGGCACATTTCATCCTTGTCCGCGCCGTTCAGGGCGAGGTGCAGCTGCGCGCCCAGCAGTTCGCAACCGCTCACTGCTTCGGGCGCCCGATGGGTGGCCCGGCTCTGGCTTTGGGCTTCGCGCCATGTTGATGGCAACATGTGGCGCCTGAAAATGGCGGTCGGGGCGAGCCGGATGATCGAGCCATTGCCGGCTGTATTCGGCTCGGTATTGCCTATCCAGTCCAGGCCTTGCCGTAGCCACCCTTCCAAGGCAAGCCGTGTAGCATTGCCGATGTCGAAACAGACACCGTTTGCGCTGTTTTCGCCTCGCTTGTACCACCTGCACAGGCGCTCGAGATAATCTGCATGGTCAAATCGCAGGCAAGCCAGATACGAGTCCGCAAGGCAAAGCGCCATGCTCGTATCATCGGTCCACTCACCTGGCTTGAGCTTGAACGGGCCGCCACCGACCATGTCGTCGACATGCTTGGCATCGCGGGGCAGAAACTCCAGCGTGGTGCCTACGGCATCGCCAATGGCCAGGCCCAGCAACGCACCCTTGGCTCTGTCGAGCGATTGATCGGGGGTTAATGTACAGGCGCGCGAATTTTGCCATTGCGGGTGCACGTAGGCACGGCCTGCGGACTCGCGTGGGGTGTGCGTTGGCAGCAAATGGTTGTACCGGTAGGCATACTCGGCAATTTCGAGGGTGGGGCTGTGCAGGTCGATCATAGAACTTCTTCTAATAAGAGATGAGTCGTTGGGCCTTGCTCAATCCGGTTCAGCACCCTGAAAGATGTACCCGGCGCAAACAGTACTTCCGCCTCGGGAAGTTCCGTGAGGAAACTGATGTCCCTGCCGGATACGCCGCGTACGACCATCTGGGTATTACCCGTGAACGGTGTCGTCGCAGATGAGCTGAAGAATGCCATGTCGGTCTCCACCGCGCCCATTTGCATCCGATTGAGCACATCCTGTGGAAGATCCGTTCCACGGTAGGTTTGGGCGCCTGAGTAGCGAGGCAAGCGTGCGAGACCTTCGGTTGCATGCTCGGCAAAGGCTAGGATTTCAGGCGTGGCTGTGCCTGCGCGCATTGCCTTGTTATACGCCTTGTACACATCATTGGTAGAGTAGCCGTAAAGCGCGCCTATCTGATCGTCGCTGAGCAGTTTCGAAAGCTGCGGGTCCCGAATGTTGGCTCTTGCACGGCCTGCGGCAATCCACCGCTCCGCCATGTCCTTGCCCACGGCCTCTCGTAGGCTCATGAGCTTCTTGGGCGCCGCTGCAATGGTTTTTTCAGTGGCCTGCGTTGCTGGGGGCAGTTCTGGCTCCGCTTTCTTCAGCGGTGTCGCGGCTTTCATCTGCAACTCAGGTTCGGCCAGCAGCCTGCTTTCGTTCTTCGCCAGCCAGTTGGCCAACTGCTTGTTGGAAATCTCGGCCTGGAGCTTGGCACTGCGGCTGGCGATGCTTTCCACACTACCCATCACGCCGGCTTTCATCTGCCCGCGGGTCAGGTAGGTCACGATCGCCATCAGCAGAAGCATCACAAGCTGCTCTTGTCCGCGTGCCAGTTGCCTTGCAGCTTGTTCGGTACGTTCCTGAACCAGCGCCGCCGAGCCGCCAGAAGGGTCGAGACCCGAGGGTTTCAAGCCGTCTTCGGCGGTCCACGCGGTAGCAAGCCCCTCTTGCATGGAGGCCAGGCAGGTGGGAAGCCCTTGATAGAAATACTCCGCGATGGCGGCCAGGCCCAGCGCCATCAGGATCAGGTTGCCGACCTGCAGGCCGATACCGCTGCCTGCGACCGCCCCTGGTGCCGCACCCACGCCAAAGGCAAGAGAACCCACCGCACCGCCGATTGCGCCACCTAGGGCGACGCTGCCGCCGAGAATCATTACCACTTCCTGCACGAGCTTGAGCAGTACGGGCAGAATCTGATCGATGTTGATCGAAGCCCATTTGCGCGACAGATTTGACTGCATCATGGGATAGGACAAAGCCATTGCCTGCCGGACGTTATCGATCCGGTGCCCGCCTACAGCGCCATAGGCCTGGCTGGCGCCATCGCTTATGCGGCGGTTGAAGCCGTCCCAGCTGTCATGGGCATTGCGCAAGCCACTGCTGACGCTCTGATTCAGGGCGCTGAACTTCTGATCCAGGTTGCGTTCGATGTCGCCCCAGCTAGGGACGTGAGCTGATAAGTCCATTTACCATCGCATTCCATTAAGAGAAGGCAGGTGAGCGTGCACCCTGCAGGCGAGTCGTCCGGGCCGCAAGTGCCATTGCGAAGACATTTTTTACATCTGATCAATACCTGGCAATAGTGTCGATCCGACATCATCGTGCTGTGTTGGTTCAGTCTTGGGCTTGTATTCAGCCCCTGTCGGCCGGTCACGAAGCGGGATGTCAGGATACTTCACTTAATATTTCCCATTTGCAGGTGTATCGTATTCGCCCTTCACCGCCAGCCGTGCTGGCAGCTTGATTGCGCAGAACGCGAGGTACCCGCACCGATGTCCTTCACCCGTCGACAAATGCTCAAGGGCCTGACCGGCCTGGTTGTGGTTGGCCTGGGCGCCGGGGGCGCTGCCCGGTACTGGCTGGGCAAGGTCGAGGACGACAATGCCGGGCATGACTACGAGCTGATCGCCGCGCCACTGGACGTCGAGCTGGTGCCGGGCTTCAAGACCGAGGCCTGGGCCTTCGGCCCTTCGGCGCCGGGCACCGAGTTGCGCGTACGCCAGGGCACCTGGCTGCGGGTGCGCTTCATCAACCATCTGCCGGTGGAAACCACCATCCACTGGCATGGCATCCGCTTGCCGCTGGAAATGGACGGCGTGCCCTACGTTTCGCAGCTGCCGGTCAAGCCGGGCGAATACTTCGACTACAAGTTCCGCGTGCCGGATGCCGGCAGCTACTGGTACCACCCCCATGTCAGCAGCTCTGAGGAGCTTGGGCGTGGGCTGGTCGGCCCGCTGATCGTCGAGGAGCGCGAGCCGACCGGGTTCAAGCACGAGCGCACCCTGAGCCTGAAGAACTGGCACGTGGACGAGCAGGGCGCCTGGCTGCCCTTCAGCATCCCCCGCGAGGCTGCACGCAACGGCACCGCCGGGCGGCTGATCACCATCAATGGCCAGGCTGACTCCGTCACTGAGTTGCCGGCTGGGCAGGTGGTGCGCGTGCGTCTGCTGAACCTGGACAACACCTGGACCTACCGCCTCAACCTCAAAGGCAACTGCGAGGCGAAAATCTATGCCCTCGATGGCAACCCGGTGACCCCACGGCCACTGGATGATGAATATTGGCTCGGCCCGGGCATGCGTATCTGCCTGGCCATCCGCATTCCCGAGGCGGGCGAGGAAGTTTCCCTGCGCGACGGTTTCGTGCGCCTGGGCACCTTGCGCTCGGTGGCCAGTACCGACGCACCGGGCGAGTGGCCCAAGGCCCTGCCGGCGAACCCGATCGCCGAGCCGGACCTGGAGAATGCCGAGAAGCTGAACTTCAATTTCGAATGGGCGGCGACTGTCTCGGTGAACGACGATCCGGACAAGCCGTCGAGCATGTGGCAGATCAACGGCCAGGCCTGGGACATCACCGACAAGACCTGCGCTGACCGGCCGATCGCCACGCTGAAGAAGGGCAAGAGCTATATCTTCGAGCTGAAGAACATGACCCAGTACCAGCACCCGGTCCACCTGCATGGCATGAGCTTCAAGGTGATCGGCTCCAATCGCCGCCAGATCCCCGAGCAATACTTTACCGATACCTATCTGTTGGGCAAGAACGAGCGCGCTCAGGTCGCATTGGTGGCGGATAACCCAGGCACCTGGATGTTCCACTGCCACGTCATCGACCACATGGAAACCGGCCTGATGGCCGCGATCGCGGTGGTCTGATGCGCCCGCAGATCATCGATCGCAGCCGCGATCAGGAATTCATGCGCCTGGCCCTGGCCCTGGCCGCCGAGGGCGCGGCCATGGGCGAGGTGCCGGTGGGCGCGGTGCTGGTGCAGCACGGCCAGGTGATCGGCCAGGGCTTCAACCGGCCGATCATCGACAGCGACCCCAGCGCCCATGCCGAAATGGTCGCCATTCGTGCGGCGGCCAAGGCTGCCAGCAACTACCGGCTGCCGGGCAGCACCCTGTACGTGACCTTGGAACCGTGCAGCATGTGTGCAGGGCTGATCGTGCATTCGCGGGTGATGCGAGTGGTGTATGGCGCGCTGGAGCCCAAGGCGGGCATCGTGCAGAGCCAGGGGCAGTTCTTCGGGCAGGGCTTTCTCAACCATCGGGTGATGGTCGAAGGCGGGGTGCTGGCGCAAGAGTGCGGGCAGATCCTCAGTGACTTCTTCAAGGCCCGTCGAGCCAAGGCCTGACCTGAGTTACATCGGCGGTGACTGGTCCGCCGGCTTGTCCTTGTTCACTCCGGGCACATGCAGGTTGCCCTCGGCCACCTGGCCTTCGAGCTGTGGCTGGGTCACCCAGGTGAGGATGTCGTAGTAACGGCGGATGTTGGCCACGAAGTGCACGGGCTCGCCGCCACGGGCGTAGCCGTACTTGGTCTGCCGGTACCACTGCTTCTGCGCCAGGCGCGGCAGCATCTTCTTCACGTCCAGCCACTTGTTCGGGTTGAGCTTTTCGCGCTTGGCCAGGGTGCGGGCGTCTTCCAGGTGGCCGGTGCCGACGTTGTAGGCGGCCAGAGCGAACCAGGTGCGGTCTGGCTCCTGGATGCTGTCGTCGAGCTCTTCCTTGATCTTCATGAAGTACTTGGCGCCGCCCTGGATGCTCTGTTTCGGGTCCAGGCGGTTGGACACACCCATGGCCTGGGCGGTGCGCTGGGTCAGCATCATCAGGCCGCGCACGCCGGTCTTGGAGGTAACTTCAGGCTGCCACATCGATTCCTGATAGCCGATGGCGGCCAGCAGGCGCCAGTCGACCTGTTCGACCTTGGCGTAGCTCTTGAAGTGCTTCTCGTACTTGGGCAGGCGCTGCTGCAGGTGCTGGGCGAAGGTGTAGGCGCCGACGTAGCCAAGTACGTCGACATGGCCGTAGTAACGGTCTTTCAGGCGCTGCAGGGTGCCGTTCTTCTGTGCCTTGTCGAGGAACTGGTTGATTTCGTTGAGCAGGCTGTTGTCATCACCGGCCGCCACCGCCCAGCGCTGATCGCGAGTGTCGCCCAGGTCGAAGGCGACCCGCACGTTGGGGAAGTACACCTGGTTCATTGCCAGTTCATTGGAGTCGACCAGGGTCAGGTCGATCTGCCCTTCATCGACCATGCGCAGCAGGTCGACTACCTCGACCGCGTCGGATTCCTCGTATTCCAGGCCCGGATACTGCTTTTTCAGTTCGGCCAGCTGGTCGGCGTGGCTGCTGCCCTTGAGCACCATGATCTTCTTGCCGACCAGGCCCTTGGCATCGGTAGGGCGCGGACGGCCGTTGCGGTAGATGACCTGCGGGGTCACTTCCAGGTAAGGGTGCGAGTACTTGACCTGGGCCTTGCGCCGGTCACTGCTGACCAGGCCGGCCGCCGCCAGCACCGGACCGGAAGGCTTGCCGAGCGAGTCGTACAGTTCGTCGAGATTGTCGGCGGTCTCGATCTGCAGCTTGACGCCGAGATCTTCGGCGAAATGCTGGACCAGCTCGTACTCGAAGCCGGTTTCGCCGTTGCGGTCCTGGAAATAGGTGGCTGGGCTGTTGCGGGTGATTACGCGCAGCACGCCGTCCTCCTTCACGCGCTCGAGGGTGCTGGGTTTTTCAACGCAGGCACCGAGCAGCAGAAAGAGTCCGGTTGCGATTAGCCATCTGGCGCAACGTTGGCGCAAAGCAGTGTGGGCGAACATAGGTTGCAGTATACGCAAAGGACCGGCACAGCCATATCTCGACAACGGTTAGCTTGTCTGGTAGCGATTTTTTCGCTATGGCGCGGCAGGGGCGGACAAAGGCAGGCAGATTCGCGGTGTTTTTTTGACCCCGAAGTCCGGTTCCGCCGCCCGGCAGGCGTGGTGTAGAGCGGGTGCCGAAAGCCGTCGAATTAGGCTAGAATGCACGGCCTCTAAGCACACCCCTTCCTGAGGCTGTCCCGACGATGTTGATCCTGCGCGGCGCTCCTGCCCTTTCTGCCTTTCGCCACGGTAAATTACTCGAGCAACTGAGCCAGAAAGTCCCCGCTGTTACTGGTTTGTATGCCGAATTTGCCCACTTCGCCGACGTTGACGGCGAGCTGACCGCCGACCAGCAGCAGGTGCTGGGCCGTCTGCTCAAATACGGCCCGAGCGTGCCGGTACAGGAGCCGACCGGCCGCCTGTTCCTGGTCGTGCCGCGCCTGGGCACCATCTCGCCATGGGCCAGCAAGGCCAGCGACATCGCCCACAACTGCGGCCTGCAGTCGATCCAGCGCCTGGAGCGCGGCATCGCCTACTACGTGGCCGGCAGCCTGAGCGACGCCGACGCCGAGCTGATCGCTGCCGAACTGCACGACCGCATGACCCAGCGCGTGCTGGCCAAGCTGGAGCAGGCAGCCGACCTGTTCAGCCACGCCCAGCCCAAGCCGATGACCTCGGTCGACATCCTCGAAGGTGGCCGCGACGCACTGGCCAAGGCCAACATCGACCTGGGCCTGGCCCTGGCCGAAGACGAGATCGACTACCTGGTCAATGCCTTCCAGGGCCTCAAGCGCAACCCGAACGACATCGAACTGATGATGTTCGCCCAGGCCAACTCCGAGCACTGCCGCCACAAGATCTTCAACGCCAGCTGGGACATTGACGGCCAGGCGCAAGAGAAGAGCCTGTTCGGCATGATCAAGAACACCTACCAGATGCACAACGAAGGCGTGCTGTCGGCTTACAAGGACAACGCCTCGGTGATCGTCGGTTCGGTGGCCGGGCGCTTCTTCCCGAACCCTGAAACCCGCCAATACGGCGCGGTGAAGGAGCCGGTGCACATCCTGATGAAGGTCGAGACGCACAACCACCCGACCGCCATCGCCCCGTTCTCCGGCGCCTCCACCGGCTCCGGCGGCGAAATCCGCGACGAAGGCGCGACTGGCCGTGGCGCCAAGCCAAAAGCCGGCCTGACCGGCTTCACCGTTTCCAACCTGCGCATCCCGGGCTTCGAGCAGCCATGGGAGCAGGCCTACGGCAAGCCCGAGCGCATTGTCGACGCCCTCGACATCATGATCGAAGGCCCGCTGGGTGGCGCCGCGTTCAACAACGAATTCGGTCGTCCGGCTCTGACCGGCTACTTCCGTACCTTCGAGCAAGCCATCGACACCCCGCATGGTGAAGAAGTGCGCGGCTACCACAAGCCGATCATGCTTGCCGGCGGCATGGGCAACATCCGTGAAGACCACGTGCAGAAGGGCGAGATCACTGTCGGCGCCAAGCTGATCGTGCTCGGTGGCCCGGCCATGCTCATCGGCCTGGGCGGCGGCGCTGCTTCGTCGGTGGCCACCGGTGCCAGCTCGGCGGACCTGGACTTCGCCTCGGTACAGCGCGAAAACCCGGAAATGGAGCGCCGTTGCCAGGAAGTCATCGACCGCTGCTGGCAGCTGGGTGACAAGAACCCGATCGCCTTCATCCACGACGTCGGCGCCGGTGGTATCTCCAATGCCTTCCCGGAACTGGTCAACGACGGTGGCCGTGGTGGCCGCTTCGAACTGCGCAACGTGCCCAACGACGAGCCGGGCATGGCCCCGCACGAAATCTGGAGCAACGAATCGCAGGAGCGTTACGTACTGGCCGTCAGCGCCGTCGATTTCGAGCGCTTCCAGGCCATTTGCGAACGCGAGCGTTGCCCGTTTGCCGTGGTCGGTGAAGCGACTGAAGAGCCGCACCTGACCGTCAGCGACAGCCACTTCGGCAACACCCCGGTGGACATGCCGCTCGACGTGCTGCTGGGCAAGCCGCCGCGCATGCACCGTTCGGTCACCCGCGAAGCCGAGCTGGGCGATGACTTCGACCCGAGCCAGCTGGACCTGGACACCGCCGTACAGCGCGTGCTCAGCCACCCGGCCGTTGCCAGCAAGAGCTTCCTGATCACCATCGGCGACCGCACCATCACCGGTCTGGTTGCCCGCGACCAGATGGTCGGCCCGTGGCAGGTTCCGGTGGCCGACTGCGCCGTCACCGCCACCAGCTTCGACGTCTACACCGGTGAAGCCATGGCCATGGGTGAGCGTACCCCGCTGGCACTGCTGGATGCCCCGGCTTCCGGGCGCATGGCGATCGGCGAGACCATCACCAACCTGGCCGCCTCGCGCATCGAGAAGCTGTCCGACATCAAGCTGTCGGCCAACTGGATGTCCGCCGCTGGCCACCCAGGTGAAGACGCGCGCCTGTACGACACCGTCAAGGCTGTCGGCATGGAACTGTGCCCGGAGCTGGGCATCACCATTCCGGTCGGCAAAGACTCCATGTCGATGAAGACCAAGTGGAGCGAAGAGGGTGTCGAGAAGAGCGTCACCTCGCCGATGTCGCTGATCATCACCGGCTTTGCCCCAGTCACCGACATTCGCCAGACCCTGACCCCGCAGCTGCGCATGGACAAGGGCGAGACCGACCTGATCCTGATCGACCTGGGCCGCGGCAAGAACCGCATGGGCGCCTCGATCCTGGCCCAGACCTACGGCAAGATCGCTGCCCAGGCACCGGACGTCGACGACGCCGAAGACCTCAAGGCATTCTTCGCCGTGATCCAGGGCCTGAACGCCGATGGCCACCTGCTGGCCTACCACGACCGTTCCGACGGCGGCCTGCTGACCACGGTGCTGGAAATGGCCTTCGCCGGCCACTGCGGCCTCGACCTGCACCTCGACCCGCTGACCGACAGCAAGGCTGATGTCGCCGCCATCCTCTTCAACGAAGAGCTGGGTGCGGTCATCCAGGTCCGCCAGGATGCCACCCCGGACGTACTGGCACAGTTCAGCGCTGCCGGCCTGGGCGAAGAGTGCGTCGCGGTGATCGGCAAGCCGATCAACAACGGCGAAGTCTCCATCAGCCTCAACGGCGAAGTGCTGTTCGACGACGACCGTCGCATGCTGCAGCGTCAGTGGGCTGAAACCAGCTACCAGATCCAGCGTCTGCGTGACAACGCCGATTGCGCCGACCAGGAATTCGACCTGCTGCTCGAGGAAGAAAACCCGGGTCTGTCGGTTAAGCTGGGCTATGACGTCAACGACGACATCGCCGCGCCATACATCAAGAAGGGCGTGCGCCCGCAAGTGGCGATCCTGCGCGAACAGGGCGTCAACGGCCAGGTCGAGATGGCTGCCGCCTTTGACCGCGCAGGCTTCGCCGCCATCGACGTGCACATGAGCGATATCCTCGCTGGCCGCGTCGACTTCGAAGCCTTCAAGGGCTTGGTCGCCTGCGGTGGTTTCTCTTACGGTGACGTGCTCGGCGCCGGTGAAGGCTGGGCCAAGTCGGCGCTGTTCAACAGCCGCGCCCGCGATGCCTTCCAGACCTTCTTCGAGCGCACCGACAGCTTCGCCCTGGGCGTGTGCAACGGTTGCCAGATGATGTCCAACCTGCACGAACTGATTCCGGGCACCGAGCACTGGCCGCACTTCGTGCGCAACCGCTCGGAGCAGTTCGAGGCACGCGTGGCGATGGTCGAGGTGCAGAAGTCCAACTCGATCTTCCTGCAGGGCATGGCCGGTTCGCGCATGCCGATCGCCATCGCCCACGGCGAAGGCCATGCCGAGTTCGCCAGCGAAGAGGCACTGCTGGCAGCCGATCTGTCCGGTTGCGTGGCCCTGCGCTACGTCGACAACCATGGCAAGGTCACCGAAGCCTATCCGGCCAACCCGAACGGCTCGCCGCGAGGTATCACCGGCCTGACCAGCCGTGACGGTCGCGTGACCATCATGATGCCGCACCCGGAGCGTATGTTCCGCGCCGTGCAGAACTCCTGGCGCCCGGATGAGTGGCAGGAAGACGCTGCGCTGATGCGTATGTTCCGCAATGCGCGAGTGTGGGTGAACTAAGGCGTGTACAAGCTCGCCTTCTTCGTCCCGGCCAGCCACGTTGAAGTGGTCAAGGCCGCCGTGTTCGCCGCCGGTGGCGGGCGTATCGGCGACTACGACCACTGCGCCTGGCAGACCCTGGGCCAGGGCCAGTTCCGCCCGTTGGACGGCAGCCAGCCGTTCCTCGGGCAGACTGGTCAGGTCGAGGTGGTCGAGGAGTGGAAGGTGGAGCTTGTGGTGGCCGACGACCTGATTGCTCAGGTCGTGGCTGCGCTCAAGCAGAGCCACCCGTACGAGACGCCGGCCTATGACGTCTGGCGGTTACTGGATTACTGAAGCTTTAGCGCTACAGGCTCCAAGGCGCAGGCCCAGCGTCGGGTAGATTGACGATCTCCCAGTAATCGGTGCCGGTTATTTCCTCTATCTCCTCGATGTGCTCTACCGCCTTGTCGAGAGCGCCCCTGATTGCTTTCAACGCATTGTCCAGATCGTCGCTTTGAATCTGCCTGAGCGTTTCGATCGATTTTGCTTGCTCAACCCTTTCTGGGTTCGCGCTTGCCCATTCATCGACGATTTGCGTGTACCAGTTGGTGTCGTTGGGATGAACGATGAATGCTTCGGCAACTGCCCGTGGATCGCCCCTCTCGGCACCCATTGCCATCCAGTGATTGAACATGGCGTGGCCTACATCGCTCACCGCTTGCGCAGCCAGCCGCACTGCCAAGGTATGCAAGGGATGGGTATCGTGATCCTTGGCCAGTTGTGAATGGGTTGCCATGATGCTGGCGTCCTCATTCGGGTCGCCATCCAGGTGACTCTGCAAGCTGGCGATGTGGTCGCCTGCCCATTTCAGAAGTGGTCTTCTGATGAGGTTGCTGGCTTGTTCAATGACCTTCACAGGCGCTTCAACGGCTCCGCTGACCTTCTCGAACCATTGATAGTAAGTGGAGCTTTTTATGGAGTCGCGCGCGCTCAGATATAGTTCGTAGGCGCGGAGCAGGAGGGGCTCTTCGTCTTTCAGTAAGATCAGCATGACCTGGTCAAAGTCGCTGCGCTCACCAGGCCCGGGTGGCGGCGAACCATCGTCACCGAAAAGCAGATTGGCCAGCGGGTCGCTGACACTGCCGACGATATCCAATGCGCCGAACTTACCGGTGATGATGGGCCATTCATGACGGCTTTCTTCCCTTGATTCGATTCGGGAAGTCCATGTCAATACCTCTCCATAACCCAGCTTCCGCAAGCTGAGTTCGATGAAGTTGGAGTGCGCGAAGTAATCTTCCAGAACATGCAGGGCTTCGCCAAACAGGCGAAGGCCATCAGCTGTCATGCCTTCCTTTTTCGCAGCCTCCAGTTTTCTGTTCATGTATGCAATTGGCCGGCGAACGTAACGCTTCATCGAACGTTTGGGGAGCACTTTGTTGCGGATGTCATCGGGAAACACCAACGCGGTGAAGTCGGGGTCGATGCTACGAGGGTCGAACGCCTCCCTGTCCATTGTGGTCGGGTTATCGACATGTTCGTGAGCACGGTACACACCCAGCAATTTCGGGGTTACCCGGTAGGCTTCACGCCCTTCGGGCGTTTGTTGCAGTGCATGGAATTCCTTGAGGCCGAACAGGTCGAAAATGGCCGTCAGCTTTTCGCGCGACACTCGCGGCAGGTTCCCAGAAACAATAGCCTCTATGATTGCCGCAGTATCGGTGCTGCCATTGTCCGATGGCAGAACGATCTTGGGATCGATCAGCTGTGAGTAGTCACGCAACCAGTTGCCAAAATAGATGGCTTTGCGTTGGGCCTCATCGAAACCGGCAACTTCAAGAGCGTCTTCAATGGACTCATGACCGAAAGACGTATGGGAATTCCCGTGTCCGCGCCCGGCGGCAAAGCGTTTGGTACGACGCGGGGGAAGCTCCGGGACACGGAGTGGCAAGGTATGCTCGATGCCTGTCTCGATGAATGTCGCGATGGTGCTTCCGGTCGGTATCGGCTTGGTGTAGAAAAGCAGTGTTTGCACGAAAGCCGAAGTCATATCTTCGGTGTCCGGTGGCGTAATGCTGGGGGCATCCAGCGCCTTGTGGCCTTGCAATAGTAAGTGCTGGATGTACAGCGCAAATGCTCCCATCAGTGACACCAAGAGCATGGCGGTTGTCGCAGGATCCTCAATAGCTTGGGCAATGGCTCCATGCTGCACCAGTATCTGGCCGGTATCGATAGAGTAGGTGCAAGGCACGTTGATGTCGCTGCTGACTTGGCACGTTGGGTTACTCAAAGCCTTGGCAATCAGTTCCCGGTGCAGGTGTACAAACAGTGCGGGTGTCAGGCGGCTACCAAATATCGGCCTGAACAAGTGTGTAAAAAGTTGGGCGTCAATGCTCGCAGCGATTTCAGCCAGTCGGTTCAACGCAATGTCGCTGGCAAATGAGGTGATATCAGGATGCTGGTCATTCATCATGTAAACCTTGTCTGGATGAACGAACAGCATGGGCAATCGGCGGTCAGTAGTGCACGGGGCAGTATTACCGGTGCTAACCGCCGCCTGCTGCTTCACCTGTTCCAGATGGTTGATCACGGACCAGAGAGCACGCCACCAGGCCGAGTTCGAACAAGACCCACATCGGCACCGCCAGCATGGTCTGCGAGAACACATCCGGCGGTGTAAGGATCATCCCCACCACAAAGCAGCCAACGATTACGTATGGCCGGCTGCGCCGTAATGTCGGCACGTCGGTAAACCCGATCCAGACGACGATGAACGTAGCCACCGGGATCTCGAAGGCCAGGCCGAACGCCAGGAACAGTGCCAGGATGAAGTCCAGGTACTGGCTGATGTCGGTCATCATTGCCACGCCTTCCGGCGTCACGCTGGCAAAGAAGCCGAACATCATCGGGAACACCAGGTAGAACGCGAAGGCCATGCCGGCATAGAACAGCACGATGCTCGATACCAGCAACGGCAGGGCGATGCGCCGCTCGCGGCGGTACAAGCCCGGAGCGAGAAATCCCCAGGCCTGGTGCAGCAACAGCGGCATGGCCACGAACAGCGCACACATCGCCGTGAGCTTGAAGGGTGTGAGGAACGGTGAGGTGACGCTGGTGGCAATCATGCTGGCGCCTTCCGGCAGGAAGCGGCGCAGCGGCTCCGAGATCAGGGTGTAAAGCTGCTGGGCAAAGGGGAACAGCCCGGCGAACACGACGGCCAGCAGTAACAGGCAGCGCACCAGGCGCTTGCGCAGGTCGCGCAGGTGGTCGGTCAAGGGCATGCGTGCTGCCGGGTCCAGGGCAATGCTCATGGGGTGCCCTCGCGGGAAACGGTGGTAGGGGCTGCAGTATTGGCCGGCTCCGCCGTGAGGCTGATGCCCTGGCGGATCTCCTGTTCCAGGCGTTGCAGGCGCGCGCTGTCGAGGTTGGGCATATCGAGCTCTCGCTGCATCTGCGCGCGCAAGCCATGCATCGCCCGGCGTGCCTGCCCCAGGCCGTGGCCCAGGGTGCGCGCCGCGACCGGCAGGCGTTCCGGGCCAAGCACCAGCAGCGCGACGATGCCGACCAGCAAGAGTTCGCTGAAGCCAATCTCGAACATCAGGCTTGGCGATCCGCATGCGGCTGCTGTGCGGCCTGGGCGGTTACTGGTGGTTGTTGATTGACTTGAGCCGCACCTGGCGCGTTGGCGTCGTTGCCGCCGCCCATGGATTTGCGAAAGCCTTGGATCGCTTCGCCGACATCGCTGCTCAGGCCCTTGAGGCGCTTGGTGCCAAACAGCAGAAACACGATCAGCAGTACGATCACCATTTGCCAGATTCCGATGCCACCCATTTCGACCACTCCTGTAAGGTCATGAAAATGAAGGCCAATCCTGCCGTTTGCAGATGACGCCCACATGACTGCAAGGCCATTGCAACCTGGCTGCAACAACCCGCGTGTTGACTGGCGCCTTTCACCGATTGAAAAAGGGGGGGTGATGGGAGGCAGGCGGCAGCAGGGCGCGGCGCTGCTGATGGTGATGGTGGTGCTGGCCATGCTCGCCGCAGGCCTGGCCTGGCTGGTGGAAGATGGGCGCCATCAGGTGGATGAGGTGCAGCTGTTGCGCCAGCGGGTGCAGGTGCGAGCCATGGAGCAGGCCGGCCTGGCTTATGCCGAACAGGCCCTGCGTGACCCCGCCTGGCGGATCAGCCCGTTATTCTGGCAGGCCTTGCGCGGGCAACCGCTGAAGTACGACTTTGGCGCCGGGCAGGCGCAGCTGCGGGTGCGCGACCAGCACACCTGTTTCAACGTGAATGCGCTGCTGGGGGCCGAAGCCGAGCGTGCAGAGCGCCAATTGAAGCGCTTGCTGGGTGACGACATGGCCGCCGAACGTCTGGTCGATGCTTTGGTCGACTGGCTCGACAGTGACAGCGATGCCCGCCTGCAAGGCGCCGAAAGCGCCCAGTACCTGCGTCAGCAGCCCCCGCGTCTGGCAGCCAACCAGCCAATGCTTGATACCAGCGAACTGAACCTGCTGCTGGAGCCGGACGCTTCCCGCCAACGCCGCTACCCGATGCTGTGCGCCTTGCCGCAGACCACGGGCTGGCGCCTGAATGCCAATGCCTTGGGGCTGGAGCATCTGCCGTTGCTCGATGCGTTGTATGAGGGGCGTTTCCCGCGTTCGTTGCTAAGCCGCATCATCAGTGGCCGGCCGGCGTCGGGGTATGAAGATGCCTCGGCGCTGCGCCAGGCGCTGGGGGCGGTGGATGATGAGACGTTTGAGCGGTTGAGCGAGGGCTTGCTGCTCAACAGTGGGCATTACCTGCTGCAGCTTTCGTTCGAGGAGCAGGGCAGGGTGATGCGCAGCGAGTTTCAGGTGGAGGCGTTGGGCGTGGTGCAGTGGCATGCGCGGGTGCCGGCGCAGCAGGTGCGGGTTCGCAGCCGGGAGCCATTGTTTCAGGTGGATCGTTAGCGAGAGGCGCGTAGATAAGAACGTAAAATTTTTAAAGCAACAAAATTTGACGCGGTGCCGATAGTGAACAAGGTTACGCCGGCAATAGGACCTAAGTAATTTTCATGTAATGTCCTGTGATAACGAAGACGCGGATGTGTAGGGATCATGATGGCGCGTGCCAGTCCATATGACCCAAGCGCCAGGGCGACTTCATTCACCGTCACGAGAGCAGCAACTGCCGCTTGTTGGCTTGAGGTGAGGGTTGGTCTGCCAGTCTGTGTGGTATGTTGCAGAGGGGCGGACTCAAAGCCAGAAGTGCCGGTACTCGACTGAGTTTCTGAGGGGGCAATCGTATTGGAAGTGGTTGAGTTGGTGGTGTTTAGGTTTGCTCCCACGGAAGGGCTCGCGGGGCTACTCTGCTCTAACCTGTCCGATGAAACATTTACGAGTGGGATATCCTCCGTAAGGGAAGGGGTACTGAATAGATTAGATACCCAGCTAATCGGCTTCTTCACCCATGTTGGTATGGATGGCCAGCGGCCATTCCGGTCTACCCTATTGATTGGGTCTCCCAAGCAATAGGCATATCCGTTAATGCCGCCTTTGCCGAATGGAGAGACTGCATCCGGCTGGGTGAATCTCATCAGTCCAGGGTTGTAATTTCGATATCCATTGCCCAGAGGATAAGTACCTGATCGGCAGTCAAACCTTTGCCCTGCAAATGTCAATGCGCTTGTTGGTGCGTCAATAGCCAACATGCCGTAAGGGGCATAACTTTGTTGGTGAGATTTTTTGTGTGTACCCAGTACAGTATTTACTCTGTCTGTTCTAACGGGGCTGACTGATTTGGCACTCAAATCATACTGAGCAATCGCAGTGTCATTGGCCCACAAGAAATGCCTTCGAGTAGCTCCGATGTCATTTGATAGTCGGTTTCCCTGATAGAAGAACTGATTCATGTAGGGCCTCGTCAGATCTTTCAGGTTTCCGATGATCCTTAATCATGCAGAGGGCGTCTACTGGCAAAATTATCAGGTGGCCTTAACTGAGTGAGCTTCCAGCGTCGTATGTCAGGGCGCTTGGGCAAACACGCCCCCAGCGGTGAATTACCAGTGGGAGCGATCTTGCCCCACGAAAGGGCCGGTGCAGCCAGCACAATGCTGACTGCCCGGAACGGGATCAGACAGTGCCGATCTCCCCACCATCATCCCGCTGAATCACCACCGTCGTAGCCCGCGGCCTTACCTTGGCCCCGGCCGGGGTCGCATCGGTCGCCTTGTCGGTATACGGCCAGTTGTCCGGGTGCTGGATATTGATGAACAAGGTCTTGTTGTCCGGCGTGAAGCTGATGCCCGTCACCTCGCAACCGTTCGGCCCGACGAAGAAGCGGCGCAGGGCCGACTGGTTCTGGGCATTGATCGGCACCTGCTTGCCGCTGGCATCGACCAGGTCGGTGGGGATCACCGCCAGCAGCTGGTCGTTGGTGTAGTCGGTGAGCGTGGTTTCGCCGTTGTCGGTCTCGAACCACAGCACGCCACGGCTATCGAAGCTCATGCCGTCGGGGCTGGCGAACTGGTTGAGTTCGGTCAGGCCCGAGCGGTTGATGTCGGCGGTACCAGCGGCGTTGGCGCCAAACACGAAGATGTCCCAGGTGAAGCTCAGCTGGTCGTCGCTGTCGTGCCAACGGATGATGTGGCCGTGACGGTTCGGGCCGCGCGGGTTGGCTGCATCGACTTTTTCCGGGGTACGCGCGCTGTTGTTGGTCAGGGTCAGGTAGACGTCGCCATTGAGCGGGTTGACGGCAGTCCACTCGGGGCGGTCCATCGGCGTGGCGCCCACGGCATCGCCGGCCCCCCGGGTGTTGAGGATGATGCCCGCCAGGTCACCGTACAGCGCACCGAGGGTGCTGCCGGCGGCGGTGGCGGTGTTCACGTCGAGCAGCAGCCACACGCCAGTGCCGTCGGCATTGAAGCGGGCGACGTACAGCTTGCCCTGGTCCAGGTACTTGGCGCCGGTGGCCAGGCGGTCGGCCGGGTTGGCGTCGGCGGCGTCCCACACGGCAGTGGACACCCACTTGTACAGGTATTCGTTGTTGGAGTCGTCGCCCATGTACCAGACCAGCGGCTTGCCGACCACCGGCAGCCCCGGGCAGCAGCCTTCGTGGCGGAAGCGGCCCAGGGCCGTGCGCTTGGTGGCCAGGGTGCTGCTGATGTACGGGTCGATCTCGACGATGTAGCCATAGGTGCTGGCTTCGTTGCGGTAGTCGTCGGTGGCGGCGGCACCTTTGACGGTCACGTCGAAACGGGCGAATTCATCGGCCACTTCACTGCTGTCACCGGCAGCGCTTTCCCACTTGTACTGGCCACTGGAGGTGCCCACGCCGATGCGACGCTGGTCTTCCGGGCGGGTGCCTTTGTTGACGAAGATGCCTGGCCAGTTCTCTTCGCAGGTCAGGTAGGTGCCCCACGGGGTGTAGCCATTGCCGCAGTTGTTGTTGGTGCCGCGGCAGTGGGTGCCGTCGACCGAATACTTGGTCTTGACGTGGTTGGTGCCACGCAGCGGCCCGGTGATTTCCATGCGCGAAGCGGTGGTGAAGCGGCGGTTGAGTGGGTCGTTGTCGATTACCTGCCAGCGGCCGTTGACCTTCTGCAGGCGCACCACGCCAGCACCGTGGGCGTTGATCTCTTTGCGCACTTCTTCGGCCGGACGCTTGCCGCTGGTGTCGGTGGTCGGGCCGTTGGGGTGCAGGGCTGCGGTGTCGATGTACTCGAAGTTGATCGCCAGCAGGCCGTCTTCGGAGCTGCCGTTGATGGGGAAGAAGTGCATGCCGTCGTGGTGCATGCCCATGGCATTGGCCTGGTCGGTCGAGGTGTTGCTGCCGTCCGGTTTCCACGGGTTGCCGTTGCTGTTCAGCGGCGTGCCCCAAGGGGCCAGGACATAGGCGCTGTAACCGGCGGCGACGACACAGGCGTCGGTACGCGAGCCAGGGATGGACTGGAAGCCCAAGGCCAGTTTTGGCTCTTCAGGTTCGGTCACCGGTGGCTCGGTCACGGGCGGCTGGGTGACCGGATCGTCATCGGAACCACCACTGCTGTCGAAGCAGCCGGTCAGGCCGGTACCGGCAATCATGGCGATGGCGGCGCCCAGGCTGCCGCGCATCACGCTGCGACGGCTCAGGTAAGCGTCCATGACGCTGGCCATCGGCAGGTTGCCGCTCTGGTTGCGGTCCAGGTTATCGCCGGTATCTCGACTCATCAGGGTGTCCTTATAGTGGCTGAGTTAGAGGAAACCGCGACTTTAGGGCGCTACTGTGATGATTCATTGGCAAAAATATTAACGGGTTTTTAAAACTGTAAATTCTTATTACAAACACCGACAGATCGATTTGGAATGATTGTCGGATTTTTGCCATTAAACTGTCATGCCTACGCCGCAACATCCGGGGCCCAACGAGAACTCGGATAAGGATGGCGGGCCCGATGGCAAGCAGTGTGAACAGGCGCGAATTGATCAGCTGGATGGGTGTCGGTGCGCTGGCACCGCTGCTTGGCGCCTGCTCTGCATTGCCGGGCCAACGTGGCGGCAGCGCCGGTGTCGATCTGCTGTACGTCGCCGACACGCTGGATGCGCGTCAGCCCGGTCTGCCGGTAGTGCCGGCCACCCGCCTGGGCCCGGTCAGCCACCTGGGCCGGGCACCGTGGATGACCGGAGCCAGTGCCAGCCTGGCGCATCCGCAGCTGGCACCGTTGCTCGATGCCAACCAGGCGGCGGGGGTCAAGTTGGGTGGCTACGCCGTGCTGGGTGCGCTGCTGGAGCAGCTGCGTAGCGAAGCCGGGGCGGGCAACAGCCTCACCCTGGAGAACGGTCAGGGCTGGAACGGCAGTGGCCTGGCCTATCTCACCCAAGGCGAAAGCGGCGTGCAGGGCAGCCAGTTGCTGGGTAGCGAAGCGCGGGTCAGTAGCGATGAGCGTGTGCTCTGGCCCCAGCGCAGCGCGGCGCTCTACCGCCAGTCTTCCGCCATCACCCTCGGCGCCGGGCTCGCGGACCCTCAGCGCAAGTCGCTGAACCTTGAGCCGCTGCATCTCTTCGAGCGCGGCGGTGCGCGCATCGCCGTGGTGGGTGTCACCGACCCCTACGCCCAAGATCAGAAGGCCTCCCTTAAACAGTGGTACCAATCCTTGCTGCCGACTTTCGAGCAGGCGCGGCGCGAGGCCGACCTGGTCGTGGCGATGGCCGATGTCGGCACCGGGCCGGGCCTGTGGCTGGCCGAGCGACTGGCTGAAGTCGACGTATTGCTCTGTGCCCGCGGCCAGGACCTGTGGCCGGCACCGGTGCAAGCCACCCAGGCCAGTGGCCGTCGGGTGCCGGTGCTGTTTGCCGGCTGCCGCGGCAGTGGTGCATTCCGCCTGCGTTGCCAGCAGGCCGCCGGGCGATGGCAGTTCGACGGGCAGTTTTTCCCGGCCTTTGAACGCTACCTGTCGGCTGCTGCACAGATGCGCGCCAGCCAGTTGCAGGGTGAACTGCGCCAGCAACGCGCCGGCCATGCGGCGTGGCTCGATCAGCCGCTGGCGCGCGCACCGCAGGCGCTGTGGCGCCGGGACACCCGTGGCGGCAGCTGGGACCGCCTGCTGCACCAGGCCTTGGCCGATGACAGCAGCATGCCGGTGCTGCTGCCGGGCCTGCGCTATGACTACCCCTTGGCGGCAGGCGAAGCAATTACCCGTGAGCACCTGATCAGCCTGACCGGTGGCTACCCGGCACCGGTGGTCGAGGCCCCGGCCCGGCAAGTCGAACAAGTGCTGGAGAACGCTGCCGAGCAACTGTTCGGTGACCCACTGCTGCTCGACAACAGCCAGGACCTGCCGCGCTGGCAGGGCCAGGCCTGGCGGGTCAGTTACAGCCCGCAAGGCAAGCGCGTGAGCGGTATCGACGCGATTCAGGGCCTGTGTCGCACCTTTGGCCTGCAGTTCGAAACCCAGGCGGGCGAACCGCTGTGGCAGCGGGTCGAGGCCTGGCTGGCGAGGCAGAAGGCCGATTGGCAATTGGCATCGCTGCAACTGCCCGAGGTGCGCTACGTGCAGGGCCACCCAGGCTGGCACCCGCGGCAGGCCGTCTCGTGAGCCTGGCTTCACGTGTGATGACCGGCGGCCTGCTGACGCTGGCCGGCTGGCTGGCCGCCCAGTGCGTGCTGCAACTGGGGCGTCAGCCGCAACCGGCCAGACCGGCGCAGGTCGCCGCTCTGCCACTGCCTGGCCTGCTCATCGGTCACTGGCAGCCCACGGTCGATGACGGCGCGATCGCCATCACCCGCCTGCCGTTGCAGTACCTCGGCGGCCTCAAGGCCCAGCCGTTGTCGGCCAGCGTGGTGGTGCTGCGCTACGGCCAGCAGGTCCGCACCCTCGGCCGCGGTCAACGCCTGGCGCCAGGCATCGTATTGCAGGACATCGACGCCGATGGCCTGATTTTCGACAACCAGGGGCGGCGCGAACGCCTGCCCTGGCCGCCACGCCCTGCCGTGACCGGCTTCAAGCGGCAAGGATGAATGATGTTCCCCAGATACTGCGTGGCTGCAGCCTTGAGCCTGGGCCTGTCAATTGCTTGGGCAGAAGCGCCGGAAACTTTCGATGACAACGGCACGCCGGTGTATGAGGTGAACTTCGTCGACACCGAACTGGGCGAGTTCATCGACAGCGTGTCGCGCATCACCGGCACCACCTTCATCGTAGACCCGCGGGTCAAGGGCAAGGTCACCGTGCGCACCGTCGACCGTCACGACGCCGATGCCATCTACGACATCTTTCTCGCCCAGCTGCGTGCCCAAGGCTATGCCGCCGTGGACCTGCCCAACGGCAGCGTGAAGATCGTCCCCGACCAGGCCGCGCGCCTGGAGCCGGTGCCGGTCGAGCCTGCGGGTAAACAGAGCCAGGGCAGCGATGGTGTGGCGACCCGGGTATTCAATGTGCGCAATGCCGCCAGCGAGCAGATGCTCGGCATCCTCAAGCCGCTGATCGACCCCCGCGTCGGTGTGATCACGCCCTATCCGGCAGCCAACCTGTTGGTGGTCACCGACTGGCGCAGCAATCTCGAACGCATCGACAGCCTGCTGCGCCAGCTTGACCAGGTGAGCGACGAGCCGCTGCAGGTCATGCCGTTGCGCCATGCCAGCGCAGCCGACACCGCACAGCTGCTCACCCGCTTGCTGGCTCGCGAGCAGGGCGCCGACAGCACCCAGGTGGTCGCCGACCCGCGCAGCAATGCCTTGCTGGTACGGGGCAGCACCGAGCGGGTGCGGGCGTTGCTCGGCCAGCTCGACAGCCCCAGCGACAACCAGCACAGCAGCAACACCCAGGTCATGTACCTGCGCCACGCCAATGCCGCCGAAGTGGTCAAGGTGCTGCGCGGCCTCAGCCAGGAAGGCGCGGTGCCTGGCGAAGCGGCTGGCGAAGGGGAGGGCAAGGACCGGCCGGTGATGGCGGCTGCCAGCGACTCCGGCATCCGCCTGGAATACGAAGAGGGCACCAATGCCGTGGTCATGGTCGGCCCCGACAGCGAACTGGCGGCCTACCGCTCGATTGTCGAACAGCTCGACATCCGCCGTGCCCAGGTGGTGGTGGAGGCGATCATCGCCGAGGTGTCCGACATCCAGGCCCAGGAACTGGGCGTGCAATGGCTGTTCGCCGATGAGAAGTTCGGTGCCGGTATCGTCAACTTTGGCAGCAACGGGGTGAACATCGCCAACATTGCCGGCGCTGCTGCCAGTGGCGACAACGAGGGACTGGGCGACCTGCTGTCGTCCACCAGCGGTGCAACGGCCGGCTTTGGCCATATTGGCGGCGGTTTCAACTTCGCCATGCTGATCAACGCACTCAAGGGCAAGAGCGGCTTCAACCTGCTGTCGACGCCAACCCTGCTGACCCTGGACAACGCCGAGGCGTCGATCCTGGTTGGCCAGGAAGTGCCATTCGTTACCGGCTCGGTGACCCAGAACAATGCCAACCCCTACCAGACCATCGAGCGCAAGGAAGTCGGCGTAAAGCTGCGTATCAAGCCGCAGATCAATGTCGACAACAGCGTACGCCTGGACATCGTCCAGGAGGTTTCGTCGATTGCCGACTCCCGCGCCGCCAGTGACGTGATCACCAACAAGCGCGAGATCAAGACCAAGGTCATGGTCGAGGACAATGGCTTGGTCATCCTCGGCGGCCTGATCAGCGACGAGCTCAGCACCAGCGACCAGCGCGTGCCGTTGCTCGGTGACATCCCCTACCTGGGCCGGCTGTTCCGTTCCGACGCCAGCAAGAACACCAAGCAGAACCTGATGGTGTTCATTCGCCCGCGCATCTTGCGCGACGGCCCGAGCCTGGCGCGCCTCAGCGAGGGCAAGTACCGCACCCTGCAGCAGACCACGCCGCTGCAGTTGCCCGACCTGGCCGAAGGCACCCCGTTGCTGCAGGTGTTCCCCGCCAGCCGCGCACGCCTCGAAGGCGGCAACTGGTGATGCTGCCCTATCGCCTGGCCCGCCAGGCCGGGCTGGCCATGGCCCCGGCCGATGAAGGCTGGCGCCTGTGGTTGCGTCGCGACGCCGACAGCGACCAGCTGCAGGAATTGCTGCGCGTGCATGGGCGTCCCATGGCGCTGGAATACCTGGAGCCTGCGGCGTTCGATGAGCGCCTTGGCCAGCTCTATGAGGCGGGTGCAGGCGCGACCGAAGCGCTGATCGAAGGCATCGGCGAACAGGTCGACCTGGACAGCCTGATGAGCGAGATGCCGCGCATAGAGGACCTGCTCGAAAGCGACGACGAAGCCCCGGTGATCCGCCTGATCAACGGGCTGTTCGGCCAGGCGCTGCGGCTGCGTGCATCGGATATCCATATCGAAACCTTCGAGCAGAGCCTGGTGGTACGTCTGCGCGTCGATGGCTACCTGCGCGAGGTGCTGCGCCCGCCACGGGCGCTGTCGGCGATGCTGGTGTCGCGGATCAAGGTCATGGCGCGGCTGGACATCGCCGAAAAGCGCCAGCCCCAGGATGGCCGCATTACCTTGCGCGCGGCTGGCAGGGAAGTGGATGTGCGGGTGTCGACGTTGCCCGGCATTCACGGCGAGCGCGTGGTGATGCGGGTGCTCGACAAACAGGCCAGCCTGCTGGCACTGGCCAACCTGGGCATGCCCGCTGCGGTGCTGCAGGGCCTGCGCAGCTGCCTGGCGCGGCCCAACGGCATCGTCCTGTCCACCGGCCCGACCGGTTCGGGCAAGACCACCACGCTGTACGCCAGCCTCAACAGCCTGAACGATGGCAGCCGCAACATTCTCACCGTCGAAGACCCGGTCGAATACGCCATCGCCGGCATCGGCCAGACCGCCATCAACCCCCGTGCCGGGCTGACCTTCGCCAGCGGCCTGCGGGCGATCCTGCGCCAGGACCCGGACGTGATCATGCTCGGTGAAATCCGCGATCAGGAGACCGCGCAGATTGCCGTGCAAGCCAGCCTCACCGGCCACCTGGTGCTGTCGACGCTGCACACCAACAGCGCGGTGGGCGCCGTCACGCGCTTGCGCGACATGGGTATCGAACCGTTCCTGATCGCCTCGTGCCTGCGCGGGGTGCTGGCCCAGCGCCTGGTCAGGCGGCTGTGCCGGTGCGCGGTCGCACAGCCGTTGCAGCCGGCAGAGCGTGCCTTGTGGCCAGAGCTGGCGGCGCTCCACAGCAGCTATCACGCGGTCGGTTGCGAGCAGTGCCAGGGCAGTGGCTATGTCGGGCGGCTGGGGCTCTACGAATTCATCGAACTGGACGCCGGCTTGGTCGGCCTGCTGTACGACGGCGCCAGCGAACTGGCCATGCACGGCTATCTGGCCGAGCGCAGGCAGAGCCTGGTGGCGATGGCCAGCGATTGCCTGGCCCGCGGCGAAACCAGCCTCGCCGAAGTGCTGCGCGTGGTGCAGGGCTGACCGATGCCGACCTTCCACTACCAGGCCGTCGACCTTGCCGGCAAGACTCACAAGGCCAGCCTGCAGGCCGACAGTGAACGCCATGCGCGCCAGTTGCTGCGCGAGCAGGGCCTGTTCCCGCGCCAGCTGCAGCGCCGCGAGACCGGCAGCCGCCAGCCGCGCCGTCAGCGCCTGAGCCGTGCCCAGCTGTGCGAGCTGACCCGCCAGCTGGCGACCTTGACCGGTGCCGGCATTCCGTTGGTGGATGCCCTGGCCACCCTCGAAAGGCAACTGCGCGAACCGGCCCTGCATGGCGTGCTGGTAGCCCTGCGCGGCTCGCTTGCCGAGGGCCTTGGGCTGGCCCGCAGCCTCGCCCGCCAAGGGGCGCCCTTCACCGGTTTGTACTGCGCACTGGTCGAGGCTGGCGAGCGTTCCGGCCGCCTGGCCCAGGTGCTGACCCGCCTGGCCGATCACCTCGAGCAGGTTCAGCGCCAGCAGCACAAGGCGCGCACGGCGCTGATCTACCCCTGCGTGCTGATGGGCGTGTCGCTGGCAGTGGTGGTCGGCCTGATGACCTTCGTCGTGCCCAAGCTCACCGAACAATTCGCCCACGCAGGGCAGAGCCTGCCGCTGATTACCTCGCTGCTGATCGGCGTGAGCCAGGGCCTGGTGCAGGCCGGCCCCTGGCTGCTGGGGTTGGCGCTGGTCGTCGGCATCTTGGGCAGTTGGCTGCTGCGCAAGCCGCACTGGTGCCTGCGCCGCGATGAACTGCTGCTGCGCCTGCCGCGTATCGGCGTGCTGCTGCAGGTACTGGAAAGCGCCCGCCTGGCGCGCAGCCTGGCAATCCTCACCAGCAGTGGCGTGGCCCTGCTCGAAGCCCTGCAGGTGGCCACCGAAACGGTCGGCAACCAGCGCATCCGCCTGGCCATGGAGCAGGTGCGCCAGCAGGTGCAGGGCGGCACCGCCCTGCACCGAGCCCTGGATGCCAGCCAGCAGTTCCCGCCGTTGCTGGTGAACATGGTCGGCAGCGGCGAGGCCAGCGGCACCCTGGCCGACATGCTCGAACGCGTGGCCGACGACCAGGAGCGCGGCTTCGCCCGCCAGGTGGACACCGCCATGGCGCTTTTCGAACCCCTGATGATCCTGGTGATGGGCGCCGTGGTGCTGTTCATCGTGCTGGCGGTGCTGTTACCGATCATGCAACTCAACCAGGGCCTGCAACTGTGATGACAAGGAGTACGTACATGCAGCATCGACGCAACCGCCAGCGCGGCTTCACCCTGATGGAAATCATGGTGGTGATCTTCATCATTGGCCTGCTGATCGCCGTGGTCGCGCCCAGCGTGCTGGGCAACCAGGACAAGGCCATGAAGCAGAAAGTCATGGCCGACCTGGCGACCCTGGAGCAGGCGCTGGACATGTACCGTCTGGACAACCTGCGTTTTCCCAGCAACGAGCAGGGCCTGGCTGCACTGGTGAAAAAGCCGACCCAGGACCCGCTGCCACGCAGTTGGCGCAGCGACGGCTATGTGCGCCGCCTGCCGGAAGACCCATGGGGCACCCCGTACCAGTACCGCATGCCCGGTGAGCATGGGCGGGTCGATGTGTTTTCGCTGGGTGCTGATGGCGTGCCCGGTGGCGAAGGCCAGGATGCCGACCTGGGCAACTGGGCCCTTTAGACCATGCGTGGCCAGCGCGGCTTCAGCCTGCTCGAACTGCTCGTGGTACTGGCCGTCGCCGGGCTCATGACCGGCCTGGCAGTGGCCTGGCTCGACAGCGGCAAGTCCAGTGTCGATCAGGCACTGCAGCGCCTGGCCACGGAAACCCGCACCCAGGCCGCGCTGGCCCGGCACGCCGGGCAGCTGCGCGGATTGCGCTGGACCGGCCAGCGGCCTGAGTTCGTGCGCCGAGATGGCGATGGCTGGGTGGTCGAGGCTGGCGCCTCGGTCGACTGGCCAAAGGGCCTGCGCCCGGACTGGTCGGCCAGTGCCCAGCCCCGTGTGCTGTTCACGCCGCAGGGCTGGGCGCAACCAGGCGTGGTGCACTGGCGCTGGGCAGAGGGCAGCCAGCGCTGGGAGTGGGGCCGTGACGGCAAGTTACACGTGGCGATGGCGCCATGAAGCGCAGGCAGCGCGGGTTCACCTTGCTGGAAGTGACCGTGGCCCTGGCGATAGCCGCGGTGCTGGCGGCCATCACCAGCCAGGTGCTGCGCCAGCGCCTGGCGGTGCAGGATAACGTACAGCAGCACCGCCTCGGCGTGCTCTGCGCCCGCGAACTTCAGGCGCGCTTCACCGTCGAGCAGTACTGGCCGACCAGCAATCAGGTTGATGGTGTGCTCAGCCAAGGCGGTCGGACCTGTCACTGGCAGATGCAGTTGCGCCGTACCGGTGTGCGCGATCTGCGTCGTGGCGAATTGCAGTTGTACGCCGACCGCGACCAACGCCTGCCGCTCGGGCAGTACACACTTTTTCTGGAACAGCCATGAAACGGCGCCAGGCGGGTTTGACCCTGATCGAGCTGATGGTCGCCATAGCCCTGACTGCACTGCTCGGGGTCATGCTGTCGGCGCTGGTCAATGGCTGGTTCAAGGTGCGTGAGCGGCTGCAGGTGAACACGCAGGAAACCAGCGTGCTGGAGTTCTGCCTGGCCCTGGAGCGGCGCTTCGACAGCCCGGTGCTGCGCCGTCTGTACGAACAGCGGCTGCCTCTGGCCAGCCGCTGGCTCGACTGGCAGGCCGACCGCCAGCAGTTGCTGTGGGTGGCCGCCGCCGCCTTGCCCGAGGCCGAAGGCGGCTCGCGCCTGCAACGCCAGCGTCTGCGATTCGATACGCGTGACCAGCGCCTGCTGCTGGAGTCTTCGGCGGACCTGTACGCCGCCAGCGAGCCGCGCTGGGTGCTGCGCGAACAGCTGCCGCGGGTCAGCGCAATCAACATTCTTTACCACCAGGGTGGCCGCTGGTTGCCCTGGCCCTCCGACCAACCTGCGCACCCCGGCCGTGGCGTGCGCCTGGAATTGCAGCGTGATGGAGCACCTTATGTCTGCACCTTTGTTCTCCATTGGGGGCGCTCATGAAGTTTGAATGGCGCCGAACTGCGCCAGCACGACCCTGGTTGTTGCTGCGCCCGGGCGAGGTCTGGGACTGGTTGCTGGTCGAGGCGGGTGGCGCCCAACGCCAAGGTCAGGGAGAGCCTCCGGCGAACGTGCAGGCACGGGTAGCGTTGATCGTCCCCGGGGGATGCTGTAGCCAGTTTCAGCTGGCGGCGCCGCCGGGCCTGAAGCGCGACGAGTGGCCGCTGTTGCTGGAAGACTGCTTGCTGCAGAACCCGGATGAAATCCTGTGTGCCTGCCTGTCGCGTCAGGCGGGTCAATTGCGCCTTATGACGGTGTCGCGCCAGCTGCTTGAGCCGTGGCGCGAGCAATGTGCCGAATGGGGGCTGCAGTTAGAGTGCTGCTGGACCGAGTTCCAGTTGCTGCCGACGCCCGAGCCGGGCAGTGCCTGGCAGTGGCAGCGCACGCCGGAGGTGGTGCTATTCAAAGGGCTGGGCGAAGGCGGGCTTGAACACTGGTTGGCCTGGCCCGCTGCGTTGGGCGAGTTGCCGCAGCAACCGTGGTCGGCCCTGCATCAGCAATTGATGACCGGCACCTGGCCAATCGCGTTGGCACCGCTCGACAACCTGCCTAGCCTGCTTGAGCGGCCACGTCGGGCGCGCTCGTTGCCAGCTGTGTCGCGGCAACAGCAGCGTCTGCTTGCAGCTTGCCTGGTCTTGGCCACCCTATGGGGCGGCTTGTGGCTGACCCAGCAATGGCGCCAGGTACAAACCTGGCGTGCGCAGGTGTTGGCGGTCACCGGCGAACAGGCCAGCCCCCGGCACGCGGCGCAGGCCTTGAAGCGTCTGCGGGAAAGCGAACTTGAACAGCAATTGCGCGAGCGTCAGCTCGAAGACCTGCAGGCCCGTTTGCAAGCTTGGTTGCGCGAGCATCCCGCCTGGCGGCTGCAGGCCGTGCGTTTCGATGGTCAGCGCTGGCACCTGCGCCTGGACGGCAATGGTGCCGCGCCGCCGTGGGCCGAGATGGCCAGTGCGGTCGGCGCTGCCGTGCAGGTACAGAACGGGCAGGTGGTGTTCGACCTGGGAGCGGCCTCATGAATCGGGACTGGATGCAGCGTCATCGGCTGTGGTTCGCGTGGGGGCTGATCGGCTTGCTGCTGGCTTTCCTGGCCGCGCGCGAAGGCCTGACGCAATGGCGTGAACTCAGCCAGTGGCGTGAACTGGCAGTGCAGGCCGCAAGATTGCAAGGCGGCCCGGGCGTGAGCCTGGAACGCCTGCGCCAGTTGGCCCAGTCGCGACAAATCGAACTGGGCGATGTCGATGTGCAAGGCAAAAGCTGGCAGTTGCGGGGGCTGGTAGCGGATGAGCGCGTATTGCACGGCTGGTTGCAGAGCCTGCGCGCGGAAGGGGGGCAGCCGTTGCAATGGGGGCTGGAGCAGGATGCCAAGGGGTTGCGTTTCGAACTGGTGATGCAACCATGAGCCCTAGCGGACCGCTGTGGTGTGTGTTGGTGTTCGTACTCACCTTGCTGGTGGAGTTGCCGGCTGACTGGGTGGCGCGTGGCGTTGGTCTGCCGGCACATGATGTCAGCGGCAGCCTGTGGCAAGGCCAGGCACGGCAACTGGGGCCGGTCGGGCCAGTAAGTTGGGCTTTGCAGCCTTGGCCCATGCAGGCCGATGCGCAGCTCGGTTTCCAGGGGCAGTCCTGGCAATTGCGCGCCGAAGGTTGGCCATGGCGCTGGCAACTGGAAGCGACGGCGTTGGGTGCCCAGGCGACGGTACTGACGGATTACCGCCTGGCCGGGCAGTGGCAAGGGGCGTTACGCATGCAGGGTTCGGGGCGTCAGTGTCGAAGCAGCGAGGGACGGGTGAGTGTGACCGACCTGGCCTTGAGCGAGCCTTGGTCGCTGGGGTTGGGGCAGGGCTGGGTAGAGATGGATTGCCGTGCAGGCTGGCGCTTGCGCGGGAAATTGGCGCAGCAGGGGCAACATGAGCTGAGGCTTGAAGCGGACCTTCTGGCGCGCGAGGCGCAGGTCACGTTCAATCTGCAGAATGAGGCTGCGCTGACGCCGTTGCTGCGGAGCGCACAATGGCTGGGTTCGCAGGCGCTGGCGGGGCAGCGGGAGGTGCGCTGGTAGGGTGGGGGATTGGGGCTGGGCTGCCATGTGCG
>NZ_JBKGGW010000023.1:0-96581 GCF_052041945.1 Pseudomonas sp. SMN11 | reverse complement strand
TACAACACCCACCTCGTACCCGGGTCGCACCCCCACCCCTCCCCCGGTTCGGTCTTGTCGTTCCAGAACTCGGTGCCGGTGTTGATCTCGCCCTTGTCGCGCTGTGGCAGCAGGGTTTCGTTGAGGTAGAACGACGAGTTGCCCAGCGTGTCACCGACCTTGCCCGGCTCCAGTGCCGGGGCCAGGTTGCGCGAATGCACGCGGCCCCAGTTGATGTTGCCGTCCTTGAGCACGTAGGCGTTGTCGGAGGTGTATTCCTCGGTCCAGGCGCGCAAGGTGAAGGTCGAAGCGTTCTTCAGCAGTTCCAGGCCGCTGCGCGGTACCGGGAATGGCGTACCGCCGGTCTTGCCGACCACGCCCTCGCCGTCGTCCACCAGCTTGGCCAGCCTGGCGTTCTCGCGGGTGGCCTGGCACACCGCATCGTCGAAGCGAAAGTCCCGGTGGCTGGGGTAGACCGGTATCTTGAAAGTAGCCGGGTACAACGTTAACAGCGCCTTCTGCCCGTCGGACAGGGCATCGGCGTATTGCCCCAGGTTGTCGGCGGTGATCACGAACAAGGGCTTTTCATCAGGGTACGGGTCGACCGGGTGCTGGCCGGTGCCCTTGAACGCCACATGCGGCGGCACGCCCAGCCACTTGCCGGAAAAGGGCGGGATGCTGCCGTCGGCATTGCCGCTGGGGTCGGCACCGAGGCAGGTCAGGTCCTTGCCCAGGCGCTCGACATCCTCGGGCGCGGCCAGCGCCAGACCCGGCGCCGCAGCCAGCAGCAGGCCCAGGGCCAGGCCACGGCGCGCCAGAATACTCTCGGTCATTGTTGTTCTCCTTGGTTACCGATAGCGGTGGCCCAGTATCGGCAGGCCCTCGCGGCAGCAGCATCGTCCGCTCGGACTAACGCGTTTGCGGCGCCACGCTGCCGGGCTCGCCCAGTGCGACCACGCTGTTGAGCATGATCCGCACCAGCTCGGTCTGGCGCCGCACCCCGGTCTTCGAGAAGATCGAGCGCAAGTGCGCACGTGCCGTGTTGCGGCGGATGTTGAGGCGCTCGGACGCCTCTTCCAGGGACAGGCCATTGGCCAATTCAAGGGCCAGGCCGGTTTCGGCCGGTGTGAGGTTGTAAAGCTGCGCGGTCACCGTGTTGCTCGCCAGCGACTTGCCCACCGCGTCGCGCACGTACACCACCACCGTCGGCTTGCCTTTGCCCTCGACCAGTTGCTGGGACGGCACCAGCTCCACCACCACCCCCAGGTTGACCTGCCCGGACGGGCGCGACACCGACATCGCCTCGGCGCCTTGTGCAGCCAGGTTGCCTTGCCGGCTGCGCAAGAAGGCGCTGCGCACCAGCCGGCCCAGCTCGCGGTTGTCGCTCGGGTAGGTGGCCTCCAGGCGACCACCCACCAGCTTAAGCCCGTCGTTGCTGTCGAGGATCTCGCGGGCCACCGGGTTCAGCTGCAGCACACTGCCGGTCTCGTCGAGCATGATGGTGGCGACGGCCAGGCGGTTGATGGCCTGGGAATACAGCGTGCCCAGCGAGGCGCTGCGGTCGAGCAGCCCGTGCATGTGCAGGGCGCGGCGCAGGTGCGGCACCAGCATGGCGCACAGCGCCCGCTCCAGCTCGCCGAAACGCGCCTGCCCACGGGGGCGGTTGATGCGCAGGCGCAGGGTGCCACCGTCGGGCATGCTAATGTCGACGCCGAGCATGTGGAAGCAGCCGTAGGGTGCGCAGTACAACAGGTAGAACGACGAACAGGCCCACTCGGCATCGCTCAGCAGCTGGTCGACGGTGAACACCGTATCCACCGGCAGCCTGTCGAACAGCGAGGCTTTCTCGCAGTAGGCGAAATGGTTGACGCCCCCCTCCTCGGGCTCGACATCGCCGGCGACCATCATCGGCGACAGCAACGGCGCATCGAGCACCCGCAGGATCAGCGTCACATAGCTGGCCGCAAACAGCTCGCGCAGCTGGCGCAGTGCCTCGTTGAGTCGCTGGGTATCGAGCGCCGCATCGTACATGTTGCCGAGCAGGCGTTCGTACTCGCCGAGCTCGATGCCCAGCTGGTCCAACACCTGTGCGTTAGACAACATGGGCAGGCTCCAGATCAGGGGCGCGGGCACCGAACCGCAGGTCGGCACAACGGCGCACCCAGCGCTCGCTGCGGGCGCCACTCATCGCCGCGCCGCCTGGCTCAGCACCACGTCAGGGTGGGCGCCCTGGAACACGCCACGTTCACCGGCTACCAGCAGGTGGCGGCCGCTGAGGCCCACCGCCGAGGTCAAGGTGCCCAGGCCACTGAGCTGGTCGATGCCGAGCAGGTCGCCCTCGGCATCCAGGTGAATCAGCCGGCTGCCGCCGCCCACCAGCACCAGCCCGGCCTGCCCCGGCAAGCGGGCGTGGCCGTAGATCGGCTGACTGCTGCCGACCTCGACCCGCGCCCAGCTGTCGCCGAAGTCGCGGCTTCGAAACACATGGCCACGCATGCCGTAGGCCAGCCAAGTCGAAGCCGAGAGGCGCACCACACCGAACAGCGAGCCATTGTAGAAGGCCGGCATCTGCTGCCAGTGCTGGCCGCCATCGCTGGAACGCAGCACCAGGCCCTGCTCGCCGACCAGCATCTGGCGGCCGTCGGTGCCGCCGTCGAGGCCGTTGAAGTGGGCACCGTCACCGGGCATTTCGCGCGCGGCCCAGTGCTCACCGGCATCGTCGGAGACCAGATACTTGCCATAGCTGCCGTAGGCCACCACCTGCTTGCCGTCTGCACTCCACACGCCCAGCAGTGGCTCGCCGAGGTCGGCGTCGTAGTGTTTTTCCTGCCAGGTCTGGCCGGCATCGCCCGAGCGCAGGATCCAGCCATCGTGGCCGACCGCAACCAGCACCTGGTCGTTCAGGGCGACCACGCCGGTCAGCGTCACCTCGCGGCCGATGCCAGGCTGGCTGGCCTGCCAGCTGCGGCCGCTGTCGTGGCTGGCCAGCAAAGTGCCGCGCTCACCGACGGCAATCAGCCGGTCACCGCTGCTGATCAGCGCATTGACCTGGACCCGGTCGGCCAGCACCTCGGTGATCGCCAGGGGCGCGGGTTGACGGGGGGCGAAGGCAAAGACCACGGCGGCGATAACAATGGCGCTCATGACATAGCCGGTCAGCTGGCGCGAGGCAGGCTTCATTGGGGTGACCCTCTTGGAATTGTGCCTGGATGATCCGACCGCTCTGGCCTGGGCTACATCGTCCAAATGGCCTAACTCTGCCTGTGAGGTTGGCCCCTCTGGAAGCGCTGGACTTGTGGAAGCCGCGCTTGTCGTGGCGACGAAGCGCGGCTCCCACAGGCGCTAAGGCAGAAAAACTCTGGCCCCCAAAAAAACCGACCCAGCCTCAAGGCAACTCAAACAACCCCGCCGCCCCCATCCCCCCACCAATGCACATCGCCACCACCACATACCTCACCCCGCGCCGCCGCCCTTCCAGCAACGCATGCCCCACCATCCGTGCCCCGGACATACCAAACGGATGCCCAATGGCAATCGCCCCGCCATTCACATTCAACCGCTCCGGCGGGATCTCCAGCGCATCCCGGCAATGCAGCACCTGGCAGGCAAAGGCCTCGTTGATCTCCCACAGGCCGATGTCCGCAACATCCAGGCCAAAGCGCTTGAGCAGTTTGGGCACCGCCAGCACCGGCCCGATGCCCATTTCCTGCGGGGCACACCCGGCCAGGGCAATACCGCGATAGATGCCCAACGGCGTCAGCCCCCGCCTGCGTGCCTCGGCGCGGCTCATCAACAGGCTGGCCGACGCACCATCGGAAAACTGCGAGGCATTGCCCGCCGTGACGAACTCCCCATGGCTCACCCACTTGCCGTCCTTCCACACCGGCTTCAGCGCGACCAGGTCCTCCAGGCGCGTACCCGGGCGGTTGCATTCGTCACGCTCGACGCGCACCCGCTGATGCCCGGCAGGCTGGCCGTCCTGGTCGAACAGCAGCTTGTCGACCTCCAGCGGCACCAGCTCTTCGGCGAACAGCCCGTCACGCTGGGCCGCCGCGGTACGCAGCTGGCTCTGCAGCGAATACTCATCCTGCGCGGCGCGGCTGATGCCATAACGGCGCGACACGATCTCGGCGGTCTCCAGCATCGGGATGTAGGCGTCCGGCATCAGCGCCTGCACCGCCTGGGACTGGGCCCGGTAGCTGTTCTTGTGCTTGGTCTGGGTCAGCGACAGCGACTCCACGCCGCCGCCGATGGCAATGTTCAGCTCGCCGGTGACGATGCCCTTGGCGGCCATGCCGATGCTGATCAGGCCAGAGGCGCACATGCGGTCCACGGCCATGCCCGGCACGCTGTGGGGCAGCCCGCCGGTATAGGCACACAGGCGGCCGATGTTGTAGGCCTGGGTGCCCTGCTGCACGGCTGCGCCCATGATCACATCGTCGATAGCCGCGGCCTCGACCCCGCTGCGCTCGACCACGGCACGCACCACGTGCCCGCCCAGCACAGGGGCCTCGGTGTCGTTGAACGACCCACGGAACGACTTGGCCAGCGCGGTACGGGCGGTGGCAACGATGACGGCTTCATTCTGGTCCATGACGGCTCACTCGGTAGCAGGGTTGAAGGTGTAGCGGCTGATGGTGTCGATCACGCAGCCAGGGCGGCTTTCGCCTTCGATCTCGACGCTGACCCGCACCACCAGCTGCACGCTGTCGGCCAGCTGCTCGGCACGCAGGATCTGGCCATGGCCACGCACCCGCGCACCAACGCGCACCGGTGCCGGGAAGCGCACCCGGTCGCTGCCGTAGTTCACCCCCATGGCCAGGTTGTCGAGGGTCAGCAGCTGCGGCAGGAACAGGTTGACCAGCGACTGGGTCAGGTAGCCGTGGGCAATGCAGGCACCGAACGGGCCTTGCGCGGCCCGCTCCGGGTCGACATGGATCCACTGGTGGTCGCCCGTGGCTTCGGCAAAGAGGTCGATGCGCGACTGGCTGATGGTCAGCCACTCGCTGTGGCCGAGGTCCATGCCCTCGGCGGCAAGCAAGGCCTCGGCACTGTTGAACACATGATTCATTGGGGCGCTCCTCAGGCTTGCTGCGAACTGACCGACAACACTTCGCCGACCATGTACGACGCGTAGTCACTGGCCAAGAACATCATCACATTGGCGACCTCCCAGACCTCGGCGGCGCGGCCAAAGGCCTCGCGGCTGGCCAGGTTGGCCAGTAACGCTTCGCTTGAGGCCTTCTTGAGGAAGTCGTGCAAGGCAATCGAGGGCGACACCGCGTTGATGCGCACACCATGCTCGGCTGCCTCCAGCGCGCTGCAGCGGGTCAGCGCCATCACCCCCGCCTTGGCCGCGGCATAGTGGGCCTGCTCCTTCTGCGCCCGCCAGCCCAGCACCGAGGCGTTGTTGACGATGGCTCCGGCGCCGCGCCGCTGCATGTGCGGCAGCATCGCCCGGGTCATGCGAAAGGTACCGGTCAGGGTCACATCCAGCACCCGCGACCATTCCTGGTCGGTCATCTCGACCACGGCCTTCTGGCCGCCGAGCCCGGCGTTGTTGATCAGCACATCGACGCCGCCCAGCAGGCTCTCGGCGCGGTCGACCAGGGCCTGCACATCGGCCTCCACGGTGACGTCGCACAGCTGGCCATGAATGGCCTGCAGGCCGGTCTCCGCCTTCAGGCGCTCCACCGCCTCTTCGAGACGGCGCGGGTGCACATCGGAAATCATCAGCGCCCGGCAACCTTCCTCGGCGCTGCGCCGGGCCGCCGAGTAGCCGATACCGGCACCGGCAGCAGCCGTGATCAGCACCGACTTGCCGGCCAGCAACTGGTGGCCGGGTACATAAGGGGGAACGTGTTTCATGGGGGATTTCCTCAAGTCGAAGGTCTACGGGCGCGTATCAGCTGCCCCAGACCCGTTGGGCCGCGGGTGCCTGGGCCAGGATCTGCGCAACGACCGGGCCGATTTCCTCGACCTGCCAGCGCCCGCCCTTGTCCTGGGTGGTGCCGGTGCGCCAGCCATCGGCCAGCGAAATCCGCCCGCCCTGGCTTTCGAACACCTGCCCGGTCACCTGGCCAGACTCGACACTGCCCAGCCACACCACCAGCGGCGCGACGTTCTCCGGTGCCCAGGCATCGAAACTGCCGTCCTCCGGAGCCTTGACCACATCCGGCATCGCGCTTTCGGTCATCGCCGTGCGTGCTGCCGGTGCCAGGGCATTGGCAGTGACGCCGTAGCGCGCCAGCTCGGCCGCCTGCACCAGCGTCAGCGCGGCGATGCCGCCCTTGGCCGCGGCGTAGTTGGACTGGCCGATCGAGCCCTGCAGGCCGGCCCCGGAGCTGGTGTTGATGATCCGCCCGGCCACCGGGCTGCCGGCCTTGGCCAGGTCGCGCCAGCGGCGCCCGAGCAGGTTGGCCAGGCAGTAGTGGCCCTTGAGGTGCACGCGTATCACCAAGTCCCAGTCGTCCTCCTCCAGGCTTATGAACATGCGGTCACGCAGCACCCCGGCGTTGTTGACCAGCACGTGCACCTCGCCGAACGCCGCCAGCGCGGCGTCGATGATGCGCTGGGCGCTGGCCAGGCTGGTGATGTCGTCGCTGTTGCCGATGGCCTGGCCACCGCTGGTGCGGATCTCCTCGGCCACCGCCTGGGCCGCCTCGGCACGGATGTCGTTGACCACCACCCGGGCGCCCTGCGCGGCAAATGCCAGCGCGTAGGCGCGGCCCAGCCCGCCGCCGGCACCGGTGATGATCACGGTGCGGCCTTCACATATCGCCATGTCTGAATCCTTTTGCTTGGAATGAAGAGCGCGGCTCAAAGGCGCTCGATGATCGTCACGTTGGCCTGGCCGCCGCCCTCGCACATGGTCTGCAAGCCATAGCGGCCACCGCTGCATTCCAGTTCGTTGAGCAGCGTAGTGATCAGCCGGGCGCCGGTCGCGCCGAGCGGGTGGCCGAGGGCGATGGCACCGCCGTTTACGTTGGTGCGGGCCGGGTCGTAGTCGAGTTCCTTGCTCCAGGCCATCACCACCGAGGCGAACGCCTCGTTGATTTCCACCCGGTCGATGTCGGCCATGCGCAGGCCGGTGCGTTGCAAGGCCCTGCGGGTGGCGGCGATGGGTGCGGTGAGGTGCCAGATCGGGTCGTCGCCGAGCACCGTCAGGTGGTGGATGCGCGCCCTCGGGGTCAGGTCGTAGCGCTTGAGCGCGGCCTCGGAGACCACCAGTAACGCCGCCGATGCATCGCAGGTCTGGCTCGACACTGCGGCCGTGATCGACGGGTACTGCGGATCGACCGGCTGCAGCTCGGCCATTTTCGCCAGGCTGCTCTGGCGCGGCGTTTCATCCACCTTCAGCCCCTGATAACCGACGATCTCGCGGGCGAAGCGCCCGCTGGCCATGGCCGCCAACGCCCGCTGGTGGCTTTGCAGGGCGAACACCTCCATCTGCTCGCGGCTGATCTGCCAATGGTCGGCGATGCGCTGGGCGGCATAGAACTGGTTGACCGGCTGCGTGCCGAAGCGCGCACGCCAGCCCTCACTGCCGCTGAACGGGTCGGCAAAGCCCAGCGGTTGCCCGGCGAGCATCGCCGAAGCAATCGGAATACGGCTCATGGTCTGCACGCCGCCGACCGCCACCACGTCCTGTGTGCCACTCATCACCGCCTGGGCGGCGAAGTGCAGTGCCTGCTGCGACGAACCGCACTGGCGGTCGACGGTGGTCCCCGGCACCGACAGCGGCAGCCCGGCGGCCAGCCAGCTGGTGCGGGCGATGTCGCCGGCCTGGGCGCCAATGGTGTCGACGCAGCCAAAGATCACGTCGTCGTAATCCTCGGCCGGGATGGCATTGCGCGCCACCAGGGCCTTGAGCACATGCGCGCCCAGGTCGATGGCGTGCACCTCGCCCAGCGCGCCTTTGCGCTTGCCGGTGGGGCTGCGCAGCGCATCGACGATATATGCCTGTGCCATGTACTACTCCTCGAAGGTATGCCCCGGCCCGAGCCGGGTGTTGTCGGCAAACAGGAAGGCGCCGACGCGGGACTTGTGGAAACCGCGGTCACCCCAGGACGCGTCCAGCGCCCAGGCCCGCTTCATGAACATCTGCAGGTCCACCTCCCAGGTGTACCCCATCGCGCCATGCACCTGGATGCCCTGGCGCGCCGCCAGCCAGCTGGCCTCGCAGCACGCCAGGCGAGCCTGGGAAACCCACACCGAAGCGTTTGCCTCACCTTGCGCCAAGCCATGGGCGGCGCGGTACAGCACCGGCTTGGCCTGCTCGATTTGCCGTGCCACGTCGGCCAGGTGATGCTTGACCGCCTGGAAGCTGCCGATCGGGCGGCCAAACTGTTTGCGCTGAGCCACGTAGTCCACCGACAGGTCGAGCATGCGCTGGGCCAGGCCAAGCAATTGGCCGGCCACCGACAGCGCACCCCGGTCGAGCATCTGTGCCTGCAGGCGCCGGCCCTGTTCGCCACTGGCCAGCAGGGTCTGCGGCGTCGGGTTCCAGCTCACCTGGCCGAGGCGCCGCGAGGCGTCGATGCTCGGGTTGCCCTGCACATCCACCGTCGCACGGGGCACCAGGTGCAAATCGTCGCCAGCGGGCAGGATCAGCACCTCGGCCAGCTGGGCATCGCTGACCAGCGGGTTGATGCCGTGGCTGATCGCCAGGCGCACGCTGCCCTCGGCAATGCGCGGCAGCAGCTCGGCCCGCGCCGGGTGGCCGGGGTCAAGGTTGGCCAGCAGGCCGGCGGCCACGTAGGCGGTGTCGGCCAGCGAGTCGGGGATGCCGTAGTAGCCCAGCTCCTGGGTCATCAGCGCCCAGGCCACGTCGTCCATGCCCAGCCCGCCCTCGGCTTCGGGCACCGACAGCGCGGTCAGGCCCTGGGCGGCGATGCGGTTGCGCAGGTCCGGCGAACGGCCGGCGTCGGTCTCCCAGATTTCCCGGAGCATCTCCGGGGCGGCTTCGGTCATCAGGAAACGGCTGATGGCTTCGCGAAACGACAGCTGGTCATCGGTAAAGGTGAAGTCCATGGCCTGGTCCTTACTTGGGCAGGCCGAGCATGCGCTCGGCGATGATATTGCGCTGGATCTCGTTGGTGCCGGCGTAGATCGGCCCGGCCTGGGCGAACAGGAAGCCCTCCAGCCAGCCCGCCGCATCGCCCGCCGCCGCTGCGCCGGCCAGCAGCTCGCCACGGGCACCCAGCAGGCGCATGGCGGTTTCGTGCATCTTCAGGTCCAGCTCCGACCAGATGATCTTGTTGATGCTCGACTCGGCACCGATCTGCTCGCCACGGGCCAGCCGCCCCACCGTGTGGTAGGCCGACAGGGCATAGGCTTCGGCGCCCATCCAGCAGTCGATCACCGCATCGCCCAGGGCAGGGTCGCGCGCGGCGCTTTCAGGGTGGGCCTTGAACAGCTCCACCAGCTTGCGCGCGGTGTACTGGAAGCGCGCCGGTGAGCGCAGCAGCAGCCCGCGCTCGAAGCCGGCGGTGGCCATCGCCACATGCCAGCCCTGGCCCTCGGCACCGATGCGGTTGGCCACCGGCACGCGCACGTCGTCGAAGAACACTTCGGCGAAGGCATCCTTGCCGTTGAGCGCCTTGATCGGGCGAATGCTGACCCCGGGCGCATCCAGCGGCACCATCAGGAACGACAGACCATGGTGGCGGCTGGAGCCGGGCTCGCTGCGGAACAGGCCGAACAGCCAGTCGGCGTAGATCGCCCGGGTCGACCAGGTCTTCTGGCCATTGAGCACGTAGTGGTCGCCGTCGAGCAGCGCCTTGCTGGTGATCGCCGCCATGTCCGAGCCGGCGTTGGGCTCCGACCAGCCCTGCGCCCACATGTCGACACTGGCCGCCATGCGCGGCAGGAAGCGGCGCTTCTGTTCGGCAGTGCCGAACTCCATCAAAGTAGGGCCGAGCAGCAGCTGGCCGTTCTGGTTGACCCGCATCGGCGCCCCGGCGCCGTAGTACTCTTCCTCGAAGATCAGCCATTCGGTCAGGTCGCAGCCGCGCCCGCCAAGCTCGGCGGGCCACATCACCATCGACCAGCGGCTTTCGAACAGCTTCGCTTCCCAGGCCCGGTGCTGCTCGAAGCCTTCCCGGGTGTCGTAGCTGGCCAATGGCTCGCGTGGCAGGTTGTGGGCGAGCCACGCCCGCACTTCGGCGCGGAAGGCCTGCTGCTTGGAGGTATAGGTCAGTTGCATGGCGTTCCCTCAGAACTTGGCGTCGCGTTTTTCGACAAACGCCCGGCGGGTCTCCGCCGAGTCGGGGCTGGTGTAGGCCTGCAAGGTGAAGCCCTGCTCCCAGCGGTACTTGTCTTCCAGGTTGCCGTCTTCGATGCCGTTCAAGGCCTCCTTGGCGATGCGGATCATCCCCGGGCTCTTGGCGGCGATGCGGGCGGCAATCTCCAGGGCCGTTTCCCGCAGCTGCGCCCTGGGCACCACGCGCTCGATGAAGCCGTAGGCCTGGGCCTGGGTGGCGTCGATGCTGTCGCCGGTGAAGAACAGGTAGCGCACCTTCTGCACCGGGAACAGCCGCTGCAGGTGGGCGCCGCCGCCCATGGCGCCGCGATCGACTTCCGGCAGGGCAAAACGCGCGCAGTCGGCGGCCACGACGATGTCGGCGGCACCCGTGATGCCGATGCCCCCGCCCAGCACAAAGCCGTGCACGGCGACGATCACCGGCACCGGGTTGCGGTGCACGGCCTTGAAGGTCTCGTAGTTGCCGGCGTTGACCTCGACGATGCGCTCGGGGTGGGCGTCCAATTCCTTGATGTCGACGCCGGCACAGAAGCCGCGGCCCTCGGCGCGGATGACGATGACGCGCACCTCGGGGTTGGCGCCCAGCGCTGTGATCTGCGTGGCCAGGGCACGCCATTGCTGGCTGTCGAGGGCGTTGACCGGTGGTTTGTCGATGACCAGTTCGGCAATGCCCTGGTCGATCTGGGTGGTGAAGGCCGGGTTCATGCGCGTTCTCCGCTAGGGGCAAGTCTTTCGTTGGGGTTGGCCGCAGGTTCGGCCGGGCAGCGGGCGAGCAAGGCGTCCAGGCACTGGCTGGCCTCGGCGACGATGCCGTCGATGACCTCGCGGCAGCTCAGCAGCTCGCTGATCGCCGCCGCCACCTGGCCGCTGGGCAGGATGCCGGCGTCCGGCTCGCCATCGACCATCGAGCGTTGCAGCAGCACCGGCTGGTTAGCGGCCATGACCACCTGCGACAGCGCTGCCGGGTCTTCGCGCAGGGCGCGCACGAACACCGCGCCCATGTGCGCCAGGCTCATGCCGGTGTGCTGCTTCCATTGCCAGGCGCTGGCCAGGGCGATGCGCAGGCGGCCGAACGGCCCGGCCTGTTCGAGGCGGTTGATGAAGCGGTTTTCGATCATGCGATGGCGCATGCCGTCCACCGCCGTGGTCACCCGCACCTGCTGCGGGTCGTCGACCTTGAGGTAGCGCGCCAGGGTACTGGCCGGGGTCGGCGATTCGCGGGTCATCAGGAACCGCGTGCCCATGGCGATGCCACTGGCCCCGGCCGCCAGCACGGCGGCCAGGCCACGCCCGGTGGAGTGCCCGCCCGCAGCGATCACCGGCACGCGCACCGCCGCCAGCACCTGCGGCAGCAGGATCGAGCCCGGTACGCCGCCCGTGTGGCCACCGCCCTCGCCCGCCTGCAGGGTGATCAGGTCGGCGCCCAGCTGCTGGGCCTTGAGCGCATGTTTAAGGGCGCCGACGGTGGGAATGCACAACACCCCGGCTGCCTTGAAGCGGGCGATGGTCTGCGCGTCCGGCCCGCGTCCATAACTGACGGCGCGCAGGCGATACCGGATGGCCAGGTCGACGCACTGCGCCGCGTTGTCCTGGAACATGTGGAAATTGAGGCCGAAGTTGCTGCCGTCGGTGGCGTCGATCACCTTGCGGATCTCAGCCTCCAGCGCCTCGGCGGCAATCGTCGCCCCGGCCAGGAAGCCGAAGCCGCCGGCCCGGGTGGTGGCGATCACCAGGTTGGCATCGGATACCCAGCCCATGGCCGTCTGCACCACCGGGTAGCGGCAGCCCAGCGCCTCGGTCAGCGCGGTGTTCATCCAGCGGCTCACCGCTCGCCCCCTTCGGCGTGCAGCGCCTGCTTGTTGGCCTGGGCCATGCCCTTGGCATCGAAGCCGCCGAGCTTGTCGCCCGACAACAGCTCGTTGTGGGCATGGGCGAAGTGGTGCCAGGCGAATGCCGCATCCATGGCCGTGCGCTTGCCTTGCAGGTCTTCGACGTGGTTGATCGCCTGCTTGGTCAGGGCCAGGCCCATGCGTGGCTGGCGGGCGATGCTCGCCGCCAGGGCGTAGGTCACCGCCTGCAACTGGTCGCGCGGCACCACGCGGTTGACCATGCCCATCTGGTAGGCACGTTCCGCGCTCATGCGCTCGCCGCAGAACAGGAATTCCTTGGCGATGCGTGGGTTCAGTTCATAGGGATGGGCGAAGTACTCCACCCCCGGAATGCCCATGCGCACCACAGGGTCCTGGAAGAACGCATCGTCGCTGGCGACGATCAGGTCGCAGACCCACGCCAGCATCAGCCCACCGGCCACGCAGGCGCCATGGACCATGGCGATGGTCGGCTTGGGCAACTCGCGCCAGCGCCGGCACATGCCCAGGTAGACCTCCTGCTCGCGGGCATACAGCTGCTCGCCACCGGGCTTGTTGGTGTGGTCCCACCACAGGTGGGCGCGCTCGAACGGCTTGTTGATGTCACGCCCGGGGGTGCCGATGTCGTGGCCTGCGGAGAAGTGCCTGCCCTCGCCGCACAACACGATGACCTTGACGCTGTCGTCGTCCACCGCCTGGCGCAAGGCCGCGTCCAGGGCGTAGGTCATCTGCGAGTTCTGCGCGTTGTTGAACGCCGGGCGATTGAGGGTGAGCGTGGCGATACCCTCGGCCACGGCATAAAGCACCGGGTCCTGGGTCTCGTACACGGCCGCGTCCTCGCGGCTGACGAATTGGCTGTCGCTGCTGTGCATGGTGGTGTCCTCAGGCCGCGCGGATGCCGGTCGGGTTGCCCTTGATCGCGCTGGCACGCAGGCCATGGGGGTCGAGACGGCGGATCAGTGCCAGTTGCTCGGCATTCGGGTGCACGGTCTCGCGCAGTTGCGCCGAGCGCAGCAACGGGAAGCCGGTCTTGTCCTGCACTTCGTCGAAGCTCACGCCCGGGTGCAGGGTGCGCACCTGGGCGGCGCGGCCAGGGCCGTCGAAGTCCAGGGTGCACAGGTCGGTGATGACCTGGCGGATGTCCATCAGGTCGCGGCGCGCGCCTTCTGGCCAGCGCTCGGCCTTGAAGCCGACGCCAGAGACCATGTCCACTTCGCCGCTGACGAACACCCGGGTGCTGTGGTTGGGCACGAAGAACGAGTTGAGGTGGTTGATGCTGTTGCCCGGCAAGCCACGCACGCCGAGCATTGCGGTGCGCGGCTTGTGGTAGTCGCCGACGCAGGACAGGTTGGTCTGGCCCCAGCGGTCGACCTGGGTCGGCCCGATCATGGCGTGGCGGCGGCCGCCCCAGACGCATTCGAACACCCGCTCGAAACTCAGGTAGCCGCTGTAGCGCGGCACCTGTTCGCCACGCGGGCCCAGCGGGATCGGCTCCTCGACCAGGAACGCCTCGCTGTCGGTCATCAGCAGCTCGGGGCTGTGGGTGTGCTTGGCCAGGCTGGCGCCCAGGCGCGGAATCACGCCCAGGCCCGAGGCGATGACCTCGCCATTGCCGCGCCAGGCTTCGGCGGCGGCCACTATCAGCAGTTCGGCCAGGGTGAATTCAGGGGTGGAAGTCATACTGGGATCCTCAAAACACGGGAAGGGGCAAGGCGCCCATGCGCGCGGCGCCGCCGTTGTGCGCCTGGTAGGCCTGCTCGCCAGCGGCCACGCAGGCCTCGACGTAGCGTTGCCAGCCGCCCTCTTCCTGGGCGCTGGCGACATAGCCCTTGAGGTGCTCCAGGTCCCAGCCGTAGTCCGACGGGCAGGAGGTCGGGTGGGCACCGAGCGGTGCATGCACCACACCGGTCACCAGGTAGCGCTCGAAGGTGTTGGCGCGGGCCTGCTCGGCGTCGAGCTGCAGGCGCTCTTCCAGGCGCTCGCATGAGACGAAGCACTGCTTGGCAGCGCGGGCGAACAGGTGGTCGAAATACGGGTCGGGGCCGGTGACCAGGCAGTTGCCCAGGCGGTCGGCGACGTTCACATGCAGGAATGCCACGTCCAGTTCCAGCGCCGGCATGGCCAGCAGCACCTCACCGTCGTCATAGGGCGAGCGCACGGTCTTCAGCGCCGGGTTCAGCCGCGTCACATCGGTGGCCAGGCCACAGCGGGTGGGCAGGAATGGCAGGCGCATGCCGGCAGCGCGCAAGCCCCACTGGAACATCCCCTCGTCGAGTTCCATCAGCTCCAGCTCGCCCGCCTCACGGGCCTTGCGGTAGTAGGGTTCAAGCGGGATGGCATCGAGGGTGACGAAACCGAACACCAGCTTGCGCACCTTGCCGGCCGCACACAGCATGCCGACCTCCGGGCCGCCATAGGCGACCACGGTCAGGTTCTTGACCGGCGAGCGAAGGATTTCCCGGACAATGGCCATCGGCTTGCGCCGCGGCCCCCAGCCACCGAAACCGATGGTCATGCCGTCGCGCAACTGGGCGACGGCGTCGGCACTGGTCATTTGCTTGTTCATGCTCAACTGCTCCTTACTGCTGGCCGACCGAGAAGTCGTGGCCCCAGATACTCACGCGGGTGAACTCGAAGGCCGAATGCTCGGCCCAGTCGACCTGCAACCCGCCATGGCCGTACTCCAGGTCGAAGCCGGACGGTGTCTTCATGTAGAAACTGGTCATGCGGTCGTTCAGGTGCTGGCCGAGGGTGGCGGACAGCTGCCCGCCATAGGCCTGCAGGCGGTCGTGGGCGCGGCCGACCTCGGTCATCGAGTCCACCTCGACCATCACGTGCACGCAGCCGGACGGCACCGGGTACTCGGCCAGCGCCAGGCTGTGGTGGCGGGCGTTGGCGCAGTGCAGGAAGTGGATGCGCACTGGCGGCGCCGACGGATCGGGGCGGAAGTTGAAGATGTCCGACAGGCCGAAGCCGAGCACGTCCTTGGCAAAGGCCAGGGTGGCGTCGAAATCGGGTGCCGGCAGCACGGTGTGGCCAAGGCCCATGTCGCCGGTGACGAAGCACGGCACCCCTTGCGGCGAGACGAACGGCTGGCAGTCGGAGCGGTGGCCCCAGCTCAGCTCATGCTGGTTGCCGGACGGGTCGCTGACGGTGACCAGCGCCTGCACGCCGCGTTGCTCGATGGCCTCATGGCTGCCGACCTGCCAGGCCACGCCGCAGCGCTCCAGGTGCTGCAGGGCCTGGACGAAGGCCTGCTCGCCGGGCAGCTCCCAGCCACTGGCCAGGTAGCGCGGCGCATCGCCCTCGACCACCAGCATGCGGTAAGGCCGCTCGTCCATCTTCACGTACAGGCCGCCGCCGGGTGCTGCCTGCACCTGCATGCCGAGCACCTGTTCGGCATAGCGTTGCCACTGGCCAAGGTTCTCGATCTGCGCGACGAAGTAGCTCAAACCACGAATGTCGATCATGCCCATGTTCCTCCAGGCTCAAGGGGTTGCCTGGTGGACATTGTGCAAAGCGGCCACGCCGTGCTCATCGTCCGTTGAGACTAAGCGGGATGCCGGGCGCAGAGGGCTGCGGCCTAGTCCGTTTCAATGATTCGCGGTGCGTGGCCCAGCCCTAGATTCGGCTGTGTTGCCTACCTCCCACAGACCAGCCTAGAGATGCCCCTATGGAGTTCGCTTTCACCGAGGAACAGTTACTGATTCGCGACAGCGCCGAGCGTTTCCTCGCCCAGGCTAGCGATTCACATGCAGTACGCGCAGGCATGAGCCGTGCGGCCGATTACGACTCCGAACTGTGCCGGCAGATCGGCCAGGAGCTGTACTGGCCGGCGCTGCTGGTGCCCGAGGCCCACGGTGGCATGGGCCTGGGCTTCGTCGAGCTGGCCGTGCTGCTGGAGCAATGCGGGCGCTTCCTGCTCGGCTCGCCGCTGTTCGCCACCACCTGCCTGGCTACCCCGGCGCTGCTGCTGGCCGACAACCCGGCGCTGCAAGCCCGCTGGCTGCCGGCCATCGCCAGCGGCCAGCTGCACGCCACCCTCGCCTGCCCGCTGGAGGCCGGGCAGCTGCAGGCCGAACTGCGCCCCCATGGCGACGGCTACCGCCTCGATGGCTGCCACGCCCAGGTCATCGATGGTGCCCAGGCCGACCTGCTGCTGATCGCCGCGCGGCGCCCCGGCAGTACCGGCGATGAGGGCATCAACCTGTTCGCCGTACCAGCCGATACACCAGGCATAGTACGTACTACATTACACACCCTCGACCAGACCCGACGCCTGGCCCGCATCGAGCTGCAGCAGGTCGAAGTCAGCGAGTCACAGCGCCTGTGCGCCATCGACCAGGCCTGGCCATTGCTGCAGGCCACCCAGCGCATCGCCGCCATTGGCCTGGCCGCCGAGCAGCTCGGCGGCGCCCAGCAGGCGCTGGACCTGACCCTGGCGTACATCGCCGAACGCCACCAGTTCGGCCGGCCGGTGGCCAGCTTCCAGGCCATCAAACACCGCTGCGCCGACATGATGCTGCACATCGAGTGCACCCGTTCGGCGGTGTGGTATGCCGCCTGCGTGGCCCGCGAATACCTGGCCGAAGATGGCGACCCGCTGGTGCGCGGCGAACTGCTTGCCGCTGCGGCCACCGCCAAGGCCCATGCCAGCGAGACCTTCTTCCACTGTGCGGCCGAGTCGATCCAGCTGCATGGCGGCGTCGGTTTCACCTGGGAATACGACCCGCACCTGTACTTCAAACGCGCCAGGGCCAGCGAGCAGCTGCTGGGCAACCCGGCCTGGCACCGGGAGTGCCTGGCCACCGAACTGCTGGGAGCACGCCCATGAAAATCGGTTTCAGCAAGGCAGACGAAGCGTTCCGCCACGAGGTCGCCAGCTGGTTGGCGGCGCACCTTGAAGGTGAGTTCGCGCAGCTGCGCTTTCGTGGCGGCCCTGGCGACGAACACAGCTTCCCGGCCGAACGCAAGGATTGGGAACGCGAGCTGGCAGGCGGTGGCTGGGTCGGTGTGGGCTGGCGGGCGGAAGACGGCGGGCGCGGCCTGAGCATCAGCCAGCAGGTGATTTTCCACGAGGAATACGCCCGCGCTGGCGGCCCCGGGCGCATGGGCCACATCGGCGAAGGGCTGGTCGGCCCTACCCTCGCCGCGTTCGGCACGCCTGAGCAACGCCAGCGCCTGTTGCCGGGCATCCTCAAGGGTGAGGCATTCTGGTGCCAGGGCTATTCCGAGCCCGGCGCAGGTTCGGACCTGGCCAACGTGCAGACCCGCGCCCGCCTCGATGCCAGCGGCGAGCGCTGGCTGATCAGCGGGCAAAAGGTCTGGACCTCGCTTGCCCATGAGGCCGACTGGTGTTTCGTGCTGGCCCGTACCGAGCCGGGCAGCGTTGGCCATCACGGGCTGTCATTCCTGCTGGTGCCGATGGCCCAGGCGAACATCCGCGTGCAGCCGATCCAGCAGCTGACCGGCACCAGCGAGTTCAACGAGGTGTTCTTCGACCAGGCCGAAACTGCGGCAAACAACCTGGTCGGCCAGCCCGGCGACGGCTGGAGGATCGCCATGGCCCTGCTGGGCTTCGAACGTGGCGTGTCGACCCTGGGCCAGCAGATGCAGTTCCACAACGAACTGGAAGAGGTGTTGCGCATCGCCCGCGCCAACGGCGCCGCCCGCGACCCGCTGCTGCGCCAGCGCCTGGCCCAGGCCTGGTCGGGGCTCAAGGTGCTGCGCTACAACTCGCTGCGCATGCTCTCCGGGCCGCAGGACGGTAGCCTGGCGCGGGAGGCGATGATCTACAAGCTGGCCTGGTCGAACTGGCACGTCGAGCTGGGCAAGTTGGCCATGGATGTGCTGGGGGATGCGGCTGAAGTGCTGGAGAGTGCGCCTTATGGGTTGAGCCGGTTGCAGTCGCTGTTCCTGTTTACCCGGGCGGACACGATCTATGGAGGGAGTAACGAGATCCAGCGCAATGTGATTGCCGAACGGGCGCTGGGCATGCCGCGGGAGGTGAAGGGGCGCTGAGCGCCGCCGTGTAGGAGCGGCCTTGTGTCGCGAAAGGGCCGCAAAGCGGCCCCAAGGTTTCAGCGGGAATGCAGGAACAGCTGGGGCTGCTACGCAGCCCTTTCGCGACACAAGGCCGCTCCTACAGGATCAGTGAATCGTCTAACGAACTCGAATCTTTGGGTCCCCTGCCCCGCGCCGCATGGCCTGCAGGAAGCCCTCCAGCGGCGCCGGCTCGGCAATATGCGGCAGGGCATCCTTGTCCGGCCGCTGGGCCCAGAACGCATCCCACGACGGGAACAGCTCGTGGAAGCTCCCGGCATAGGGCTCACGCCCCGGCCAGCGCATCTTCAGGCCACCGATCGGTGGCTTGTTCAGGTCGGTGGCGTACCAGTAACACGGCAGCCGCCTGCGGAAGCACCAGCGCCCGTCGATGCGCTCGTAGTCGTCCCAGTACAGCATCTGCATGATCACCCATTCCGGCCCGGTCTCATGCTCGTTCTTCGAATACACCACACCGGTGGCGTGGTCGGCATCGCTGAACTCGATGATGTGCTGGCCCAAGTGGTGCGAGGTGCCGTGGAACTGCTTGCGCATGGTCTCGTCGAGCCAGGCCTTGAGGTGGGCGCGACCGAACTTGTCGCGGCCGACCCGCACGTCTTCGGCAAAGCAGTTGGCCATGGCGTCCATGTCGCGCATGTCCAGGGCCAGGGCGTACTTGCCGGCCAGCTGGCGGATCGCGTCCAGCGACTCCAGGCGGTCGATGCGCTGCAGCAGCGCGGCGCTGCTTTCCAGGGCGGTCATTCCAGCACCGTGTACAGGTCCGAGCCGCGCCCGCCGTCCACCGCCAGGCTCGCCCCGGTCACGTATGAGGCCTCATCACTGGCCAGGAACAGAATGGCATTGGCCAGCTCCTGCGGCAGGCCGACCCGGCGCATGGGGATGACCTTCTCGGTGTTGGCCCGCGCCTTGGCGTCGCCGAGCATGCCCGCTGTTGCCGGGGTGTCGACCACCCCGGGGATGATCACGTTGCAGCGGATGTTGTCCGCCGCGCCTTCGCTGGCCGCCGCCCGGCTGAAGTTGATCACCGCCGCCTTGGCAGCCGAGTAACCGGCCATCCAGGCGGTGCCGAACAGGCCGCAGATCGAGGCGATGTTGACAATCGAGCCGCCCTTGCCCTTCATCAGTTGCATCGCCGTGCGCGTGCCCCAGAACGTGCCATCCACGGTGGTGGCGAAGTTGGCGTGCCAGTCGGCGGTGCTCATGCCGTCGATGCTGCCCCAGGTGTAGGCCATGGCATTGTTGACCAGGATGTCGAGGCCGCCGTGGCGCTGCGCGGTGGCTTGCAGCGCGGCGACATAGGCCTGCTCGTCACTGACGTCGGCCACCGCCACCTCGGCGCAGCCGCCGCGGGCGAGGATCTGCTCGCGCACCCCGTCGAGCGGCTCGCGGCGCCGCCCACACAGCACCACCAGGGCGCCCTCTTCGGCGAAGCGCAGCGCGGTCGCCTCGCCAATGCCGGAGCCGGCCCCGGTGACGAAGGCGATCTTGCCTTGCAGACGTTTGCTCATCGGTTGCGCTCCTGTCAGATAAACGCCATGCCGCCATTGACGGCGATGTTCTGCCCGGTGATGAAGCTGGCGTCGTCACTGGCCAGGAACACCGCCACCCGGGCGATCTCGTCGGTTTCGCACATGCGCCCCAGCGGCACGTTCTTCAGCAGTGCCTGCATGTGTTCATCGGGAATGCCGGCCATCATCGGCGTGTTGGTCGGGCCCGGTACCAGGGTGTTGATGCGGATGCCCCGGGCCGCCAGTTCACGGGCGATAGAGCGGGTCAGGCCCATCACCGCGGCCTTCGAGGCGCAGTAGTGGCTGGGCCCTTCACCGGTCAGCGCGGCGGTGCTCGACAGGTTGATCAGCACACCTTGGCGCTGGCCCTTGAGCATCAGCCGGGCGCCTTCGCGGCAGCACAGGAAGGTGCCGCCCAGGTTGACCCCGATCACCCGCGCCCAGCTGTCGTCCGGTGTGTCGAGGAAGGCATCGAGGGCGCCGACACCGGCGTTGTTGACGACGATGTCCAGGCCACCGAAATGCGCTTCGACCTGGCCCATGGCATCGGCCACCGAGGCCGCGTCGGCGACGTTGCAACCCAGCGCCAGCACCTTTGCGCCGAGGTCGGCCAGGCTGGCGGCGAGCGCGGCCTGATCGAGGTCGACCGCCACCACCTTCCCCCCTTCGGCGACGAAGCGGCGCACGATGGCCTGGCCCATGCCCTGCCCGGCACCGGTGACGAAGGCCACCTTGTTCTGCAGTTTCATAGCGTTCTCCTTGGTTGACGCCTTTTGGTTTTCACCATGATTGGGCGCCAGCCGGCGCCGAACATCGTCCGATAGGACTAGCGGCGAGCGTGCGTCGTGGTCCGGATGGACGATGCCGGCCAGGCCCGGGCGGCACAGGATCGCCCTCACCCTCATCGAGAACTGGAGAACCGGCATGAACCAACCCGTCGACCTGCCCTTACCCACCGGCCACTACGCTACCCTGGCCAACGGCCTGCGCCTGCACTACCTGGACGAAGGCCAGGGCCCGGTGGTGCTGTGGCTGCACGGCAGCGGCCCAGGTGCCAGCGGCTACAGCAACTTCAAGGGCAACTACCCGCAGCTGGTGACGGCCGGCTACCGCAACATCCTGCTAGACCTGCCCGGCTTCGGCCGCTCGGACAAACCCGACGATGTGCGCTACGAGCTGGACTTCTTCGTCGATTGCCTGGCGGCTTTGCTCGACCAGCTCGGCATCGACCGCTGCACCGTGCTCGGCAATTCCCTGGGCGGCGCCATTGCCCTGGGCCTGGCCCTGCGTCAGCCACAACGGGTGGAGCGCCTGATCCTGTTGGCACCGGGTGGTGTCGAGGAGCGCGAGACCTACTTCCAGATGCCCGGCATCCTGCGCATGGTCGGGCTGTTCAACGCCGGCCCCATCGGCGTCGAGGAAATGCGCAGCATGATGCGCCTGCAACTGTTCGACGACTCGATCCTGCCGGAAGAGCTGCTGCTGGAGCGAGTGGCGGTGGCGGTGACCCAGCCGAAGAACCTGTTCAGCACCATGCTGGTGCCGAACATGCGTGCACGGCTGGGCGAGATCGAATGCCCGATCCTCGGGTTCTGGGGCAGCAACGACAACTTCAACCCGGTCAGCGGCGCCCAGTACATCATCGACGGGGCACGCCAGGCGCGGTTCATCGTGCTCAACCGGTGCGGGCACTGGGTGCAGGTGGAGCATCGCGAGCTGTTCAACCGCAGCTGCCTGGAGTTCCTGCGGCACGGCTGAAGCATGAGCGGTTAACGCAGATCCTTGTAGGAGCGGCCTTGTGTCGCGAGAGGGCTGCTAAGCAGCCCCAGCGTTTTTTGCATCAGTGCTGAAACCCTGGGGCTGCTTCGCAGCCCTTTCGCGACACAAGGCCGCTCCTACAGGAGTCCGCGCAGCCCGAAAGTCTGATGTAAGTCAGCCAGCAGCCCGCTGGTTGTTGAGCTGAGCATCACCCGGTTGCCCCAGCACACAGGAAGTGCCCCCCGGGGTATACATCATCGCCACGCAGCGGTTGCACGCCGTGCAGATCGAGTTGCGGCTCGCGCCACTGGCCAGCTTGTTCACATAATCCGGCTCGGCAATCAGCACCCGCCCCATGGCCACCAGGTCGAAGCCCTCGGCCATCACCTGCTCGATGCTGGCAAGGCTCTTGGCTCCGCCCAGGTACGCCAGGGGCATCTTCACCGCCGCACGCACCTTGCGCGCATGTTCCAGCAGGTACAGCTCGCGAAACTCCACCACCGGGTCCATGCGCCGCTGCAGCGCCATCGCCAGGGCAATCAGCGGGTTCTTCTGCTGCACGCGGTTTTCCTTGGGGAACGACGAGCCGAACATGGTGGTGATCGACTCGGCATTCATCCCGGCGCTAAGCACCAGCAGGTGCGCACCCTCCTGCTCCAGCATGCGCGCGATCTGCGCGCCGTCCTCGGCACTGTTGCCGGCGCGCACACCCTCGGTGATGCTGTACTTGCACACCACCGCCAGGTCCTGGCCGACCGCATCCAGCACCGCCCGCAGTACCCGGCGCGGGAAGCGCAGGCGGTTTTCCAGGCTGCCGCCGTACTGGTCGCGGCGCTTGTTGTACAGCGGCGAGATGAACTGGCTGAGCAGGTAGCCGTGGCCCATGTGGATTTCCACGGCGTCGAAACCGGCTTCGCGGGCCAGCCGTGCGCCTTGGGCAAAGTCGCGCACCACCTGCTGCATGTCGGCTTCGTTCATCGCCTGCTTGAGGAACATGCCGCTCATCATGCCGATCTTGTTGAAACCGCCACTGGCCGACAACGGCCTGGGCGTGGAGCGCTCGCGGATGAAGGTGAAGCAGCCGCCGTGGGTGATCTGCGCGCTGGCCTTGCCGCCTTCGCGGTGCACCGCATCGGTCAGGGCCTTGAAATGCGGCAGGCTGTCGCGCTCGAGGATCAGCTGGTTGGGCAGCGTGCGGCCGTCGCGGCTGACCGCGCAGTAGGCCACGGTGGTCAGCGCCACGCCGCCGCTGGCCAGGCCCGCGTGCAGCTTGGCCAGTTGCCGCGACGGCACGCCCTGGGCGCTCATGCCCTCGTTGGTGGCGGCCTTGATGAAGCGGTTTTTCAAGGTCAGCGGGCCAATGCTGACCGGGCTGAACGGCGATCGATCGGGGTTCTGGTGCATGTCAGGCCTCGTTCTGGTTGTACTGGGCTCAGAAGGTGTATTTGGCGTTGAACGACAGGTAGTCGCGGTCCGCCAGCAGGCGGCCCTGGGCGACGTCCGGGGAGCTCAGGTAGGCGACGTAGGTCAGCCCGACCTGGAAGTTGCCCAGGTACTTGAAGTCGCCGCCGACGGTCAGGCGCTTCTCGGCACGGCCCAGGCCCTGGTAGGCGCTGCCGTCGACGTTCTGCTGCCAGACCACCCGGGTGGTCAGGTCCAGGCCGTCGGCGATCGACGGGTAGTCCATATAGGTGCCCACGCCGAGCAGGGTCGAGCCGCGGGTCTGGGTCTTGGACTGGAAGTCGTCGAAGCGGCCGTCGACCCCCGCACCGCCCCCGGTGATCACCAGGGTGTCGACACCCTCGATGTACTGGTGCACCACTTCGCCCATGACGGTGGTCTGCTGGGCCAGCCAGCTCGGGCCGAGGATGTACGAGGCGTTGAGGTTGCCTTGCCAGATCTGCCCGCTGGTCGGCGCGCCGTTGTTCAGGTACACCGAGGCGCCGTCGCGGTAGCTGAGGTCGCCGGCGTACTGCACCGAATCGCCGACCTTGGAGCTGAAGCTCACCCCGGTCAGCTCGACGTCCTCGAAGTAGCCCAGGCGATAGGCCGGCGCCGCCCCGGTATTGGCGCGGGCGCTAATGCGCGCGTTTGACGAGTACTGGGTCTGCCCGGTGAAGTCGAAGTACAGCGAGCCGACACGCTCGTGGTAGCGGTAGTGGAACAGCCCCACCTCGGTGTTTTCGGTGACCCGGTAGCGCACGCCCATGCCCCACTGGCCGCCGTCACGGGGCTTGACCTCACCGGCATAGTTGACGCCGGTGAAGGTCTTGTCCGGCAGGCTGTCGATCGCCCCGGCACTGAGTCGGAAGAACTCCGCGCCGGGGCCGAAAGTGTCGCTGCCGAAGTAGTCGCCCACCGGGTTGAGCTGGGTCTTTTCCCATTCGTACTGGTAGAAGCCGACCAGCGCCAGGTCTTCGTTCAGCGACCACGAGGCCGACACCTGTCCTACCGGCAGGTAGGCGTCCTTGGCCTCGGTACCCGGCACGTTGAACTTGGTCGCGTCCACCGGCGCCTGGCCCTGGCTGATGTTGGCCCAGAACAGGCTCTCGCCCCAGGCCACCAGGTGGCGGCCGGCCTTGAGCGACAGGTATTGGGTTTCGCCCAGTTCGTAGTTGCCATACACATAGGCATCGAGCAGGCGCGCCTTGCTGCCGCTCAGGCGCCGGGTGTCCTCGACGAAGCCGTCGGGGCGGCCGACCTTGTTCACCGTCTGTGGCGAGTCGTTGGCATTGCGCTGGTGGTAGACGTCGTCATAGAAGTGGCTGCCACGGACCACCGCACCAACGTTGTCATGGCGCAGGCGCAGTTCACCGAACAGGCTGAGCCGGTTGGTGATCAGCGAGCCGCGCTTGAAATTGCGCGTGCCATCATCATTGTTGATGTCGTTCAGGTATTGGTTGGCCTGCTTGGCAGTACGCATCGACGCCGTGTAGTTGACTGTGAGCGATGAGTCGAGGGTAGTGTCCTCACCCAGCTCCAGGGTCGGCCCGGCACTGGCGCAGCCACTGGCAAGGCCGATGGCCACGGCCAGCCAGCGGCGCCGGGCCAGGCCCGTATTTGCGGTAGACATGCTGCTCTCCTTTGTTGTTATTGTTTTCGTCCGTTGCAGTACTTTCAGGCCTGGGCCACGGCATGCCTCAGGTCGTTCTTGGCGACCTTGTTCGACGGGTTCAGCGGCAGTGCCGCGAAGAACCGCACCTGGCGTGGCACCTTGTAGTTGGCCATGCGCTCGCGGCTCCAGCCGATCAGTGCCTGCTCATCGAGCTGCTGCCCCTCGCGCAGCACCACGCAGGCGCACCCCACCTCGCCCATGCGCACATCGGCAATGCCGATCACCGCCACCTGGGCGATGGCCGGGTGGGCCAGCAGTGCGGCCTCGATTTCCGCCGGGTAGCAGTTGAAGCCGCCGACGATGTACATGTCCTTGAGGCGGTCGGTGATGGCCAGGTTGCCCTCGGGGTCCAGGCGCCCGACATCGCCGGTGTGCAACCAGCCCTCGGCGTCGATTGCTTCGGCGGTGGCGGCCGGGTCCTGGAAGTAGCCCTGCATGACGTGGAAGCCGCGCAGGCAGATTTCCCCGGTTTCGCCCTGGGCCACGGCGCGGTTGGCGGCATCGCGGATGCTCACTTCGGTGCCCGGCAACGGCCGCCCGCTGGTGCCGGCAATGACTTCGGCCGGTGCCTGCGGGTCGCACAGGGTGGCCAGGCCACCGCACTCGGTCAGGCCGTAGGCGGTGGTCACTACGCTGAAGCCCAGTTCGTTGCGCATGCGTTCGATCAGGCTCGGCGGGATGCTCGCCGAGCCGGTCACGGCGATGCGCAGGCTGGACAGGTCGGTTTCGGCCAGGCGCGGATGGGCCAGCAGGGACAGGTACAGGGTCGGCGCCCCGGGCAGCACGCTGATGCGCTCGCGGGCGATGCGCTGGAACACCGCCTCGGCATCGAACACCGCGTGCGGCAGGATGGTCGCCCCGGCAATCAGGCAGGTCAGCCAGCCGGCCTTGTAGCCAAAGGCATGGAAGAACGGGTTGACGATCAGGTAGCGGTCGCCCGGCACCAGCCCCAGCACCCGCACGTACTCGGCAAAGGCCCGCAGGTTCTGGCCATGGGCGCTCATCACGCCCTTGGGCTTGCCGGTGGTGCCCGAGGTGAACAGCAGGTCGCAGATCGACTCTGGCTGAATGCTCAGGGCCCGGCGCCTGGCGGTCAGCGGCTCGATGGTCGCGGCGCCGAGCAAAAACCGCTCGTGGCTCAGGTCGTGGGCGGCAGCGGCCTGGTCGCAGGCGAAGATCACCTGGTGCTCCAAGGTCGCCGGGCGATGGGGGGCGAGCAGCGCCGGGTAGTCAACGTCGAGGAAGCGCTGTTGCACGAACAGCACCCGGCAGCCGCTGCGGGCCAGCACGTCCGCCGCTTCGGCGCCCTTCATGCGGGTGTTGACCGGGACCAGCACCGCGCCGGCGCAGTGGATGCCCAGCGCGGCGAGGATCCACTCGCGGCTGTTGGGCGCCCATAGGCCGACCCGGTCGCCCGGCTGGATGCCCAGCGCCATCAGCCCACGGGTCACCTGCAGTACCTGCTCCGGCAGGTCGGCATAATCCAGGCACTGGCCGTGCTCTTCGATGGCGACATGGCCGGCAAAGCGCTGGGCGCTGTCGAACAGCAGGCGGGCGATGGTGGCCGGCGCAGCGGCCGGCGCTTGGGAGGTAGCGAAGTTCGGGTTCATGCAAGGCTCACTCATCGGCATCACTCGGGAAAGCGGATACGCAGCACCGGGCTGGTAGGCACGGCCTGGCAGGCCAGGATCCAGCCTTCGGCCAGCTCGTCGGCATCCAGGGCATCGTTGTGCAGCAACTCGACCGCGCCGCTCTCCAGGGTGCACATGCACGAGGCGCAGCCGCCCACGCGGCAGGCGCTGGGCGGTTCGAGGCCGGCGCGCTGCATGGCATCGAGCAGGGTCTCGCCGCTGGCGCAGTCCAGTTCGTGGTCTTCGCCGTCCAGGCGCACCGCCAGCTGCGCGGCCATCGCCGCCTCGCTGTGGCTGGCCTGGGGCAGCTCGCCTTCACCGGGCAGCGAGACGAAGCGCTCCACATGCACGCGGGCGCTGGGCATGCCGAGGCTGGCCAGCGCCTGCACGGCGGCGTCCATGAACGGCCCCGGGCCACAGATGAACGCCTGGGCATCGACCATCGGCTGGGCCAGCTCGGCCAGCTGCGCCACGGCCGGCACGCCTTGCACCGAGTCGAGCCAGTGCACCACCTGCAGGCGCTGCGGGTGGGCGGCCGCGAGCACGCGCAACTCATCGCGGAAGATCACCGACTGTTCGTCACGGTTGGCGTAGATCAGCAGCACCCGCCCCTGCCCGGCCAGCAGCGCCGAACGCAGGATCGACAGCACCGGCGTGACGCCGCTGCCGCCACCGAACAACAGCAGGTCACCTTGCAGGTCGCGGGGCACGAACACCCCGGCCGGCGGCAGCACCTGCAGGGTCTGGCCGGCCTGCAGTTCCTCGCACAACCAGTTCGAGGCGCGGCCGTCACGTACCCGTTTCACGGTCACCCGCAACGGTTCATCGAGCAGCGGCGTGCTCGACAGCGAGTAGCAGCGTGGCAGCCAGCCGCCGTCGTACGGCACCCGCAGGGTCAGGAACTGGCCAGGTTTGTAGTGAAAGCGCTCGGCCAGCGATGCGGGCACGTCGAACACCAGCGAACGGGCATCGGCGGTTTCCTCGATCACCTGCGCCACACGCAAGGCAAGATAGTCATTCATGGTTCAGGTACTCGCTGTCACCTGGCTCAGACGAACGGGTCCGGGTTGGGCAGGCCCAGCTGCACCGCGCCGAAGCTGCGACCGTAGGCCATGAAGTTGTTGGCGATATGCCCGCGCGCCTGGTGCAGGTCGCGGAACAGCCGCGCCACCGGGTTGCTGTTGTACAGCCCCGACGCCGCCATGCTGCGCAGCAGGTCGCTGATGCGCTCGGCACAGATGTTGGTGACGTAGGACGACTGGTAGCGGTACAGCAGGCGCGTTTCGGTGTCCGGGTACTCGCCGGCGCGGGCCAGTTGCATCAGGTGCTCGTAGTTACGCTCCAGCACCAGCTTCAGGCTGTCGACGGTAATCACCGCCTCGGCCACCGCGGTTTGCGCGACTGGGTCGTCGGCGGTGCGCGCACCGTGCTTGCCGATGTGCTGGGCGGCGTTGTCGCGGAAGGTATCGATCGCCCCTTGCAGGGCACCGATGGCCGAGGTCGAGACTGCCCGGGAGAACACCTGGGCGAACGGGATCGCGTAGATCGGGTTGGTGTTCACCAGGCGCCCCGGGGTCGCCTCGATCTGCCAGTTGTTGGTGCGTTGCACGCGATGGGCCGGGACGAAGGCATCCTCGACCACGATGTCGTGGCTGCCGGTGCCGCGCAGGCCGAGCACATCCCAGTTGGGTTCGATACGGTAGTCGGCGCGGGGCAGCAGGAAGGTGCCGTGCTCGCTGGCAAAGTCACCGTCGGCCGGCAGGATGCCGCCGAGCAGCACCCACTGGCAGTGTTCGCTACCGCTGGAAAAGCCCCAGCGCCCGCTGATGCGGTAGCCACCGGGTACCACGCTGACCTTGGCCGCCGGCATGTAGGTCGAGGAAATCAGCGCGCCATGGTCCTGCTCCCAGACCTCGCGCTGGGCCTCGACCGGGTAGCGCGCCACCTGCCACGGGTGCACGCCCATCACCCCATAGACCCAGGCGGTCGACATGCAGCCTTCACCGAGGATCATCTGGATTTCGAAGAACGTCCGCGGGTCCACTTCATAACCGCCAAAGGCGCGCGGTTGCAGGGCACGCAGCAGGCCGGCCGACTGCAGTTCGGCGATGGTCTGGTCGGGGATGCGCAGGTCGCGCTCGGCCTGCGCTGCACGCTCCTTGAGCTGCGGCACCATGCGCCGCGCACGTTCGATCAGTTCGACTTCTTCCTGGGTCTTTTCTCGCAAGCTGTGCATCACTGGTCTCTCCCGGTCTCGCTGCGCCACTGCGCGAGCTGGGATCGATCATCGGGGCGCCCAGGCAATCGATCATCGTCAAAGCGGACTAGTGCCGGCGCGCCCTGGGCGCTAGTCCGTTGAGACGATGACGGGGGCGGCCGGTATGGCCATAGTCGGTGTCATCGATAGCCCTGAAAAGGAGATACCGTCATGAGCATCCTGCAGCGATTCCGTATCGACGGCGGCGTCGCCATTGTCACCGGCAGCGGCCGTGGCATCGGCCGGGCCATCGCCCTGGCCTATGCCGAAGCAGGCGCCGACGTGGTCTGCGCCGCCCGTTCGCTGGACGATGTGCAAGCGGTGGCCGAGGAGATTCGCGCCTTGGGGCGCAATGCCCTGGCCTTCGCCTGCGATGTCAACGACAGCGAGCAGCGCCAGGCGCTGGTGCGCCAGAGCCATGAGCACCTTGGCCGCATCACCCACCTGGTCAACAACGTTGGCGGCGGTGGCCCCAACGACCCGCTGGGCCTGAGCCCGGAGCAGTTCGACGAGATCCTGCGCTTCAACGTGTCCAGCGCCTACGCGTTCTGCCAGCTGTGCGTGCCGCTGATGCGCGATGCCGGCGGCGGCAACATCGTCAACATCAGCTCGGTGGCGGCGCGCTATTCGCAGCGCCACTTCAGCGCCTATGGCACGGCCAAAGCGGCGCTCAGCCACTTGACCCGCCTGCTGGCCCAGGACTTCGCACCCCAGGTGCGGGTCAACGCCGTGGCCCCCGGCCCGACCCTCACCGCCGCGCTGAACAGCGTGATGCCGGCCGCCATGCGCCAGGCCATGGAGGCTAACACCCCGCTCAAATGCCTGGGCAGCCCCGAAGACATCGCCGCCGCCGCGCTGTACCTGGCCTCGCCGGCATCGGCCTGGGTCACCGGCAAGGTCATCGACGTCGACGGCGGCGCCGACTCCAGCGTCTGGGTCGGCTGACCCCCGGTTTCCTTTGCCGGCCCTCCTTTGCTCGGGCCGGCTTTTTTTATTCCCGAAAGCAGTTGCCCCTGAAAAAGAGAATCCTGCCATGGATGCCCATCTGATCACCGCGCTCGGCAACGAGCTGTTCGACGCCCTGCGCGGCCGCCACACCCTGCAACCGCTGACCCGCCGCTACCCTGAGCTGACTCTCGACCAGGCCTACCGCATCTCACTGGCCTTCCTGCAGCGCCGCGAGGCCCTGGGCGAGCGCGTGGTCGGCAAGAAGATCGGCGTGACCAGCCGCGCCGTGCAGGAAATGCTCGACGTGCACCAGCCGGACTTCGGCTTTCTCACCAACGCCATGCAGGTCGAGGACGGCAGCGACGTCAGCCTGACCCGGCACCAGCTGATCCAGCCGCGCGCCGAAGGCGAAATCGCCTTCATGCTCGGCGAAGACCTGCACGGCCCGGGCATTACCGCCGAGGACGTGCTGGCCGCGACCCAGTGGGTGATGCCGTGCTTCGAGATCGTCGACTCGCGCATCGACAACTGGCAGATCCGCATCCAGGACACCGTGGCCGACAACGCCTCGTGCGGCGTGTTCGCCCTCGGCAAGCAACGCCTCGACCCACGCACGCTGGACCTGGCCAAAGTGCAGATGCAACTGCTGAAGAACGGCCAGCCGGCCGGCAGCGGCCTGGGCTCGGCGGTCCAGGGCCACCCCTGCGCGGCCGTGGCCTGGCTGGCCAACACCCTGGGCGAGCTGGGCATCCCGTTCCGCCGCGGCGAAATCATTCTTTCTGGCGCCCTGGCGCCGCTGGTGCCGGTGACTGCCGGCGACCGTATCAGCCTGAGCATGAGCGGGTTGGGCCAGTCCAGCCTGCGCTTCGTGCCCTGACCTTTGCGTGGAGCGTTGAACATGAGCAAGAAAATCCGATGTGCGTTGATCGGGCCGGGCAACATCGGCACCGACCTGCTGTACAAACTCAAGCGCAGCGAAGTGCTGGAACCGGTCTGGATGGTGGGCATCGACGCCAGCTCGGAAGGCCTGACACGGGCCCGCGAACTGGGCCTGAAAACCACCGCGGACGGCGTCGACGGCCTGTTGCCGCACGTGCTGGACGACAACATCCAGATCGCCTTCGATGCCACCTCGGCCTATGTGCATGCGCAGAACAGCCAGAAGCTCAACGCCCTGGGCGTGCTGATGATCGACCTCACGCCAGCGGCCATCGGCCCCTACTGCGTGCCGCCGGTCAACCTCAAGGCCAACCTTGGGCTGGGGGTGATGAACGTCAACATGGTCACCTGCGGTGGCCAGGCGACCATCCCGCTGGTGGCAGCGGTGTCCAGCGTGCAGCCGGTGGCCTACGCCGAGATCATCGCCACTGCGGCGTCGAAATCGGTGGGGCCGGGCACGCGCAAGAACATCGACGAGTTCACCCGCACCACCGCCAGCGCCGTCGAACAGGTGGGCGGCGCCCGGCAGGGCAAGGCGATCATCATCATCAACCCGGCCGAGCCGCCGCTGATCATGCGCGACACCGTGCACTGCCTGACCGACGACGAGCCCGACCAGCCGGCCATTCGTGCCGCGATCGAGGCGATGATCGAACAGGTACAGCGCTATGTGCCGGGCTACCGGCTGGTCAACGGGCCGGTGTTCGACGGCAAGCGCGTGTCGATCTTCATGGAGGTGGAAGGCCTGGGTGACTACCTGCCGCGCTACGCCGGCAACCTCGACATCATGACGGCGGCAGCAGCGCGTACCGCCGAGCTGTACGCCGAAGCCATCCTCAAGGGCGAGCTGCTGCTGCGCCCCGCCTCCCCCGCCCTGGCCTAAGGAGCCAACCATGGACCTCAACGGCAAACGCATTACCGTACATGACATGTGCCTGCGCGACGGCATGCACCCCAAGCGTCACCAGATCAGCCTCGATGAGATGCAGCGCATCGCTTGCGGCCTGGATGCCGCCGGGGTGCCGCTGATCGAGGTGACCCACGGCGATGGCCTGGGTGGCAGTTCGGTCAACTACGGCTTCCCCGCCCACAGTGACGAGGCTTACCTGTCGGCGGTAATCCCGCTGATGAAGCAGGCGAAGGTCTCGGCGCTGCTGCTGCCGGGCATCGGCACGGTGGAGCACCTGAAGATGGCCCACGGCCTGGGCGTGAGCACATTGCGAGTGGCCACCCACTGCACCGAGGCCGATGTCAGCGAGCAGCACATCGCCCATGCCCGGCACCTGGGCATGGACACCGTGGGTTTCCTGATGATGGCGCACATGAACAGCCCCGAAGGCCTGGCCACCCAGGGCAAGCTGATGGAAAGCTTTGGTGCCAACTGCATCTACCTGACCGATTCGGCGGGCTACCTGCTGCCACACCAGGTCAGCGAGCGGGTGGCGGCGATGCGCGCCGCGCTGCACCCGGAGACCGAGATCGGCTTCCATGGCCACCACAACCTGTCGATGGGCGTGGCCAACTCGATTGCCGCGATCGCCGCCGGTGCCAGCCGTATCGACGCGGCCTGCGCGGGGTTGGGCGCCGGTGCCGGGAATACGCCGATGGAGGTGCTGGTGGCGGTGTGCAAACGCATGGGGATCGAGACTGGCGTGGATGTGTTCGCCATCCAAGACGTGGCCGAGGACCTGGTGGTGCCGATCATGGACTTCCCCATCCGCAGTGACCGCGATGCACTGACCATGGGTTATGCCGGGGTATATGGCTCGTTCTTGTTGTTTGCCAAACGGGCCGAGCAGAAGTACGGGGTGTCGGCGCGGGAGATTCTGGTGGAGATGGGGCGGCGCGGGATGGTTGGCGGGCAGGAGGACATGATCGAAGATACGGCGATGACCCTGGCCAAGCGCCGGGCCTGAAGGTACGCGGAGGATGGCATCGGCTTTGCCGGTGTTCGCGGCTAAAGCCGCTCCCACAGGTACTGCGCAAGGCTCCAGGGCTGCGCGGATCCTGTGGGAGCGGCCTTGTGTCGCGAAAGGGCTGCGCAGCAGCCCCAGCTATTCCCGCATTGTCGCCGAAACCCCGGGGCTGCTTCGCAGCCCTTTCGCGACACAAGGCCGCTCCCACAAGGATTGCACCAACCTTCAGAAATTGAGCAAGGCGCCTAGGATCAGCGCCAGTCGGCGACGATCCCATGCTCCAGCGCCAAGCCTTGCGCCGCCACCGTCCGCCGTTGGTACTGCTGCGCCTGCGGGTCAGTGGCCAGCCACAGCATCACCGCCGCCGGCACCTCAGGCGGTGCGCTACCAGCGCGCAGGGCAATCACACCCTGCTCACCAATGGTCACTTTCAACGCCTCGGTGGTCACCACGCCAGGGTTCAGGGTATAGGCCCGAATCCCGCGCTCGCCCAGCTCGGTCGACAGAATGCCCGACAGCCGCGACACGGCTGCCTTGCCGGCGCCGTAGGCATAGCCCCAGCCACCCTTGTCCGCCGCCACCGGCGGGTCGCTTTCGCCGGCGCCGGAGGTGACGTTGATCACCACCCCGCCGCCTTGCCCCAGCATCCGCTGCACCACGGCCTGAGTCAGCAGCAAGGGCGTGAGAATGTAGCCCTTGAACATCCGCTCCAGGGTATCCGGCTGCAGCGCCAGGAATGTCGAATTGAGGTCGCTGCCCTGGTAGATGGCATTGTTCACCAGCACGTCGATGCGCCCAAACTCCGCCAGCACCGCCGCACAGGCCTGCTCGGCCGTGGCGCTGTCGAGTAGGTCCATCGGCACTACCAGGGCGCGTGCGCCCAGCGCCCGGATCGCCTCGGCGGTGCCCTTGAGGCTGCCGGACAACGGCGCGCCTGCAGCATTGCGCAGGGCGTGCTGGTGCTGCTCGCCCTCCTCGAGCGTGCGTGCGCTGATCGCCACGTGGTAACCGGCACGGGCAAACGCCAGCGCTGCCGCACGGCCGATGCCGCGGCTGGCACCGGTAATGAAGGCCACTTTGTTCATAGGGAGTCCTTGTCAGAAGCGCGGTGCACGCACCATCGCGTCCATGCCGCCATCAATGAACACCACGCTGCCATGGACGAACTGCGCCTGCTCGGACTGCAGGAACGCCACCAGCGCGGCGATTTCCTCCGGGCGCCCGGAACGCCCCAGCGGCGCGACGAACTCGCGCACCGCCTTGCCGAAGCGCGCATCGTCCAGTGACGCCTGGTGCAACGGGGTTTGTACCGCGCCGGGCGCCACCACGTTCAGGCGCATGCCACGCTGGCCCCACGCCGAGGCAAGGCTCCTGGCATGGTGGGTGATGGCATATTTGGAACAGGCATAGGCCACATGGGGCTGGCCCAGGCCATTGGCCAGGTCCAGCGCCCGCGCTTCGTCGCCGTCGAGCATGGCGCCGGTCATCGCCTGCTGCTCGGCGCCCGGCTGGGTGGCAGCCACCGAACCGATCACCAGCGCCGCCGGGTTGCGCCCGCGTGCCAGGGCACCTTGCAAACCTTCGAGCAACTGGCTCACGCCAAAGTAGTTGACGGCCAGGATCAACCCGCAGGACGGCGCGGTCACGCCAACCCCGGCGCAACAGACCAGGCCGTCGAGCACCCCGCCGCAACGTTCAAGTACCTCGGCAACGGCCGCTGCGCGCCCTTGCGCGGTGGAAAGGTCGGCCTCCACTTCGGCACTGGCACGGTCGATGCCGATGACTTCATGACCCGCCGCACGCAACGCTGCGGCAACGGCTGCACCAATGCCCGAGGCACTGCCACTGATAGCTGTAACAGACATGATCGATCTCCAGGATAGGTCGGCGCAGTATCGGCAGAAGACCAGGGCGCCAGCATCGTCCTTGCGGACTACGGCCGGCGCCCTGGCCGCGCCTCAGGCACGGCGCGCCACGGCCAGTTGCGGCAGCGGCACCTTGAGGCGCTCGGGCGCCTTCAGCGCGACCTTGGGCTTGCCGAGGGCAACCACGCTGTTGAGCAGGATGCGCACCAGCTCGGTCTGTCGGCGCACGCCGGTCTTGGAGAAGATCGAGCGCAGGTGCGCCCGCGCCGTGTTGCGGCGGATGTTCAGCTCTTCGGCGGCCTCCTCCAGCGACAGGCCGTTGGCCAGTTCCATGGCCAGGGCGGTTTCGGCGCGGGTCAGGTTGAACAGTTGCTTGGTCACCACTTCGCTGGCCAGCGACTTGCTCGCCGCATCACGGATGTACACCAGCGCCGCCGGCTTGCCGCGTTCATCGGCCCAGTCCAGCGAGGGGATCGACTCGACCACCAGGCCCAGGTTGACCAAGCCCGAAGGGCGGGTCACTGACATGGCTTCGGCGCCCTTGGGCGCATCGGCGGAAAACGCCGCGCGAATCAGCCGTTGCAGCTCGCGGTTGTCGCTCGGGTAGGTCGCCTCCAGGCGCCCGCCCACCAGTTTCAAGCCGTCGGCGCTGGCGAGGATCTCCTGAGCCACCGGGTTGACCCGCAGCACGCTGCCGCTCTCGTCCAGCACCAGCGTGGCCACCGACAGGCGGCTGATGGCCTGGGAATACAGCTCGCTGAGCGATTCGCTGCGGTCGAGCAGGTTGTGCACCTGCAGGGCCCGGCGCAGGTGCGGCAGGAACATGCTGCACAGGGCGCGCTCATCGGCCGAGAAGTTCGGCTCGCGTCTGGAACGGGTGATGCGAAACCGCAGCTTGCCGCCATCGGGGGTGGAAATGTCGGCGCCCATCACGTGGTACACGTCCTGCTGGCTGCAGAACATCTTGAAGTAGGCGCTGCGCTCCCACTCGTCCGGGGTCATGACGTCGTCGACCGTGAACACATGGTCTGGCGGCTGGTTGGTAAAGGGCGTGTTGGTTTGCGGGTAGGTCATGTAGGTGACGTCACCGGCCCCTTCGATGTCGCCGGAGATGATCATCACGCCCATGTCGGGCTGGTCCGGCACGCGCAGGATCAGGGTGGCGTAGTTGGCGGCATACAGGGTGCGGAAGCTGGTCAGCGCACGGGCCATCAGCTTGGGGTCGAGGGCGCCTTCGTAGACTTCACCGACCAGGCGATCGAAGGTTGCCAGGTCGCAGCCGAGCCGGGCCAGCGCATCATGGGTCAAGACAGCTTTTTCCACAGTCTTCTCCTCGCTCGGGCAGGCTTCGGCCTGCCCTTCTTATTTTTATATGGCGATGTTGCCCGCGGCACAGTCTCGCTGGCCGCCCTGGCGCCGACAATAGGGGCGCCAGGGTTTATTTTGTATTAGCGAATGTCTCCTGCGTGTTGCCCCACCAACACTGGCTTCGGCGCCGCCTGGCTGGCGACCAGCGGTCGCCCGCGATTGAACCAGGCCGCCAGTGCCGGGAGCAGGAAGATCGCCCCCAGCACGTTGACCAGGAACATGAACGACAGCAGCACGCCCATGTCGGCCTGGAACTTCAGCGGTGCGAACGCCCAGGTGCACACCCCGATCGACATGGTCAGGGCGGTGAACACCGCCGCCGTGCCGCGCTGGCACATGGCCCGGTAGAACGCCTCGCGCAGGTTGGCGCCGGCAGCCATCTCGTGCTGGATCCGTTCATAGAGGTAAATGCCGTAATCCACCCCGACCCCGACGCCCAGGGCCATGACCGGCAAGGTGGCGACTTTCAGGCCGATACCGAGCATGGCCATCAGCGCGTTGCACAGGATGGCGACGATGGCCAGGGGCACGAGGATGCACAGCACCGCCCGCAAGGAGAAGAAAGTCAGCCAGCAGAACAGCGCCACCGAGCCGAACAGCGCCGCCAGCATGATCACTTCGGCGCGTTTGACCGCCTCGTTGGAGGCCGCCATGACCCCGACATTGCCACCGGCCAGCAGGAAGTCGACCTTCGGCGTGCGCACATCGGCGATGATCCGCCGCGCTTCGCCGATGGCGTGGCTGATGGTGGCGCCTTCGTGGTCGGCAAGGAACACCAGGATCTGCATCTGCTGGCAGCCTTCGGTGACCAGCCCGTCGTCCGGCATGTAGGCCCGCGCCCCTTGGCTCAGGCCGCGGGCCGAGCCCGGGATGGCCGCCCAGCGCGGGTTGCCTTCGTTGTTGCCGGCAATCACCCGCTTGCCCATGCCGGCCACGCTCTGCACCGACTGCACGCCACTGACGGCACGCATGCGGAAGTCGAAGGCCTCGACCGCACGCATCACCTCTGGCGACAGGCAGCCTTCCTCGACGCCCTTGACCTGGACGAACACCGACAGCACATCAAGGCCGATCGAATAGCTGCCGATGATGCGTGCATTGTCCTGGTTGTAGCGCGAGTCGCCGCGCAGCTCCGGCGCCCCGGCGCCGATATCGCCCACCGCCAGCTCGCGGGCCTTCCAGACGCCGCCCACCAGCAACGCCAGGCTCACGGCGAACACTGCCAGCGCCGGGCCCGGTTCGGCCAGCGCCGACAGCCGCCACCACAGGCGATGGCGCCCGGCCTCGCGGGCCTGGGCCTTCTGCAACGTGGCAGGCTCCAGGCGCAGCCAGGAGAGGATGATCGGCAGCATCAGCTTGTTGGTGATGATCATCAGCATCACCCCAATACAGGCGGTCACCCCCAGTTCGTGCACGATGGGGATGTCGATCAGCATGATCACGGCAAAGCCCAGGGCATTCATCAGCAAGGCCAGAGAACCTGGGATGAAGATCTTGCAGAACGCCGAGTGCGCCGCCTGCCGGGCGCTGGCCCCGGCTACCACGTCCTGCTTCCAGGCATTGGTCATCTGCACCGCGTGGGAAACGCCGATGGAGAAGATCAGGAACGGCACCAGGATCGACATCGGGTCGATGCCCAGCCCCAGCAGCGGCAACAGGCCCAGCAGCCACACCACCGGCAGCAGCGCCACCACCAGCGCGACCAGGGTCAGGCGCCAGGAACGGGCGTACAGCCACAGCAGCAGCGCGGTGATGGCGAAAGCGATGACGAAGAAGCCGATCACCGTGTTCAGGCCTTCGACCACATCGCCGACCAGCTTGGCGAAACCGACCACGCTGATCTCGATGTCGTCGCTGGCATACTTCTGGCGCAGTGCTTCAAGCCGTTTGGCGACCTCGACATAGTCCACCGCCTTGCCGGTCTGCGGGTCGATGTCCTGCAGGTCGGCACGCACCATCGCTGACTTCAGGTCATTGGCGATCAGCCGGCCGATCTGCCCGGAGGCCGCAGCGTTGCTGCGCACCTGGGCCAGGTCGGCAGCGCTGCCATTGAAGCGTGGCGGCACCACCACGTCGCCGTAGAAGCCTTCTTCGGTGATTTCGATGTAGCGCACGTTGGCGGTGAACAGCGAGGTGACGCTGGCCCGGTTGACCCCGGAGATGAAGAATACGTCATCGGTGACCTTGCGCAGGGTGTCGAGGAATTGCGCGTTGTACAGGTCGCCCTCGCCCTTCCAGCGCACGCTGACCAGGAAACGGTTGGCACCGGTGAAGTACTGGCTGAACCGCAGGAAGTTGACCATGTAGGCATGGCGTACCGGGATCTGCTTGTTGAAGCCCGGGTCCAGCTGGGTGTGGGTCGCGCTGTAGCCCAGGCCCAGGGTCAACAGCACGAACAGCAACAGCAGGCCTTTGCGCCCCTTCATCAGCGCCTGGGCAGTGGCCTCGACACAGCGCGCGGACCGGGTGTCTGTTCTTTTCATGGTTTGCCTCTCATTGGCCCGGCGTGCCGCGGGGGCATGGGGATAGTTGGTCGCGGGCGATTGGGAAACATCGCCCGAATGGCCCGGTGATGGTCAGGCCGACCAGATAGCCGATCACCGAGCGCATGGGCATCGCTCCCGATCGAGGGGCAGATACAACGCAGCCATGGAGCCGTTCCTCTTGTTCTTGTCAGGCGGGGCATGGGGGATAGTCAGCCGGGGGCGGTCGGGAAACATCGTCCAAATGGCTTAAGGTTTGTCGGAATCGACTTATCATCTGCGGGCTCGACGTGGGCATGCCCCCACAGGTTTATCACCAGCTTCCAGCCGTGCGCTGTACAGGTGGGAGCGGCTTCAGCCGCGAACACCGGCGCAGCCGGTGCCATGCGCCGCGTGAGATTCTTCTCGGCTCCCGTCATGCCATTAGCAACGCCACAAGATCCGAACTCGTATTTTCGCAACTGACATTTTTGCCAGTTGCCCCTCCTTACATCCAGCTGAACACTCAATCACCCCTGCTGCTTACATCTGCCTAGCAGCCTGATCCAGCACCCTGTTGGGGCCTCAAACCGGAGAAGTTGAAATGAGCGCCAAGAAAAGCTACAGCGAGAAGGATGTGTTCAGGTGCTTCAATACAGGCGACCCCGTTACCGTCAACGGGAATGCCTACTACTGGTGGGGAACCAGCAAACGGGTCGTTATCCTCGCGTCAACGCTCGAATATAGAGACTTCATTGAGATTGAATGGAGCAAGGTCGACAGCATCGAGTGCCTTGAAGAAACAAAGCAAAGAGTAGCGAACGATTTTTCCGAGTTTTTCAAGAGAGGCTGGCGGCTGGTGAAGACCAGCTACCACGACAAACTCCATACCCTCCCTCACCCATTCCTGACCGAGCATAGTTTCTATGAAAGTTCGCCCTTCTTTCAGATCGGTAAGGTTTCAATGCTTAACGCCTCAACAGCTGTATTCATCAACGATGATGATGTCGAAGCATTGAAAGTCAAAATTGCCAACCCCTGGTTTTCAAATAGGCTTACCAAAAATTTTTACCCACACCAAGGTTTGAACTACGTGTTCTTTTTCCTCGGCGAAAGCACCCCAGTGCCTGACTTCGTGGACATGGAGGCCACCCGCTACCAGGCACTCGTGCATGAAATGAGACCTGATTTTGTTCTTGAACTACCCGGTATCATCTCTCCGCCTACGGTCGAGCCTGCCGTTGAACCTGCCATAGCGCCAGACCTGTTGGCTGAACTCCCCAACATGACAGGCTTCGAGCACAGCGCGTTAGGCACCGGTGATTGCGTTTGGGCAAGCCCCTGCCATGTGCTGGCGGACCGGGACCTGCAGCTGGACGAAACCGTTCACGTCTGGGCCGTCGACCCCATCGACGGGCGTGTGCTGAAAACCGTCTCGCTGAAGGCGACCGAAGCCAACAAGGCCCTCGTGGCCTGGCCAGTTGCGTTGGTCAAGGCGATCCAGGCCGACCAAACGTTGGTCGAGGGTTCCGTGCTGCTCCAGGCCGGGCATCTGTCGGACGCCGCCGAACTGACCGAAAACACCGGTGCCCCCACCTCGCAAACCTTCACCGGCTATAACAACGTCGAGAAAAGCCAGGTCGACCGTTTGTGGGCATTTGATTCGCATTGCAAGCTGCTCAGCAACCTTCCGTTCAAGGCCAACCAGGTCTGCGCACTCACGCTTCCGGATGCAGCGCCGTCTTTGGGAGAACGTGCATGTATCCAAGTACGTCACAGGACCAGCCAGCACCTGTACGAATCCCATTTTTTCCAGCCCGATGCGAAAAGCACCCGCGGTAGCTGGAGCATACAGATGTGCGAATTTCTTAACCAGCACAGTGCGATGCTGAGGGCCGGCAAGCGTCAGGACGATGGCGTCACTATCACGCCCGCGAAACAGGGTAATCAGCTCTGGATACCGCAACTGTCCGACCTTTCTGTTCAACTTGAATCCGTCAATTGGCTTGAGCACGCATCATTTACCGTGAACTCGGACCTGGCCTTGGATAGCGAGGTGATGATTGCGGTGCACGATGATGTGACGGGCGCACCGCTGCCGGGATCGCCGTTCACGTTCTCTCCAAGTATTGAAAGCCAGGCGCAGAACCAATGGCCGAGGGCGTTGGCCAGCCAGTTGGCGGGCAGTCCCTTGGCACCCTACATCAAACTGGAACAGGCAAGTGGCGGCGGCACGGACCCTGCATCGACATGGCGTTGCTTGCGCGCAGGGGTTCTACTGCGCATCTGGATGAGTGAGCCCTTGGCGTCACCGGCTTGGTCAAGCCGCTCCGGTGAGGATATCGATGACGTGCTTGACGCTTGTCTTGGCGACGAAAGTGTTCGGTTGCTCATTGAGAGCCGTGACACACGCACGGGATACCTCTGCCACGCTTCATCCATAACCTTGCCGGCGATGGAGTCTTCGATAGATCAGGCAGAGAAGCGGGTCAAGCTGGCGAAAACGTTTGACGAGCATTTGAAAAAAAACGGCGTTGTTTGGCTTGGACTCAGCATCGCTTCCAACGATTTCTGCACCTCACCGAACACTTGGAAAGCGTGTGAGGCAACGGTTCTCCAGTTACAAACAACGCTAGAGAAACTAATGCCAACGCCCATAGCGGTTGGCAGCCAAGACACTAACCCTTTGCCCGTTCACATTAATCGCCGGATAATGAACGTGCCATTCAAAGAACATTGGAACACCCTATTTAAAATAAACCACTCCTACTCCACAACACCCGAAGAACGAGAAGACTTAAGGCGCTTAAAACATATAAGCAGCAGAGACCAAGCATTCGACCAATTTCACATACAGGACATTCTCAACACGGACTACTTAGGCGACATAAACGACATAAATTATTTATATTTAGAGATACTTAACAAGCCACACCCCAAATATCCAGTGAGTCATTATATCGAAAAAGAAATCAAAAAGAACCTCGCACAAATCAATATCCACACCCCACAAGCCACACCAAGCATAAAAGCTAATTACAAGCACTTCCTCACCCGATATTTATCAAGAAGACATATCCACATCAGCCGAGCATCCCCAATATCTCACGCCGCCTCGGTTATTGCATTTAGATTTTTTAGAGCATTTAACATGTTAAAAGATTTTAATTTCGCTTCATCTCTCCCGGAGCCCTTCGCTGATAAAAATCTTATTAGAAAGACCTTATCCAATCTAGCAATTACCCATCACAACTTCGCAACTATAGACATCCACACCTCATCTTCACCGAAGCAACTCTGCATTCTGCTTGGTACTAAAGTCATCGCCAAACACCCCTCACTAGTCTCATGCAGACGGAATGACTATGGACTTGCACTGGACTTAAACTTCCTTTTCGAACGCGATGAAGATCGCGCTTCAGCAGTGATCATGATCGGCGTCTTATCCCCTGATTATCTGTGGAGAAAAATTCAAAACTGCAGAATAGAAAAAATACTAATCGAAGAACCTGCGCACGACACTCTGTGTGCCGACATGGCAAATACCGAAGGGTCCGAGCTCTTTGCCTCTAGCGGCTCACAGCTTCATGGTGTCTCGCCCCAGACAGGCCTGTTCCACTTCCATCACACAATTGCAACGCTTTGCAGCCTTTCCGGCAGTACGCCCGCGATCTCACTGGCGTTCAACTACTCGCCGTTACGTGCCAATGAAAGCGCCCTCGGCGATGGCTTCGCGTTCTCCGGTTTTTCGTCTTACGACAATCGAAAGCGGCGCGTGGTACTGAGCAACGGGATCGTACATGAGCTCAGCATCGATGATATCAAGGGGCTAATCAATGGCACGCCGATAGTACGCCTTGGCTATACCCTCAAGGCAGCCCAAGGGACTACCGACGAGTTGAGCGCTGAAGGTGGTAAACGAAAGGCCTATCACCTGTCGGCTTTCACGGTCGAATATCTGAACGGCCACGAAGAAGTACTTGGGCTCCCCCAGACCCATGACAACCTGGAAAGTGGCGGAGGGTATAAAGACAACCTTAAAAGCAAGCTCAATGAAAGTATCGCGAAAATCGATAAAGCACTGGAGGAGCTGAAAACTCCATCAAAAGATGCACTGCCGATATGGAGCATTATCGGTGGCTTTTTGACCGGTGGCCTTGGTGTTGGGGCCGGCTCAAAACTTGATGACTACGAAAAAACCCGAAGCATACAACTCGCTTCCGTTATCGCGACCTTTATCAGCACCACATGGGGTGCCGACGCTTTAGGTAAGGACCGAGAAAAGCTAAAACAGGTCACCGCGAATAGAACAGAGCTGAACAAGCTGAAAACCGAAATGGCGCTGGCACTGGCCGATGCCGAGCGGAATGCCTTGATCCTGGTGCCCCTGCAACTCAAGGCGGACAGCCGAGCGCTGCAACTGGACTGGCAAGGCGTAAAGGGCCATGTACGCCTGAATAGCATAAAAGACGGTGTCAACGTGCTGCTCAAGGCCGAGCACTCCGCCGAGCCGGTGCTCAAGGGTAACCAACAGAGCGTCTTCACCCTCTGGCCAGAGACTGATGAGCGCTGCTGCATCACCTTGGACATCAAGGACTGCCTGCTCAGGCGTTTGACTCGGTCCAGCGGCTCCCAGACCGACAAGCCCGACCAGCGCCTGCACTTCCAATACACCGCAACGCCAATCCTGGACAATGTATTGTGCTGCGTTGCCCAGGACGATGGCTCACGAGAAGTGGTCGCCTACGACTGGCCAAATAACGATGCATTACCTCGCGTCGAACTGCACACCCTCGTCCCCGGTGGCCAGCAAGCCAATACCCACCACGCCTGGGCCTGGGAAGGTGAAATGCAGATCACCGCAGCCACCCGCTACGCGCACGCCCCTGTCGGCAGCGACTTGGAGCAGGTCCCATCCACCCGCTGGGAGTGGTCCCACAGCGCTGACGGCGCCACGCAACTTGCGCGCCTGATCGAAAAGGTGCCCGGCGAGCAGCAGCGCATCACGCGCCATGTCTATCAGACCGACAACACCGTGCCCAGTACGCTGCGCCAGCTGCGGCAAACAGAGCAGCACATCACCGTCGAAGATCTCCGCGTCGCCGCCACTGTCGAGGAACCGCAGCCATGACCAGCACAGATCAGACCCCCTCTAGCCCAGCACACACCCTTCCAGCGGCTTCGCTCACGGAAACCGCGCTTACCCGTTACCGCCCCGGCGGCGTGGAACCTATAGAGTTCATCACTGACGATGGCTTGCACACGCGGCTCTGGTATTACGAAGCAGACGCCCATCCACTGGATATCAGCACGCTGGTTGCAGGGCTGACACTGGCCAAGGTCACCACCGGTACCAACGCCACCTCGGGCACCACCGGCAGGACGCTGGCCGATGCCACCCAGCTCACCTGCACCGAGCGCCCGGAAGCAGGTAAAAGCCTGCTGCCACTGTGCGCGCAATACCAGTACCTGCTGCTGCCCGACGGTACCCGCCAGGCCCCGGTACTGACCCTGTTCGGCTACGCCCTGAACCAGCGCGACGAGCACGGCACCCTGCTGCCCAACACCGTGCTGACCTTCGAAAGCTTCGAAGCCTTTGCCGACAGCGACACCCTGGCCTTGCAGGACGTGAAGCTGGCCAAACCAACAGCGCTGTCCGTCTCCCTGGTTCAGGCCAACTACCGGCACCAGGCCGGCGCGGTCCGCAGCAGCGAACGCATCGCCACCCAGTGGTACCAGAACGACAATGCACGCAGCACCCAGACCGTGACCGAGGTGGTGACCACCGGCAAACAAGCTGCCACCTACGAACTGCTGCGCACCACGCCCTACTCGGCGGCAACGGCCACCCTGCAGCGCCAGATCGTGTCGGCGCGCACCGGCCGCCTGTTGCGCGAAACCCGGCAAGACAGCGAGGGCAAGGCCATAGCGTTCATCTGCCATCGGTACGATAGCCTGGGCCGGGGCGTGCACAGTGACACCTATGCGTTCACTGAAGAGGCCTTTACCACTGGCGTAGTGACCTCGCTGAAACCCACCCTCTCGCAATCCATCCACTACGCGGAAGACGGCAAGGGAAACTGGGTCAGGAGTTGCGACGCCCAGGGGCGCCACCAGCAGTGTTATTACGACGGCCAGCAACGCATCGTGCGCCGTGAGCTGCAACGCGTGCCAGGGGATGATCACGGTGCCGACAATTACTGCACGGTGGAACAAACATCCTGGGACAGTGATGGGCAAATGGCCGGCCAAGTGATGTTCGACTACTTGCCGGGTGGCCTGCGCATCGACAACGTCAAAGCACTGCCCGAGCGGAGCAAGGACTGGTTCTGGCAGGCCCACGGGCATGACCCGTTGGTTACCGACACAAACCAGAATGTGTCGCTGACCACCCGTTCCACCTTGGGGCTGATCTCACAAGGCGCATTGACCACTCAACAAACCACCCAGCGCAACCTGCCGGACGGGTCGGTCACCCTGACCCACGAAACCTGGAAAGGCCTGGAGAAACCTGCCGCCGGTGCTGCCATCACCACCACCCAGACCCTCAACCAGAAAGGCCAGCGCACCCAGGTGACCGAGGACATTCCCGGCTATGCGAAGCAAGCCAGAATCTGGGATATCACCTACGACGGTCTGGGGCGCCCAGAGCAACTGACCCAACCGGACAAATCGATCATTGCCTGGGCCTATGAAGGCTTGAACGACGCCCCGACCCGTATGAGCGTGAAGAAGTCGGCGAAAGCGCCGGAACGGGTATTGGCCAGCCGCACGTTCAATGAGGGCACTGTGTCGACGCTGGTCAGGGGCAGCGATACCAGCCAGACCCTGCGGACCCGACCAGACGGTTACATGAAGCCAGATGGCACCAGCCTTTACCATGCACGCAACGACGATGGCAGCCTGTCCTGGTATGCACAAAAAGGCAGCAGCACCGATAGCAGGACACCTTTGGCAACCTTCAAGTTGAGCCCCGTCACACAGGCCTTGCAGGCCGAACGCCCGGTGCAGGGTGATTATCAAAGCCTGGTCACCAGCGAAACCTTGCAGCCGCTGCTATTGGGCACCTGGCGCTTCAACCGGACAGTGCACGGGCAACAGCAGCGCGATGAGGGGGCGGCCTCCCTGCGCGGCGCCTTGACCGGCACATGGAACAGCAACGACCTGCCCCTGCAGGCCTGGGAGAATGCCCAAGGCTACCGCAGCCGATTGCGCCGGGGATCACTCGAGTACCTATACACCTACACTGCACTGGGCCAGTTGGCCTGCCTCACGGTGCAAGACATGCGCAGCGGCCAGCACTTGCAGGTGCTGCACGACTACGATGCCTTCGGCCGCGAAACCAAGCGCAGTTATGCGCTGAACCGCCAGGAGAAAGTGCGCTACGAGCAAACCTGGTCACCGGCCAGCCAGCTGCTAAGCAAGACGCTGTACCGTGACGGCACACAGGCAAGAACCGAGACATTCGTCTATTACACCAGCGTCACCGGCACCAGCGATGAATTGCAGCAGTGGACAGTGGACGCAGTGGCGGGCGAAGAGGTCAAGGATGACGAAGGGTATGCCATCAAGAAAGAGGCTTACCAGTACGACGAACTGGGCAGCATGACCCAATGCTCGACCACCCGTAGCAACAACGACACGCTGGTACGCAACTATGCCTACGACGATGCGCTGCATCCAACCCGGCGTACCGCAGTCACCTGCACCGCGACCCTTGCCGGCAAGGCCAGTACCCGCACGGTCACCCTGACGTACGACGCCAACGGCAACCTGGCAACCAACGAGCGGGAACAGTCCCTGGCCTACACTGACAGCGGCCGCCTGAGGTCAGTGACTGCCAAGGGTGGCACGACGCCGCTGAGCTATTACGAGTACGACGAACATGACCGGTTGATTGCCCAGTGTGATGTCGCCAACAACCAGCGGCGCATCCTCAACTATGGTGCCAATGGCCTGAGTGGGGAAACCTGGCTGGACGGCGCAGGCAAGGTGCTCAAACGCCTGACGCTGGATGACCAGGCAGGCCTTGCGGTTGCCTTGGGCGATCAATGGCTGTTCGTGCTTGGCGACCCGCAGACTGGTGGGGGTGACGAATATCAGTTCAAGGACGGCGCCTGGGTGCGCCAATCGGCCACTTTCACGCCCTGGGGCGTCACCCATCTGGCCACCCTCAACGACCAAGCGGTGGGCGTCGATTACAATTGCCAGCGGGTGGATCGGGTGACGGGTGGTTTTCATCTGGGCGACGGCTACCGCTTCTACGACGCCCAGCACAAAGTGTTCTACCAGCCCGACGACTGGAGCCCCCTGGGTGCAGCCGGCCCGAATGACCGTGCCTATTGCCCGAAAGCCGACCCGGTCAACTTCGAGGACCCCAGTGGCCACATCATGCTCAACCGCCAGGCCCAGGTCGCCAGCCTGGCACGGCTCGACACCATTATTGCCGCGCTGACACCCAGCACGGAGACGGCGCCGCCCCAGGCGGCCAGCACGGGGGAATGGCTGTTGTTCGCTGGGCTGACGATTCTGGGCGGGCTGATGATCGTAGCCTCGGCGGGCACCCTGAGTGCGCCGGTGCTCGCCGGGCTGATGATCGCCTACACAGCGGGTGCCGCAGTCACGGCGACGGGGATGGCATTGAGGCAGTCGGACCCTGAGCTGTCGCGGATATTGGAACCTGTGGGGCACGTGATGATGGCACTGGCCAGTGCGCCAGCATTCGGCTCGCAGATGGCCGGGGTGGCGAAAGCGGTGATGTATGGGTCGACGCTGGCGTATGCAGGTTTGACCATCGCTCAGATATCGGTGCAACAGAGCAACCCTGAACTGGCAGAGAAACTGGGATGGGCGGCGATGGCTGCTGGCCTGGTTGACCTGCTCCACGGCGGAGCCAAAACGTTGCCCAAAGCGCTGGGTAAACTTGGCAGAAAAAGCATGGCGGGACTGCGCGCACTTCGTAACAGACCAAAACATTGCTGGACCCAGTATTACGAAACAAGCATCAATACTGATCTGGTTTCTGCTGGAAAGCCAAGCAGAATACCAGTGCCAGTCCCTAAACCTCTAAGAAACCTAATCAACGCTCCCTCCACTGCAACGCCTCCAACCCCCACTCCGGGAACTCCAACTCGAACCCCAGCACTACAACGCAGGATGACGACTATAACCACGACAGATCTTGGAAAGTTCGAGCTTATTCATCCCGCCGGAAAACATCGCCCATCAGTTTATTGGTCAGCCCATGGAACCAACCAGATCTTTGGTGGCAAAACCTTGGTACCTGAAGGGTCGATAGTACGTACCTATGCACCTGCTACTGGCACCGTTGAAGGACATAGGATCTTTACCCGAACCAAAGGCTTCTTACCAAAAGAATGGTCGGCAGCGGAGACCATAGCCAGGGGTCTCGCCCAGCCAACAAAAACCATAGAAGGGGGGCACTACATGTCAAACTTCGGCCTCACGCACTTTGAGGACAATTCTGTAGAGTACTTAAAAGAACTCGCAAACCGCTACACTGTCGACGTTATCAGAATAAAACCCGGCGAGACCGCCTCATCCGCAGAGATCTTTCGAGGTTTGAAAAATGCAAATATTAACTATCAAGCACATGATCTCGGCCACTGCAGGACTTCAGAAATAAAACAAATGCTGCACCTCCCCTTGCCTAACAGAGAGATTCCAATACCAACTACCCCGATAACTTAATTTATTTCAACCTTGATAGTTGCTAGACGCTGCTTGTCGCAAACCAGTTCAGCGTTGACCTTGAGATGGCCAATGCTGAACTGGTTAACAATGTTTGGCTTGGCCTACACAGCCGGTCCCATCCAGCGGTGGGCTTCAACACTGGTAGAGAATCACCAGGTCGTTAATCACCGACGGCCGCTCCTGGCCGACCACGTGGGTATTGATCTCCAGGGTCATCTGAGTACCACGCTGGTTCAGCTCCACCGCCTTGACCCGGGCCCGGGCATGAATGCGCGACCCGGCCGGCACTGGCGCCGGGAAGCGCAAGCGGTCGGAGCCGTAGTTGATCTGCGTGGTAAAGCCGGTGATCTCAAAGCCCAGCGCCAGCTTCAGCCGCGACTGCAGCACCTGCACCAGCGCGCCGTGGGCGATGGTGCCACCAAACGGGCTGCTGCGCCGGGCCCGCTCAGGGTCGGTGTGGATCCAGTAGTCGTCACCCGAAAGCTCGGCAAAGGCATCGATCAGTGCCTGGTCCACCAGCAGGCTGTTGCTCCAGCCGCTGTACTGCTCGCTGACCAGGGCCTGCAGGGCGGCCTGGTCCTGGCAGTCGACCTGCAGGCGGTTTTCGGAGGCCTCGACAGGTGCCACTTCCTCCACCACCCGTGGTGCTTCCAGCGCTGCGGCGTCCTGCGCAAGGCCAGTAAAGCGCAGCAGCCGGGTGCCCTTGCCATCGACTTCGGCAAACACCGGCTGCAACGGCATGCCGATGCGGATCTGGTCTTCCTCCAGGCCCACCAGGGTGGTGTTGACCCGTACCCCTTCGGCCAGCTCCACCACCGCCAGTTTCTGCGGCATTTCATCGCTGAAGTCCGGCAGGGTCGCAATGCGCGCCAAGGTGTAGCTGTACAGCGTCGCCTGGCCGCTCACCTCGCGCCACGCCGGGTCCGGCACCAGGCAGGCCGGGCAGTGCCGGCGCGGGTAGAACAGCCATTGGTCACAGGCGCCACACTGCTGAACCAGCAGGCGGCGGGCCTTGAGCCCTTCCCAGAACGGCGCGGAGATCTCGGTCGCCACGGGCATCGGTTTGTTGTTCGACATGATCGTCATGCTCCCTGAAGAATCAAAGCGCCCTGCTCGCTCATCACGCCGCCGGTACCGGAGACGTAGACGCTGTCGCAGCGCTGCAACTGGCGTTCGCCCGCGGCCCCGGCGATCTGCGTGACCGCCTCGATGACCTGGGACATGCCGCCGGCCGAGCCGGCCTGACCGAAGCTGAGCTGGCCGCCATGGGTGTTCATGGGGAAGTCGCCGCGCCAGGTCAGGTCGTGCTCGCGGACAAACGCCATGCCCTCGCCCTTGCCGCAGAAGCCGGCGTCTTCGAGGGTCAGCAAGGCGGTGATGGTGTAGCAGTCGTAGATCTGCGCGGCATCGACGTCGGCCGGTTTCAGCCCGGCCATGGCGAAGGCGCGGCGCGAGGCCGGGCCGACCGGTGTGTGCACCATGTCCTCGGCGTAGGTCGGCGACTTGAACGCCAGGTGCTCGCCGAAGCCGGTGATGTACGCCGGGCGTTTGCGTGCACGCGCCGCCAGTTCCTTGTTGGTGATGATCAGCGCCGCGCCGCCAGCCACCGGCATGACGATCTCCAGCACGTGCAGCGGGTCGGCGACCATGCGGCTGGCCAGCACCTGTTCCACGGTCAGCGGCTGGCCGAAGAACATCGCCTGCGGGTTGGCCTGGGCGTTGGTCCGCTGGTCCACGGCGATTTTCGCCAGGGCCCGTGGGTCGTAGCCGAACTGCGCGGCGTAGCGCTGGGCGATCATCGCGTAGCCGGTGTTCTGGCCCATGTGTCCGTAGGGCAGGTCGAATTCCGCCTCCGGGGCGCCGAACGCCGTGCTATGCCCGCCAAAGCGCATGGCCCGGGCCATCCAGCCAGCGTCTTCATCCGGCCCCAAGGGTGCCATGCGCGCCGGCAGCACGCACAGCACCGCCTGGCACAGGCCCAGTTCGATGGCGGCAGCGGCGCGCCAGACCATGCCGACCGAGGTGCAGCCCCCCAGGTCGACCACTTCGGCGAAATTCAGCCGCAGGCCCAGGTATTCGGCGGCCATGGCCGGGACGAACACCGAGGCTTCGTGGAACTGCGGCCCGTTGATCACCAGGCCATCCAGGTCCGAGGCTTGCAAGCCGGCATCGCGCAGGGCCTGGGCGGCCAGGTCGGCGACCTGTTCGAGGTGGAACATCTTCGGTGCCGTGGCGTATTTTTCCGGCTTGTACTGCGCAGTACCGACTATTGCTGCGTGGCCTTTGAGCCCCATGGTGCCTCCATGCCAGCGCCCGCGGGCGCCAGCGTTGTCAGGTGATCGGTCAGAAGGTGTATTTCAACGAGAAAGTGGCGTAGTCACGGTCGGCGTAGGGCCGCTTGATCGCGTCTGGCGAGCCGAGGTAGCCGACATAGGTCAGCGCGGCTTCCAGGTTGCCCAGGTACTTGAAAGTGGTGCCCACGCTGATGCGGCGGTCACCCTGCACACCGGAAATGCTCCCGGCCATGGGCGTCGAGCCGCTGAACACATTGGAGAAGCGCACCGGCACTTCCAGGTCCCAGCCCTGGAACACCCCCGGGTAACTGAACGACGCGCCAACGGTGTAGGCGCTGGCGTTCCGGGAGCGCCAGCCGGTCGAGGTCTTGTAGGTGTAGTCGTCGGAGGCCGCAACCAGCGGCGCCAGGCTCGGCAGCAACGCCACGCCCTGCAGGTTGCCGGCTGCGGAAGTGGCGTCGACGCTGTCGACCTTGACGTGGATGATCTCGCCGGTGAGGGTGGTCTGGCTGGCCCATGGCCGGTCGCCCAGCACGCGCATGGCCGAGAGCTGGAACTGCTGGCCCTTGCCGCGCGCCGGGGTCGGCCCCAGGCCGGTGTTGACCATCACCGGTGCACCGTCGCGGTACGACCATTCGCCGCCGATCTGGGTCTCGCCGAGCTTGGTCGAAGCGCTGATACCGGTGAGCTTGATGTCCTCGAAGTACTTCACCCGGTAGCCGTTGGCAGCGAAGGCAAACAGGCCGCCCCCCACCGGCACCGGGCTGTAGCCCACCAGCGCGGTGGCCGGGTTCTTGTCGTGGTAGTTGACGTGGAACAGCGACAGTTCCAGGGCCGGCACCGGCCGGTAGCGCAGCTGCACGCCCCACTGGCCACTGTCGCGGGGCTCATCGGTGCCACGGTACGGCACGTTGCCGGTCGGCGTGATCAGGAACTCGCGGCCCGGGCCAATCACGTCGGTGCCCGACAGGTAGCTGCCCACCGGGGCCAGCTCGGTGCCCTTCCACTCGTACTGCATATAGGCACCGAAGGTGAACTGCGGGTTGAAGCGGTACGAGGCCGACACCTGGCCCACCGGCAGCAGCACTTCCTTGACCTCGACCCCGGGTTGCGCGGCCTTGACCGCGTCGGAGGGGTTCTGCACGCCGTTGACCCCGGGGTAGTACAGGCTCTCGCCCCAGGACTCGATATGGCGGCCGGCCTTGACGTCGAGCATCGAGTCGTTGTCGAAGCGCCAGCCGCCGAACACGTAGGCATCCAGCAGGCGGGTACGGCCACCGCTGTAGTACTTGGCGTCGCTGGTGAATTCATCGTTGTCACCGTCCTTGTTGACGGTGGCCGGCGAGTCGTTGTCGTTCTTGCGGTGGTAGACGTCGTCGTAGAAGGTACTGGCGCGCACCACGGCGCCATAGTTGTCCATGCGCATGATCATCTCGCCCAGTGCGCCCAGGCGGTTGGTGGTCAGGCTGCCCTGGTTGAAGTTGCGGTCACCGTCGTCGGCGTTGACCCCCATCAGGCGGTCGCTGGGCTTGGCCAGGCGCACGCCGATGCCGTAGCTGGTGGTCACCGACCAGTCGATGGTGGCGCCATTGTCGAACTCGATGGTCTCCCCCGCCCAGGCCGACGCCGATGCCAGGGCAATCGCCGCCGTCAGGCCGGCCAGCGGCAAGCCGCGGCTGGCAAGGCCAGTATCGTTATTGTTGTTCTTGTCGATCACACGGACTCTCCTGAAGGGCAACCGGCTGGCTGCCTGGAATGGTCAACGTTGCCGTCGGGCCGGGCGCGGCTGCGGGTTGCCCCGGGGTGCCACGGCGGTAGCGGTAGTGCGCCTGGTGCAGCTCGCGCACCAGCAGCCCTTCGGTCATGAGGTAGTTGGCATGGGCCAACGTTTCGCCAAGCGCCATCAGTTCGTCGAAACGCCCTGACAGCCTGGGGAACAGCACGGCCATCAGCTCGAGCGCGCTACGCGGCGCATCACAGCTGGCCAACAGGCGCGACAGCTGGGCCTGGTGATGCGCCTGCAACTGGTCCAGGCGCGCATGCAGGTTGTAGAACGGCCGCTCGTGGGCCGGCAGCACCAGCACGCTGTCGGGCAGCCTGCGCAGGTGTTCGAGCGAGGCCAGCCAGTCACGCAGCGGGTCGGCCTCGGGCTCGGTAGCATGCACCCCCACCGTCGGGGTGATGCGAGGCAGCACCTGGTCGCCGGCAATCAGCACGCTGCCGTCTTCGGCATACAGGCAGGCGTGCTCGGGGGAATGGCCACGCCCCACCACCACGCGCCACTGGCGGTTGCCGATGGGCAGGCGGTCGCCGTCTTGCAGGCGCCGGTAGCTGTTGAAATTCAGGGGGCGGAAGTGGCCGCTCTGGATCAACCGGTACAGCTCGTCGATCTGCGCGTCGGTAAAGCCCGCCTTGGCGTGGAAGTCGTGGAAATCCCAACCCGGCGCCTGCCCCGCGGGCACCGTGATGTACAGCGAGCGGTACTCGCTGGCGGTCATGTAGATCGGGCAGCGGTAGCGTTCTGCGAGCCAGGCGGCGACGCCGGCATGGTCGGAGTGGTAATGGGTGCAGATCACCGCCAGCACCGGCTGCCCGGCGAACAGCCCGGTGAACACCTGCTCCCAGGCGTCACGGGTCTGCGCGGTGTTCATGCCGGTGTCCACCACCACCCAGCCGTCGCCATGGCGCAGCAGGTACAGGTTGATGTGGTCGAGGCGGTACGGCAGCGGCATGCGCAGCCACCACACGCCGTTCAGCACCTCGCGCCACTCGCCACTGCCCTGCGCCTGCGGCCAGGGGTAGCGCAGGCCGCTCGCCAGTTCGTGGCCTTGCGCGTTGAGCTCAGCCATGTTGGCCACCGACGAAGGCTGGCAGGCCGACTTGGGCCAGCATCTCCAGCGAATAGGGCTGATACGTGGCATTGCCTTCGTCGCGGATGAACAGCGGGTCGGCGCAGGCTTGCGGGCAGTAGCCCTGGCGCTGCAGGTCGACCTTGCGCAGCTTGAAGGTGCTGGTCAGGTCTGCCGCCGCACTAACCCGCACGAACAGCGGCGCGGCATAGCGCGGCAGGCGCGCTTCGGTCAGCTGGTAGAACGCCTGCGGGGCGAACACCTCCCCCGGCTGCATCAGCACGGCGGCCATCCCCGCCCTGCCCTCGTGCTCCGGCACCTGCACGCCGTAGACGTTGATCAGTTCCAGGCCCGGCAAATCGCTGAGGGCATCGGCCACCTCCTGGGTGGAGACGTTCTCGCTCTTCCAGCGGAAGGTGTCGCCAATGCGGTCGACGAAGTAACAATAGCCATCGGCATCCTGGCGCAGCAGGTCGCCCGAGCTCCACCAGGCATCGCCAGCCTGCAGCACATTGCGGCGGATCTTGCTCTCGGTGGCTGCCGCGCAGGTATAGCCCTCGAAGCGGCCGCCGCCGATGTCGGGATGGTCGACGATAAAGCCCATGGCCTCGCCCACCTCACCGACTTCGCACAGCTGGTAGAAGCCGTTGGCATCGCGTGGGTGGCAGTCGTTCTCCACGTCGTAGCGCACCAGGCGCAGGTTGGTACGGTTCCAGTCCGGCACCCGGCCGCAGGAACCGAGGTAGTTGTCGACGTTGATCAGGTTGGTGTTGGCCTCGGTGGCGCCCCAGCCTTCGAACACCTGGATCGGGCCGAAGCGCTCGACCCAGCGTTGCCAGGCCTCCGCCGACAGGCCGGCGCCGAGCATGCAGCGCAGGCTGTGCTCGCGCTCCCCGGCCTGGGGCGGGCGATTGAGCAAGTAGCGGCAGATTTCGCCGATGTACTGGAACACGCTGATGCGATGGCGCGTCACGTCGTTCCAGAACTCGCGCACGCTGAACTTGCGCCGCACCACGATGCTTGCGCCCACGCGCAGGGCCGTGGAGGTGACCGAGGTGGCGGCCGCGCCGTGGTACAGCGGCAGGCAGCAATAGAACACATCGGCGTGGGTGGCCTGCAAGGTCACTTCCATCACATCGCCCGACGACATCCAGCGCATGTGGCTATAGCGCGCCGCTTTCGGCAGGCCGGTGGTGCCCGAGGTGAAGATGAGCAGGGTCGGCGCCTGGGCCTCGATATCCGCACGCAGCGCCCGCGGGAAGCGACTGCGCGGTGCGGCGGCGAGGTCCTGGGCGAACGTGGTGTCGATACCGGCCGGTAGCTCACCCGGCCAAGGCTGTTCGGCGTCATCGACCAGCCACACCGGCAGCGGCGGCAAGCCTTCGGTCGCCTGCAGGTTGCCCAGGCACTCCTCACCGACCAGCAGGGCCTTGGCGTGGGTGGTTTGCAGCGCATGCACCAAGGGTTTGCCGGCCACCTGCGTGTTGATGAACGCTACCACCACGCCGAGCTTGACCAGGCCGAACCAGCAGGCGAAGAACGCCGGGCGGTTCTCCATGGCCAGGGCGCACACGTCACCGGGGCGCAGCCCACGGGCCAGGCAGGCATGGGCCACCTGGTCGGCCAGGCGGTCGACTTCGGCGTAGCTGAGCACCTGCTCGCCATAGATGAGGAACGGGCGCTCGCCTTGGCGATCGGCCTGCGCTTCCAGACGGTCGGCCAGGGTGTACAGGTCGCGTGGCTTGATCTGCGCGCTGGCAGCGCTGCGCAGGTCGAGCAGGGCCTGGGTCTGCTCACGGCTGACCGGCTGTTGCGCCGGGGCGTGCAGTGCTTGAGGCAGGTTCATTGCGTCACCTCCGCGCTGGCCTGCCAGCGGGGGTAATCGCTGTAGCCGCGGGCCCCAGGGGTGTACAGGGTCTTGCGGTCGAAGCCGGCCAGGGGCCGCCCGTGGCGCAGGCGCTCGACCAGGTCAGGGTTGCCGATGAAGTGCCGCCCGAAGGACACCGCCGCGCCCTCCCCGGCCGCCAGCGCAGCCTGCGCCGAGGCACCGTCGAAGCCATCGTTGAGGATCAGCGCCTGGGCGCTGCTGCTGCGCGCCAGGGCGAACGCATCGAGCCCCGGCAGCGGCGAGCGCATGACATGCAGGTAGGCCAGGTTCAAGGGCGCCACCGCCGCACACAGCGCCGCACTGGTCACGGCCGGCTCGTGGTCGTCGATGTCGTTGTAGGGGTTGCCCGGGCACAGGCGCAGGCCCACCCGGCCTGCTCCGATGACGCCCGCCATGGCCGCCAGCACCTCTGCAGCGAAGCGCACCCGGTTGCGGGCGTCGCCACCGTATGCATCGTCGCGCTGGTTGCTGCTGGCGGCCATGAACTGCATGGGCAGGTAACCGCTGGTGCAGTGCAGCTCGACGCCATCGAAGCCCGCCTCGCGGGCATTCAGCGCGGCGCGGCGATAGTCGTCGATCACCCCGGCGATGCCCTCAAGGGACAGCGCCTCGGGCATCTCGGTGTCGACCATGCCGGCCGTGTCGCTGAACAGCTGGGTGCGCGCGCGGATTGCCGAGGGCGCCACCGTGGCGGCGCCGAGCGGCTTGTTATGGTGGCTGGCGGCGCGCCCGACGTGCATCAGCTGCAGCACGATGCGCCCACCTTCGGCGTGCACGGCGCGGGTCACCTGGCGCCAGCCTGCTATCTGTTCGGCGCTGTAGATGGCCGGGGTGCGGCAGTAGCCCAGGCCGCTGGCCGAAGGCGCGGTGCCTTCGGCCACGATCAGCCCGGCGCTGGCCCGCTGGCGGTAGTAGGCGACCATGTCGCTGCCCGGCACACCTTGGCGGTCGGCACGGCTGCGGGTCATCGGGGCCATGACGATGCGGTTTGCCAACTGCAGGTCACCCAGCCGCACAGGCTCGAACAAGATGCTCATTTCAGCTCCTTCACTCTTCTTGTTGCCGGTGCGCAAGGGGCGCGCGACACCGGAGATGAGCTGAATGATTCACCCTGGCCAGGTGCGAAACATCGTCCGTCGAGACTAGTCCTGCAGTACCCGCTGCAGGGCTGGCCAAGGCCCCGGCCCAGCGGCGAAACTGGTCTGAACAGACGATGAAATCTCGCCGATATGCGCCGAGCATCGGGCGCACCTAAAACAAGAAGCGGAGCTGTGCTGTGAACCCATCCCCTCCCGTGACCTGGCGTACTCACTACGCCTTGCTGGTGCTGGCCAGCATCTATGTTTTCAACTACATCGACCGCCAGCTGATGGCGATCCTGATCGAGCCGGTCAAGCTTGAATTCGGCATTTCCGACACCGGCATCGGGCTGCTCTCAGGGGTGACCTTCGCGGTGTTCTACACGGTGTTCGGCCTGCCCCTGGGACGCCTGTCGGACCGCATCGGCCGCAAGCCGGTGATTGCCTTCAGCTGCATGGCCTGGAGCCTGATGACCATGCTCTGCGGCATGGCTGGCAGCTTCTTCACCCTGGTGCTGGCGCGGATCGGCGTGGCCATCGGTGAAGCTGGCGGCACCGCGCCGTCGGTGGCGATGGTCTCCGACCTGTACCCGCCGCAGCGCCGCTCCACCGCCCTGGCAGTACTGATGCTCGGTTCGAGCCTAGGCGCCATCGTCGGCCTCGGCCTGGGCGGCTGGATTGCCCAGCAGCATGGCTGGCGCTATGCGTTCCTGCTGATCGGCGCGCCTGGCATCCTGCTCGGCCTGCTGCTGTTGCTGACCGTGCGCGCCCCCAAACCGGTGCGGCTGCAGCAGGCCAGCGCGGCGCCGGCCGAAGGCTGGCTGCAGACCCTGGGCGAGCTGCTGCGCATGCCGTCATTCCCGTGGCTGGTGCTGACCGGTGGCGCGGCGGCGATCGCCGGCTATGCCATCGGTACCTGGAGCCCGAGCTTCCTGATTCGCTCCCACGGCCTGAACATGCAGCAGGCGGGCTTCCTGGTGGGGGTGATCGGCGGCAGCGGTTCGACCATCGGCACCCTGGTGTGCGGCATGCTCACCGACCGGCTGGCCCGGCGCGATGTCGGCTGGCAGATCGGCGTGCCGCTGCTGGGGACGCTGCTGAGCATTCCGTTTGCCCTGGCCTATTTCCTGTGGCCGCAGGGTATTGCCTTCTACATCGGCGATACGCCGGTGCCCCAGGCGTTCCTGTTCTACAGTGCGTTCGGGTTCTTTGGGGTGTGGTGGGCGACGCCGTGCCTGGGGGCGATCACCCATCTGTTCCCGGCGAATCGACTGGCTCAGGCCACGGCGATTTTTGTCATGGCCATGACGTTGCTGGGGGTTGGCCTGGGGCCGTTGTTGATCGGGATGCTCAGCGATCTGTTCCTGCCGAGTTTGCAGGGGGAATCGCTGCGGTATGCGCTGGCGGCTTCGGTGGTGTTGCTGGTGTTGGCGGCGGTGTTTCTGGCTATTGCGTTGCCGCGGTATCGGGCGCAGATCAAGGGTTTGGCGGGTGCCAAGGTAGTTGGCGCGGTAGCGGTGTAGGGGCCGGGGTGCCTCCCTCAAGAGATTTGGCCCACAGGATTAACACCATTTTCCAGGCGTACGCTGTACTTGTGGGAGCCGCGCTTGCCGGCGATGGGCCGCAAAGCGGCCCCGGCAATTTATGCAACAACCTTGAAATCGTGGGGCCGCTTTGCGGCCCATCGCCGGCAAGCGCGGCTCCCACAGGATCTCGCGCCAGCCTTGGCAAATTGAGCAAGACAGGCACCTGTCAGCCCTCACTCAATCTCCCAAATAAACCACTGCAGAGACAGAAAGGCCCGGCAGGGTCACCCCCGCCGGGCCTTGTTCACTTCCGGTACATCAACCCATCAACGCCCAATCGCCCGCGCCGCATCGGCGGTATACATGTCCGGCGTAAACTTGCTCTCGTTCAGAATCGGCCCCTTCTTCGCCTCGTTGGTCATTCCGTACCCGGTGTACTGCCCCGAATTCAAGTCCATGAAAAACTGCGACCCCGCCTGCCAGCCGCTCATGTCCGGGTGGTAGTAGTAGTTGATCATGGCGTGCTTCCACAGCTGCCCACGGGCATCGTAGTTGTCGGCCATCACCGCGTTCCAGGTGTCCTCATCAATGAACAGCACGCGCTTGCCATACACATGGCGGTAGCCTTCCTTCAGGTCGGCCTCAACCACCCACACCCGGCGCAGCTCGTAACGCATGAACTCAGGGTTGGGATGGTTCGGCGTCAGCAGTTCGGCGTACTTGACCGTGCCAGCGTTGGCCTTGAAAGCATTGGCCGGGCTGTAGATTTCGCGCTTGCCCAGCAGCTTCCAGGTGTAACGCTCCGGCGCACCGTTGAACAGGCGGTCCTCATCCACCGTCATGGTGCCATTGGTGCCGATCATCGGCTGGTCGTAACCGTACCCCGGCATCTGCCGCACGCGCCGGGTCGACGGGCTGTAGGCCCAGGCCTGGCGCGACGAGGTGACGAAGTTGTAGGGCTCGTGGGCAATGCTGATCACGCCGTTGTCACGGGCCGGCTTGAGCGTGGTGTTGTAGCTCATCGCCTGGATCATGTCGGAGGTCTTTGGCTCCACGGTCGGCGAATTGGCCTGTGACAGGTTGCGCGCATGGGCGCGGCCCCAGCCGATGCTGCCGTTGGGCAGGACCGAGGCAAGGTCGGAAATCTTCTCCTCGGTGTAGGCACGGGCCGGCAGCTGGTGGTTCCACAACACCTCCATGCCGTTCTTGGGAATCGGGAAAGGCACCTGGCCCAGCCCTTCGACACCCAGCCCGTCGTTGACCAGCTGGGCATGCAGGGCATTGTCCATGACCCGTCGGCACACGTAGTCGGGGTAACGGAAGTCGCGATGGCCCGGGTAGATGTTCATCTTGTAGCTGGTCGGGTACTTCTTCAGCAGCGCCTTTTGCCCGTCGGTCAGGTGCGCGGCGTACTGGTCCATGTTCTGCGCGGTGATCACCAGGATCGGCTTTTCATTGGCATACGGGTCCACCGGCTGGTCACCGGAGAACTTGACGTGGTTCCAGCCCGGCACCTCGCCCAGGTACTTGCCGGTGTAGGGCGGGATGGTACCTTCGGCATTGCCGGCCTGCTCGGCGCCGACGCAGGTCAGGTCCTTGCCCAGACGGGCGGCCTCCGCCGGTGGCACGGCGGCGTGAGCGCTGGTGACCAGCCCGCTGTTGAGGGTCAGAGCGGCTGCGAGCATTACCGTTGTTGTTGTTTTCATGTACTGCCTCCTTCGCTGATAAGGCGTGTGGTATGGCTTCATTGTTCCGGTTCCAGCCGGCGCGGCATCGTCCGGAGGGACTAAACATCACGCGCTGCCCAGACGTGCCTTGAGTTCGGCCTTGAGCACCTTGCCGGTGGCATTGCGGGGCAACGGCTGGTCGACGCGGTAGACCTGCGCCGGCACCTTGTAGGCCGCCAGGCGCTGGGCGATGAACGTGCGCACCTGCTCGACGGCCGGCAAGCTCGCCGCAGCGCCATGGATCGCCAGCGCCACCACTTCGCCGTGCAGCGGGTCGGCGACGGCGAACGCTGCCGCTTCCAGCACGCCGGGCATGTCGCTGACGCAGGTTTCGATCTCGGCCGCGGAAATCTTCTCGCCACCGCGGTTAATCAGGTCCTTGACCCGGCCGCTGATGTACAGGAAGCCCTCGTCGTCGAGGTAACCGAGGTCGCCAGTGTCGAGCCAGCCGTCGCGCAGGGTCTGGTGGCTAACCTCGGCGAGGTTCCAGTAGCCCTGCATCAAGGTCGGCGAACGCAGCCAGATCAGCCCTTCGCGGCCGGCCGGCAGCGGCTGCAAGGGGTCATCGCCGATGCACACCTCGACAATCGGCAATGGCCAGCCGGCGCTGGCCGGGCAGTAAGCGAACAGGTCGCCGCCAATCGCCGCACCGATGCCGTTGCTTTCGGTCAGGCCGTAGCCACTGCCGGCAATCACCTGGGGCCTGCGCACCAGCATTTCGTCCAGCAGCCCGGCCGACGAGGCACCGCCGCCCAGGCCCAGGCCGAACAGGCTGGCGGTGTCGCTGCTGTCATAGCGGGGCGAGGCCAGCAGCTGCTGCATCATCACCGGGGCGCCATTGAACTGGGTGCAGCGCTCGTCGCGGATCAGGTCCAGCGCCTGCTCGGCATCCCACTTGTACATCAGCAGCAGGCGCCGACCGCCGCGCAAGGCCGAGAGGAACTGCGCGTGCAGGCCGCTGACATGGAACAGCGGCACCGCCATCAGGGTGGTCGAGGCAAAGCCACTGCCGAGCATGCCCGCCACCCGCTCGGGCGAGGTCAGCGCGCAGAATGCGCCCTGGAACTCCAGCGCGGTCAGCGCCTGGCAGATCGCCCCGTGGCTGGACAACACGCCCTTGGCGCGGCTGGTGGTGCCGGAGGTGTAGAGGATCAGCGCCGGGGCCTCAGGCGCCAGGTCCACGGCGGCCAGCGGCAGCGGTTCGGCCGCCAGCAGGTCTTCGTAGCGCAGGCAATGCGCAGGCAGCCCGGCATCGGCGCCGCGCCCGACCACGATGAAGGTCCGCCCGGCTGCGGCCAGGTTGCCCTGGAGCAAGGTCAGGCGCGCATCGTCGCCGATCAGCAGGCGTGCACCGCTGTCCTCCACGCCATGCAACAGCTCAGCGTGCAGGCCCCAACTGTTGAGCGGCACGCACACCGCGCCGCAGCGCTGGATGGCGGCGAACGCCACCAGCCAGGCCGGCTGGTTGCGCATGGCAATCGCCACCCGCTCGCCAGGGCGCAGGCCCAGGCGGCCTGCCAGCTGGCCGGCCAGGCGGTCGACCGCGTCGAAATACTCGGCAAAGCTCAGTCGCTGCTGTTGCCAGACAACAAACTCTTTGTCGCCATGCACCCGAGCGGCGTCGATCACCTGCAGCAGGTTGCGCGGCGCATGGCGAAAATGCCGCGGGCCACCTGCGGCCGGGGTCATCACTTCAAACGGTGAGCCGGGGGCGATCAACTGCGCCCAGGCCTGCCGCCAATGGTCAATGCTCATCAGGGTTCTCCAGCCGCTGGGCTCAGGCGCAGGCCGCGTCGAGGGCGGCATAGCGTTCGCAATGGAAGTCGCGGTCACCCAGGCTGGCCTGGGCCACCCGCACCCGCTTGAGGTACAGGCCGACATCCAGCTCGTCGGTGACGCCGATGCCGCCATGCATCTGCACGGCTTCGTTGGCAACCTGCAGTGCGGTATCGCCGGCCTTCCACTTGGCCAGGCTGACCAGCCGCCCGCGCCGGGCGGCGTCCAGTTGCGGGTCGTCGAGTGCCGAAAGGCCGGCCATCACCGCACTGCGCGCCAGGGCCAGCTCGGTGTACAGGTGCGCGGCGCGGTGCTGCAGGGCCTGGAACGAGCCGATCGGCACGTCGAACTGCACGCGCGTCTTGAGGTATTCCACGGTGGTTTCGAACAGCTGCTGCGCAGCGCCCAGCAACTCCGCCGCCAGGCAGGCCCGGCCGCGGTCGAGCACGGCGTCCAGCACCGCCCAGGCCGCGCCGGCCTCCCCCAGCAGCGCATCGTGGCCCACGCGCACCTGGTCCAGGCGCAGGCGCCCGCTGTTGCGCGAGTCGATCAGGGGCAGCGCCGTGCACTGCACGCCGGGGGTGTCGGCCGGCACCAGGAACAGGCTGATGCCCTGCGCTTCGCCCGGCTGGCCGGCGGTACGCGCCGCCACCACGTAGGCATCGGCACCGACGCCATCGATGACCCAGAACTTTTCCCCGCTCAGGCGATAACCGCCGCCCTCGGCGAGCGCAGCTACGGCCACGTCACTGGGGCGGTGGCGAGCGCCCTCCTCCAGCGCCAGGGCCAGGCGCCGCTCACCCTGGATCACCGCCTGCAGCCAGTCGCCCTGCTGCTGCGCCGAACCGGCCAGGGCCAGCAGCGAGCCGGCCAGGACCACGCTGGACAACAAGGGCGTCGCCGACAGGTGCTGGCCCTTGGCCTCGAAGATCGGCCCCAGGCCCATGCAGCCGAAGTCCAGCCCGCCGAGGTGCTCGGCAAACGGTATGGCGCTCCAGCCCAGCTCGACCGCATCGCGCCACAGCTGGCTGTCGAAGCCTTGCGCCACGCCCTGGTCACGCAGGCGCCGCTGCGCCGCCACCGGGCTGCGCGCGGCGAGAAAGTCGCGAGCACTGTCGGCCAGCAGGCGTTGTTCTTCGTTGTAACGCAGGTTCATGCCGACACTCCTTTCTTGCCGTCGGGCAAACCAAGCACGCGCTTGGCGATGACATTGAGCTGCACTTCCGATGCCCCCCCGGAAATGGTCAGCGCGTAGCTGTTGAGCCAGGCGCGGGTCACCGCCAGCTCGCGCTCGCTGAAGCCCGGGGCCTGCCAGCCGAGGGCGTGGCCACCCATGGCGTCGAGCAGCACCTCGAACTTGTCGCGCTCCTGTTCGGTGTGCAGCAGCTTCATGATCGCCATCAGGCCGCTGATGTCGTCTCCGGCACGCCCCTCCTCGGCCATGCGCTGCACCGTCAGGCCATAGGCATGCTCGTCCATGGCGCAGGCCACCGCCCGCGCCTGCAACGCCAGCTCGCCCTGGCTGCGTGGCTGCGGCAGGTATTCGCGCAGCAGGGCCAGCAGGTCGAAGTGCGACGGCAGGCTGAACTCGCCGAACTTCGACATGGCCTTGCGCTCGTGCTGCAGCAGGTACTTGCCGAGGTTCCAGCCGCCATTGAGCGGGCCGATCAGCTGGCTCTTGGGCACTTTCACGCCATCGAAGAACACCTGGCAGAACGCCGACTTGCCGCTGATCAGGTCGATCGGCACCGGCTTGACCCCGGGGCTGCGCATGTCCAGCACGATCAGGCTGATGCCTTCGTGCTTGGGCGCCTGGCTGTCGGTGCGCACCAGCGCGTACATCCAGTCGGACTTGTCGCCGTAGGAAGTCCAGATCTTGCTGCCATCGACCACGAAGTGATCGCCGGCGTCACGGGCGGCCATCTTCAGGCTGGCCAGGTCGGAGCCGGCATTGGGTTCGGAGAAGCCCTGGCACCAGCGCACCTCGCCCCGCGCCATGGGCCGCAGCAGGCTGCGCTTCTGCTCCTCGCTGCCATAGGCCAGCAACACCGGCCCGAGCATCCAGATGCCCAGGTTGATCTGCGGCGGCCGGCACTTGAGGCGGCGCATCTCGCTTTCCAGCACCGCCAGCTGCTCGGCATCCAGCCCGGCACCGCCGTAGGCCTCGGGCCATTCGGGGCAGAACCAGCGCTTGTCGCGCATGCGCTCGAACCACAGGCGCGCATCTTCATTGGCGAACTGCGGCTGGCTGGCGCCCCAGACCACATCGCCTTCGCCCATGGCGGTGCGCATCGACTGCGGGCAGTTGGCTTCCAGCCAGGCACGGGTTTCGTGCCTGAATTGCTCTATCGTGCTCATCGGGTGCAACCCTCGGCCCTGGCCCCGGGCGCTGCCGGGGCGGGGCCTTTCGTTGTGGTTGGGGTGGCTCAGCGCTGGGTGCGCGGCATGCCCAGGCCGAACTGGGCGATCAGCTCGCGCTGGATTTCATTGGTACCGCCGCCAAAGGTCACGGTGACAGAGGCGCGCAGCTCGTACTCCAGGTCACCGTGCAGCGCCGCCGCAGCCGAGCCGCCACGCACCACGCCATTGGCGCCGACGATGGCCGACAGCCGGCGGAGGATCTCGATTGCCGACTCCGAGCCGTACACCTTGGTGGTCGAGCTCAACGCCACGTCCATGTGCTCGCGCTCCAGGTTGGCGGCAATGCGCAGGTTGATCAGGCGCATCGCCTCCAGGCGCGCATAGCACTCGGCCAGCGAGCTGCGCACCCAGGCCTTGTCCATCGCCCGCCGGCCCTGCTCGTCGCGGACCTTGGCCCACAGGTAGACCCGGCGGAACAGCCCGACGACCTTGTCCGACCACGAGCCCAGGCCCAGGCGTTCGTGGTTGAGCTGCGCGGTGATCAGCTTCCAGCCGCCGTGCAGCTCGCCAACCAGCATGTCCCGGGGCACCTGCACGTTGTCGTAGTAAGTGGCGGCGGTCGGGTTGCTGGTGGTCGGGATCACCGTGCTGGAGAACCCAGGCAGGCGGGTGTCGAGGATCAGGATCGACACGCCCTTGTGCCGCGCCTGGCTGGGGTCGGTGCGTGCGGCCAGCCAAATGAAGTCCGCCGACTCGGCGCCCGAGGTCCACAGCTTGTTGCCGTTGACCACGAAGTGCTCGCCGTCCAGCCGGGCGCTGGTGCGCAGCACCGCCAGGTCGCTGCCGGCATCGGGCTCGGAGTAACCGATGGCAAACATGATTTCACCGGCGGCGATACCTGGCAGAAAGCGCTCTTTCTGCGCCGCGCTGCCGTGCTCCATCAGCGCCGGGCCCACCGTGCTGATGGTCACGAACGGCAGCGGCGCGCCAGCGATGTTGGCTTCTTCGAAGAAGATCAGCTGCTCGGTGGCGGCGTAGCCCTGGCCGCCGTGGGCCTTCGGCCAGCCCACCGCCAGCCAGCCGTCACGGCCCATCTGGCGCACGGTCTGGCGATACAGCTCGCCGCCTTCCTGGCCGCGCAGGCGCTCGCGCAGCTCGGGGGTCATCAGCGCCTGGAAGTAGTCGCGCACCTGGCGGCGCAGCGCATGTTGCTCGGGGGTAAGATCGACGAACATGCTGTACTCCTCAGGCCGTGCCCAGAATCAGGCCGCTGGTGGGCACGCCGGTGCCGGCGGTGACCAGCACGTTTTCCACGTCCGCCACCTGGTTGACCGCCGTGCCACGCACCTGGCGCACGGCCTCGGCGACGCCGTTCATGCCGTGGATGTAGGCCTCGCCCAGCTGCCCGCCGTGGGTGTTGATCGGCAGCTTGCCGCCGCGGGCGTGGTGCCCGGCGCGGATGAACTCCTTGGCCTCGCCACGCCGGGCAAAGCCGAACTCCTCCAGTTGCGGCAGCACGAACGGGGTGAAGTGGTCGTAGATCACCGCCGTCTGCAGCGCCTCGGGGCCGAGCCCGGACTGGCGGTACAGTTCCTTGGCGACCACGCCCATTTCCGGCAGGCCGGTGATGTCGTCGCGGTAGAACGAGGTCATGCTCTGCTGGCCCTGGGTGATGCCCTGGGAACCGGCCTTGATGATCACCGGCTTCTGCCGCAGATCACGGGCACGCTCGGCCGAGGTGATGACCATGGCCACCGCGCCGTCGGACTCCTGGCAGCAGTCGAGCAGGTGCAGCGGCTCGCAGATCCAGCGCGAGGCCTGGTGCTCTTCGAGGGTGATCGGCTTGCCGTGGAAGAACGCCTTGGGGTTGGTCGCGGCAAAGTCCCGCGCCGCCACGGCCACCCGGCCGAAGTCTTCCGAGGTGGCGCCATAGGTGTGCATGTAGCGCTGGGCGAACATGCCGACCCAGGCGGCCGGGGTGTGGAAGCCGTGGGGCATGTACCAGCCGTAGTTGACGTTGTCGAAGATCGGCGTGGCGGCAAAGCCGTAGCTGCCACTGCCGAAGCGGTACCAGGAGCGTTCGTTCATCGCCCGGTACACCACCACCACCTTGGCCACGCCAGTCGCCACCGCCATGGCCGCATGCATCACCGGCGCGCAGGCGGCGCCGCCACCGTGGGGCACCTGGGAGAAGAACTTGACGTCCTTGCAGCCCAGCAGGCGGGCGATTTCGTACTCCGGGACCTTGTCTACCGAGTAAGAGCTGAAGCCCTCCACTTCCGAGGGGTCGATGCCGGCGTCGCGCAGGGCCTCGAGGGTGGCTTCGAGGGCCAGGCGCAGTTCGGTGCGCCCGGAGTTCTTGGAAAACTCGGTGGCGCCCAGCCCGACAATCGCGGCGCGCCCGGAAATCGAAAGGTTGCTCATGCTGCCTCCGCTGATCATGGCAGCACCAGCGCGACCGTGCCGGTCACGTGGTTGCCCATTGAGTTCTTGCCGCTCAGGGTCACTTCCACCGTGCGGGTTTCGGGGTCACAACTGGTCACGCTGCCGCTGAAGGTCATGCAGTCGCCGGGGTAGTTGGGCACGCCCAGCTTGATCTTCAGTGAGGTGAAGCGCGCCAGCGGGCCGGCCCAGCCTTCGACGAAGCGCTGCACCAGGCCATTGGTGGTGAGGATGTTCATGAACACGTGGGGCGAGCCCAGTTCACGGGCGGCATCCAGGTCATGGTGGCCCGGGAAGTAGTCGCGCGTGGCGATCGCACCGCCGGCGATGAGCGCCACCGTGATCGGCACCTGCAGCGCTGGCAGGGTTTCGCCGGGGCGCACATCGTCAAAGCGCTTGGTGTTCTTCGAGGTCATATTTCCATCCCAGCTTGTCGTTGTCGCTCAGCCAGTCGCCGAGCCGTTCCAGGCAGGCCGCCGAACCACCCAGGGCAATGCCCAGGGCGCGGCTCCAGTAGAGGTAGCGGTGAATCGGGTAGGTCAGGTCGACGCCAATGCCGCCGTGCACGTGCTGGGCGACATGGCCAATGCGGTGGCCGGCTTCGCAGGCCAGGTAGGCAGTGGCCTGGGCCTCGGACGGTGCCGGCAGGCCGGCGTCCAGCCTGTAGCACAGCTGCCACAGGGCACTGCGCAGGGCCTCCAGGGCGATGTGTGCATCGGCCATGCTCATCTGCACCGCCTGGAAGCTGCCGATGCGCCGGTCGAACTGCTGGCGCTCGCCCACATAGGCCACGGTGCGCTGGATGTGCTCGGCACTGACCCCCAGCTGCAGGGCCGCCAGGGCGGCGATGGTGCGCGGTTCGAGCCAGGCCAGCGCGGCGGCGGGCAGCACACGGTCGGCACTGACCTGCAGGCCCTCGATGTGCAGGTCAGTGATCGCTTCGCCGTGGGTAAGTACTCCGGGCACGCGGCGGATGGCCGGGTTGCCAAGGTCGAGCAACAGCAGCCGTGGCTGGCCGTTGGCAAGTACGGGCAGCAGCGCCGCGTGGGCCTGCCCACCGAGTGGCAGTGCGGCTACCTGCCCGCTGACCTGCCAGCCCTCGGCACAGGCCGTGGCCTGCAAGGCGATGCCACCTGCGGCGTACAGGCCGTCCAGCGACAGGCTGAGCAACCGCTCGCCCGCAGCTGCCTGGGCCGCCAGCTGCGACAGGTCGCCCAGGCCGAAGGCGGCCAGGGTCGCGGCGGCCAGCTGGTGCCGCCACAACGGTACCTGGCCAAGGCTGCGCCCCTGGGCCTGCAACACCAGCATCAGCTCGGTCATGCCCAGGCCGCTGCCACCCTGCTGCTCCGGGATGGCCAAGGCATGCAGGCCGGTTTCCCGGCACAGCGCCCATAGCGGCGCCATCAACGGCTCGCCGCTGGCATCCCAGTGGCGCAAGGCATCGTCATGGCAGTGGTCGCTGAACAAGCTCTCGGCCATCTGCTCGATGGCCCGCTGGTCTTCGCTCAATTGAAAGTCCATGGGCGCCCTCCTATTCGGCCACTGGCCGGAACAACGGCAAGGTCTGCTGCTCGTCGAAAGTGTGGAACTCGACCTGCAGGCGCTGGCCGATCTGCAGTTGCTCGCGCTGTACGCCGATCAGCCCGGCGACCAGGCGCACGCCCTCCTCCAGCTCGATCAGGCCGATCGGATTGGGGTGGTCGAACGGCGGCACCTCGGGGTAGTGCATGACCACAAAGGAATACAGGCTGCCGCGCCCGCTGGCCTGGACGCTGTCCCATTCGAAGCTGTGGCAGGCCATGCACACCGGTGCCGGTGGGTGACGCAAGGTGGCGCAGGCGCTGCAGCGCTGGATCAGCAGGCGATCTTCGGCGCAGCCTTCCCAGAAGAACCGGGTGTCGTCGCTCACTCCCGGCAGCGGGCGCTTGGCCTTGGCCGGTGCGGCCTCGGGCTTGGCGGCGGGTTGCGGGTTGGCCGGGCGGAACTTGAACACGCGGAACAGCAGCTCGCCCACCGGCTCGTCACCCTCGGGCTTTTCGACGAAGTGGCTCATCACCAGGGTGACGAAAAAGCCGGTGCCCAGGGCGGTAGTCTTCTCGTCCCCCACCGCGTCCAAGCGGGTGGTGTAGTACAGTCGCTCGCCCAGCTGCACTGGGCGGGTGAAGCTCAGCTCGGAGTTCACCGCAACCACCGAGGCGTAGCCGTATTCCTCGATCAACTTGAGCACTTCGTACGGGTTCTGTTCGGTGGAGCCCGGCGGGTAGTTGTTGGCGTGCAGTCCTTCCATGGTCCACACCTGGAGCATGGCCGGCGGCGCGACGATCGCCTGGTGCGGGCTGCTCTGGGCAAAGTCGGGGTCGCTGTAGAGCGGGTTGTCGATGCCCATGATCTCGCACCATTGGCGGATCATCGGCGCATTCACCGCATCCCAGGCATACACCCGGCCATATTCGCGGCCCACGAGGGCGCGCACGCTGGATAGCAATTGTGGGTCAGCCAAAGTCGTCTCCTGCAACGTGAGGGCGGCGGGCCGATGCGGCCGCCGCCAGGTGGTCGATCAAGTCGGTAGGGCCTGGGCCGCACTGAGAAACGCCGGGCGCTCGCCACCGCCGTGCAGCAGCAGGTTGCAACCGCTGGCATAGCTGGCCAGGGGCGAGGCGATGTACAGGCAGGCGTTGGCGATGTCGCAGGCGTCAGCCATGCGCCCGGCCGGGATGCCCGCGCTGACGGCGGCGATGCCGTGCTCGCTGCCGTAATGCAGGTGGGCCTGGTCGGTCAGCACCAGGCCGGGGCTGACCGCGACCACGCGCACTTTCGGCGCCCACTCCACGGCCAGCGATTGCACCAGCGCCAGCACCCCGGCCTTGGCCGCGCCGTAGGCGGCGGTACCGGGTGAGGCACGCAGGGCGCTGATGCTGCCGATGAAGACGATGCAACCGCCCTGCGCTTGGGCCTGCATCAAGCGGTTGGCATGCTGGGCGGCGTTGAGCGGTGCGATCAGGTTCAGCCGCAGCACGCCCTCGTGAAAGCGTGGCGAGGCGGTGGCGGCCACCGCCGAGGGGCTGCCGCCGGCATTGTTGACCAGCACGTCGAGGCGGCTGAAGTCACGCTCGACGGTGTCGAACAGCGCCTGCAGTGACTCGCCGTCGCGCACGTCAGCGGCGATGAACACCGCGCTGCGGCCATTGGCGCTGGGCAACTGTGCGGGCTGGCTGCGGGCGCAGACGATCACCTGCGCCCCGGCTGCGAGAAACCCTTCGGCGATACCGGCGCCGATCCCTTTACTACCGCCGGTGACGAGCACCACCTTGCCGCTGTAATCAAACCCCATAGCCTGTTCCTCGTTCTGCCATGGCAACCGACTCTAGAGGCTCGATGGCGACCGTACTTCGTCTGAACGGACGATGAACGGGCCGCGGCGCGGGGCAACACTGGCGGCCATCGCGCCCCTGCACATGAGGAAATCCATGCCTGATTCAGCTGCTCCACCGGTCCTGCTCGAACGCCCGCTGGCGGGCGTTGCGCTGCTGCGGCTGAACCGCCCGCACGCCACCAATGCCCTTAGCCTGGAGCTGCAAGCGCTGCTGTCGCAGCATTTCGCCGAGCTGGGTGCGGACCCGCAGGTGCGCTGCATCCTGCTGACCGGTGGCGACAAGGTGTTCGCCGCTGGCGGCGATATCGGCAGCATGGCCGGGGTCGGCCCGATCGACATCTACCAGCGCCACACCGAGCGGGTCTGGGCGCCGATCCAGCACTGCCCGAAGCCAGTGATCGCGGCGGTCTGCGGTTACGCCTATGGCGGCGGCTGCGAACTGGCGATGCTCGCCGACCTGATCGTTGCCGGGCGCAGTGCGCGCTTCTGCCAGCCAGAGATCCGCATCGGCATCATGCCTGGCATCGGCGGCACCCAGCGCCTGGTGCGCGGCGTGGGCAAGGCCAAGGCCATGCGCATGGCCCTGACCGGGCAGCCGATCAGTGCCGAAGAGGCCTGGGTGGCGGGGTTGGTCAGCGACCTGGTCGAGGATGACCAGGTGCAGGGCCATGCGCTGGAGCTGGCACGGGTGATTGCGGCGATGCCGGCGCTGGCGGCCGAGCAGATCAAGGAGGTGATCCTGGCGGGGATGGATGCGCCGCTGGATGCGGCCCTGGCGCTGGAGCGCAAGGCCAATGCGTTGTTGTTTGCTTCCAAGGATCAGAAGGAAGGGATGCAGGCGTTTATCGAGAAGCGCCCGGCGCGGTTTGAAGGGCACTGATCAGCAGACTTTGCCGGGGCTGCTGCGCAGCCCTTCGCAGGCACGCCCGCCCCCACAGGTTTGGCGCTCACTTCAGGAAGTACGCTATCCCTGTGGGAGCGGGCGTGCCCGCGAAGGGCCGCGCAGCGGCCCCGAACTGCCTATTCAGATCGACATCACCAACTGCCCGCTATCGATCCGCAACTCCACCCCATTCACCGCCCGCGCCTCGTCACTGGCCAGGTACAGCACACTGGCCGCCACATCCTCGGGCAGGCACATGCGGTTCATCGGGTCACTGTCGATGGTCAACCGCACCGGATCGACCCCTTCAGGGAAACCGCCACGGGTCATGTCGGTCAGCACCCCATCCGGATGCAGCGAATTGCAACGAATGCGATAACGCCGCCGCCGGCAGAACGCTGCCACCGAACGGGTCAGCGCCGCCACCGCGCCTTTCGAGGCGCTGTAGGCCAGGAAATCGTCACGCCCGGCCAAGGCCGCCACCGACGACAGATTGATGATCGAACCACCCTGCGCCTTCATCAATGCGATGCCCGCGCGGCAACCCAGGAACACACTGGATGCGTTGACCCGCATCAGCCGCTCCCAGTCGCGCAACTCGGTGTCCTCGATGTTCCCGGGCTGCAGCATGCCGGCATTGTTGAGCAGGATATCCAGCCGGCCATGGCGCTCGGCAATGGCCGCCATCACCCGCTGCCACTGCGCTTCATCGCTCGCATCATGGACGATGAAGCTGGCCGCCGGGCCAAGCGCTTCGGCCAGGGCCAGCCCGGCCTGCTCATCGATATCGCTGATCAGCACCTGGGCGCCCTGCTCCACCAGCAGCCGTGCACTGGCTGCGCCGATACCCTTGGCGCCGCCGGTGACCAAGGCAACCTTGCCCTGCACCCGCCCGTTTCGTTCACTCATGACGCCACCTCGCAGTCCGTGTTCAAGCGTGCCCGGGCGGCGACGGCGGCTCCGGCACGGCGACCGGAGAACACGCAATCGGCCAGGGACAGGCCGCTGATGTAAAGATGTGAAGGAATGCCCAGCGCCGTGCGCCCGGCCGCATAGAGCCCGGCGATTGCCTGGCCCTCCTGGTCCAGCACCGCACCGCTCTGCTCGTCCACGCGCAGGCCACCGAGGGTCAATGCCCCCAGCGGGAAGATCGGGTTGCCCACCGAGATATCGCAGGCATGGAACGGCCCCTGCTCCAGCACCTGGCGCCCGCCCGCCGACTTGCCGAACGGGTCCGGCGCCTGGCCGCGGGCCGCGGCATTGTTGGCCAGCAAGGCCTGACGCAGGTTTTCCCCGACCATGCCGGTGGATTGCGCCAACGCCTGCAAATTTTTGCCCTTACGGGCACCCAACAGCATCAGCACCAATGCCGGCAGCGCCTGGAACCACCAGTAACCGCCAAACAGCGCCTCGCGCAGGGCTTGCTTGCGCAGCGGCGCATCGAGCACCAGCCAAGCGCGGCCGCCCTGCTCTTCCATCAACGGCTGGCCGAGGGTGGCGCCGTATACCTCTTCGTTGCAGAAGCGCTCGCCGGCGCGGTTGACCACGATGCCCTTGTGCCAGCTGTACGGCGGGTTGATGAAGCGCCACGCCGAGACCCGCTGCAGGCGGTCGCTGGCCGCACCGACGCTGAGGCCCAGGCGCAGGCCGCTGCCGTCGCAGCCGGTGGCGCCGACCTTGAAGTTGCGGCGGAAGGCTGGCGCATGGGCCTTGATCAGCTCACGGTTGAAGATGAAGCCACCGGTGCTCAGGATCACCCCGTTCACAGCCCGCACCAGCCAGGGCCGGGCGTGCTTGTGTTCGAGCGCACTCAGCCGGCGGCGCAGGCGGTCGCAGTAGCCCGGCAGGAAGTTCTGCAGGCGTTCGGCGCGGGCCGCCAGCCGCGCATGTTCGCGCGCCGCCTTGCTGCCCGGTGCCAGGCGCCACAACTCGGCGCCGATCACCCGCCCTTGCCCGTCGAGCACCAGGCGCCGGGCAGCCGACTGCGGCAACGGCCGCACGCCGGCGCGCAGGCAGGCCGCCTGCAAGTGGCTGTACAGCACCGCGCCGCACTGGCCCTTGCCGACGGTGCGGTGACCCCGCGGCGCCGCCGGCTGCTGGCCGGCATAGGCCGGCACCAGTTCGTTGCCCGAGTAGTAGAGAAAGGCGCCGTCGGGCGGGTATGACGTCTTGCCGCCAGGTGGCATCTGGTGGGCGAACGGCGCGCCGTGGCTTTCCAGCCATTGCAGGTTGGCGACGCTGTCGCGGCAGAAGCGCCACAGCGTGTCGTCGCTGACCACGCCCTGGGTTTCATGCCGCAGGTAATCGAACATCGCCTCGGGGCTGTCGTCGAAACCCGCCGCCCGCTGATGCCGCGTACCGCCGCCGGCATACACCACACCACCGCTGCGTGCGCTGGCGCCGCCGCCGGTGAAGCGATCGACGACCAGCACATCGGCGCCCTCGGCACGTGCCTGGAGCGCCGCGCAGGCGCCGGCGGCGCCCCAGCCGATCACCAGCACATCGCAGTGTGCCTGCCACTGCAGCGCCGCCGCATCGGCCACCTGCAACGGTTCGAGAATCGCGGTGACGGCGCTGCTCATGCCACCTCCCGGCGCTTGGCCGCCAGGTGGTTGGCGGCCACATAGGCAAAGGTCATGGCCGGGCCCAGGGTGCCACCGGCACCGGGGTAGCTGGTGCCCATCACCGAGGCCGAGCAGTTGCCGATGGCATACAGGCCGGCGATCACCGAGCCGTCATCACGCAGCACCTGGGCCTGGGCATTGGTCAGCAGGCCGCCCTTGGTGCCGATGTCACCGGCATCCAGGCGCATGGCGTAGTACGGCCCCTTGCTCAGGGGTGCCAGGCACGGGTTGGGCTTGATGTTGCAGTCGCCGTAGTAACGGTCGAAGACATTGCCGCCGCGGCCGAAGTCCAGGTCGACTCCGGTGCGCGCATAGTCGTTGACCTGGGCCACGGTATCGGCCAGGCCCAGGGCGTCGATGCCGATCTTGCCGGCCAGGGCCTCCAGGCTGTCGGCCTTCCAGTACAGGGTGTCGCGCCATTCCGGGCGCAGGCGGCTGTCGGGCATGACCTGGGCCGGCATCAACGGGCCCATGGCGTAGTTGAAGCGGAAATGCCCGTCAAAGATCACCCAGGCCGGCACCGATCCACCGCCGGTGCGGGCATTGTCGCGGTGCATGGCGTCGACGAATTCCAGGTACGGTGCGGCTTCGTTGACGAAGCGCCGGCCCTCGCCATTGACCACGATGGCGCCGGGGAAGGCGCGCTCGGCGAAGATGCCACGGGGCTTGTCTTCACCGGGCACGGCGATGGTCGGCGCCCACCAGGCCCAGTCCATCAGTGCGGTGGCCGCGCCCTGGGCCAGGCCGGCCTGCAACGCGGCACCGGTGTTGTTGCCCGGTGGCGTGGCGCTCCAGGCCATGCGCGTCGGCTTGGGCAGGTACTGTTCACGCAAGGCCTGGTTCTGCTCGAAACCGCCAGACGCCAGGATTACTCCGTGACGGGCCTTCAGCGCGAGTTCGCGGCCCTCGCGGTAGATGCGCACGCCGCTGACCCGGCCCTGCTCCGCGATCAGTTCACGGAAGTCGCTGTTCAGCCACAGCGGCACGTTGCGGTCCATCAGCGAGCGGCGCAGGGAACACACCAGCGAGCTGCCCAGCGCCGCACGGCGGTCGAAGCGGCTCTTGCGGCGCCACTTGAAGTCGAGCTTGTAGCGCAGCATCAGCCGCAGGATCAGTAGGCGCCAGCCAAAGCCACGGGCCATGGCCTTGTGCGCATCCCGTGCAGTCCAGGCGATACGGCCCATCAGCAAGGTCGAGGGTGACGGCTTGCGCAGGTTGTCGAGCTCGGCGCCGAGCAAGCTGCTGTCGAACAGCTCCGGGTCGAGGGTGCGCCCGCCGGGCAAGGCGCCGGGCAGGTGCGGGTAGTAATCCGGGTACTTCGCCGCCACCGCATAGCGCACGCGGCTGCAGCGGGTGAGCGCCTCGATCATCTTCGGCGCGTTGTCCAGGTAAGCCTCAAGGCGGGCCGGGTCGACCTGGCCAGCGGCCGCGGCATCGAGGTAACGGCGTGCCTGCTCGAGGCTGTCGTTGCCGCCCTGGCGGGCGAAGTAGTGGTTGTTGGGGATCCAGATGCCGCCCCCGGAAATGGCCGAGGTGCCGCCGAACTTGTCGCTCTTTTCCAGGACCAGCACGCTGAAGCCCTGGTCGGCAAGGAACACCGCCGAGGTCATCGCGCCGGCCCCCGAGCCGACCACTATCACGTCGTACTGGGTTTGAGACTGATCTTGAGCCGTCATTGTTGTTGTGCCATTCGCTAAGGTCAGGGGAGAGCCGCCAGCACCCTCGCGGTGCGGCTGGCGGCGTGCATCCCATGATCGGCGCTGGCCGACGGGCACTCATCGTCAAAGCGGACTAGGCGCTACAGCTGCGCCCGGCGCCCGGCCCACGGGCGGTCCTGCTCCAGCTGGCTGGCCAGGCGCAGCAGCACGTCTTCACCACCGAGCCGCGCCGTGAACAGCATGCCCACCGGCAAACCGCCGTCGCTCTGCCCCAGCGGCAGAGAAATCGACGGCTGGCCGCTGACGTTGGCCAGCACGGTGAAGCCGGCGCTGCCCATCGCCCGCTGGGCGTAGCTGTCCCACGACTGGTCGAGGCTGAGCTGGCCCAGGGCCGGGGTGAGGTTGGCGGTGACCGGTGAGAGGATCACATCGAAGCGGGTAAACGGCTGCTCCATCGCCGCGCCTATCCGCTCGAAGCTCTGTCTGGCGCGGTACATCGCCTCGCCGTTGGTGGCGCTGGCCCGCTTTAGCACCACCTGGGTGATCTGCTCCAGATCGCCCGGGCCTGCCGCGCGGCCCAGCGCCTGCTCGCGCTCGTGCACCAGGCTAGACAGCGCAGTGCCGATCACCGTGCCATGGGCGCCGAACAGCTCACGGGGGTCCACGGTCAGCTGCAGCTCTTCGAGCTCATGGCCCAGGCCCTGCAACTGCTTGATGGTCTGCTCCAGGGTGGCGGCCACTGCAGGGTCCAACGGCGCGCCGGTCAGCGACTGGCGCACCACGGCCACCCGCAGCTTGCCTGGGGCGCGCTGCAACTCCTCCACGTAAGGGCGCTCCAGCGGTGCGCTCCAGTAGGCGCTGCCGGCTTCGTGGCCCTGCCCGACATCGAGGAAAAGTGCGGTGTCACGCAGCGTGCGCGACACTACATGGCCTACGCTGGCACCGAACCAGCCCTCGAAGTGCAGCGGGCCACTGGGCGTGCGGTAACGGCTGGGCTTGAGCCCGACCAGGCCGCAGTACGACGCCGGGATGCGGATCGAGCCGCCGCCGTCGGTGGCATGGGCCACCGGAACGATGCCGGCGGCCACCGCCGCAGCAGCGCCACCGGATGAGCCACCGGCGCTCATGGCCAAATTCCACGGGTTGTGGGTCTGGCCCCAGAGCAGCGATTCGGTGGTGGTGGTCAGGCCGAACTCCGGGCAGGTGGTCTTGCCGAACGGTACCGCGCCGGCCTGCTCGTAGCGGGCGATCAGGGTGCTGGTGACGCTGGCCGGCGGTGCATCGCGGAACAGCCGGCAGCCATGGGTGGTCGGCGTGCCTTGCAGGTAGGTGTTGAGGTCCTTGAGCAGCAGCGGCACCCCGGCCAGCGCGCCCTTGGCGCCGTCACCAGCGGCGCGACGACGGGCCAACAGGGACTGGGCGTAGGCCTCGTGCAGCATGTTCACGGCGCCGACCCTGGGGTTGACGGCGGCATGCCGGGCCAGTGCGGCGGCCAGCAGCTCTTCGCCACTGAGGCTGCCGGCGCGCACCGCCTCGGCCATGGCCCAGGCGTCCAGGCCTTGGTAGTCGGCGGCTGACAGGCCCGTGGTTGCGGCGTCGGCAAAGCGCCCCAGCAGGCCAACGCCGAGGCCGACTGCCCCGGCCTTGAGCACGCCGCGGCGTGACCAGCTGGAGGTAGCAGTGGAATGCGGATCTTGGGTCTGGTTACTCATGGCGTCCTGTTCTTCATTGTTGTAAGTACGCATCAGTCGGCAGTGACCTGAGCCTGCATGGCGGCGAAGTAGTGCTCGCCATAGGGTGGCAACAGCCCCCACTCACGGCGCGGGTCGTGTGCCGGGGCCTGGAACACAGTGCGCAGGTGGCTGAACTCAAGGAAGCCCTCGCGGCCGTGATAATGCCCCATGCCCGAGGCGCCGACACCGCCAAACGGCGCATCTTGCAGGGCGGCATGCATCATCACGTCATTGAGCGTCACACCGCCAGACAGCGTGTGGTCGAGCACCTGCTGCTGCTCTTGCAGGTTCTCGCCGAAGTAATACAGCGCCAGCGGCCGTGGCCGGCTGTTGATCTGGGCAATGACCTCTTCAAGCGCGTCATAAGCCAGCACCACCAGCGCCGGGCCGAAAATTTCTTCGTGCATGATCTGCGCCTGCCCGGGCGGGTTGACCACCACGCTCAAGGGCCGACGGCGTTCATCCGCAGTGCCGGGGGCAACCTCGGGCATCGTCTCGACATGCACGCCAAGCTGCTGCGCATCCTGCACCAACGCCTCGACCCGCGCCAGGTGCCGGGCATTGACCACGGCCACTACATCCGGGTTGCCGGCCACGCTCGGGTTGAGCGCACCATAGGCGCTGCGCAGCTCGGCGATGAAACCCTCCTGCATCGCTCGGGGCACATAGACCAGGTCCGGGTTGATGCAGATCTGCCCGGCATTGGTGGCCTTGGCCACCGCAATACTGTGCGCGGCCTTGGCCAGGTCGGCGCTGGCCGACACGATCACCGGTGACTTGCCGCCTAGCTCCAGGGTTACCGGCACCAGATTCTGCGCGGCATTGGCCATCACCTTGCGCCCCACCGCCGTGCTGCCGGTGAACACCAGGTGGTCGAACGGCTGGGCGGTGAAGGCATCGGCCAGATCAGGGCCGCCGGTCACCACCGCCACCTCCAGCGGGTCGAAGTGCGCGGCACACAGTTCGGCGACCAGCGCCGCCGTGCGCGGCAGCACCTCGGACGGTTTGAGGATGGCCCGGTTGCCGGCGGCCAGGGCCGACGCCAGCGGGCTGAACAGGGTGTACAGCGGGGCATTCCAGGTGCCGATGATGCCCACCGAGCCTTTGGGCTGGTAACGCACCCAAGCCTTGGCGCCGAGCTGGTCGTAGGGCGCGAAGGGCGCCCTGGGCTCATCCGCCATCCACTGCTGCAGGTGGTCCCTGGCGTGCTTGAGACTGGCCAGGGCACCGAGCACATCGTTCATCAGGGTGAAGCCGGCGGGCCGCCCGCCGAAATCCTCGTCGATGGCCTGGGTCAGGCTCTGGTGATGGCGCACCAGCAGGTCGATTACCTGCTGCAGGCGCTGGCGACGGCGCTCGGCGGTGACGGCGCCCTCGCCGATGAAGGCGCTGTGCTGCCGCGCTAACAGGCCGCTGAGCGCCTGGACCGATGACAAAACGGGTGGCATGGGTGTCTCCTCTGGCTGTTGACTGCGCCCGATGCGCATGGCGCCACACTAGCCAGGGCGCGGCGGCTTCGCCTCGTCCGATCGGACCAGAATCGAGCAACTGCGTTAGTCCGTTGAGACGATGCCCGGCAAGGCCTGCAGGCCAATACTGGCGGCACAAAAGCCACCCGCATGAGGCCAGCCATGGCAACCCAACAGATCGGTTTCGACCCCCAGGCCTTCCGTGCCGCACTTGGCACCTTCACCACCGGTGTCACCATCATCACCTCCCAGGGCGAGGACGGCGCGCCGGTGGGCATTACCGCCAACAGCTTCAACTCGGTATCGCTGAACCCGCCGCTGGTGCTGTGGAGCCTGTCCAAGCAGGCGCGCAGCCTGCCGGTGTTCAGCAACGGCAAGCACTGGAACGTGCATGTGCTGTCGATCGGGCAAGAGAAGCTGTCCGGCCGCTTCGCTACCCAGGGCGAGGACAAGTTCGCCGAAATCGAACTCGACAACGGTATCAGCGATGCCCCGCTGCTGCAGGATTGCACCGCGCGCTTCCAGTGCCGCACCGCCTTCCAGTACGAAGGCGGCGACCATGTGATCTTCGTCGGCGAGGTGCTGGCGTTCGACCACAGCGACCGCGCGCCGCTGGCCTTCCAGAGCGGCCAGTACGCGCTGGCCACGCGCAAGCCGCGCAGCGAGCTGCGCCTGGCCACCACGCCGCCGCCACCGGAATGCAGCTATACCGAAGACCTGCTGGGCTACCTGCTGGGCCGCGGCCATTACCAGGTGCTCAACCGGTTGCGCCAGCTGCTCAGCAACCAGCAACTGGATGAACAGGCGTTCTTCGTGCTGGCGGTGCTGTCGATCCGCGACAACCTGACCCTGGATGAGCTCAACACCTTCGTCAGCTACACCGGCCATGTGGTCACCCTGGCCGGCATGCGCTTCCTCGAACGCCAGGGCCTGGTGGCCATCGAAGGGGACGCCGCACCGTTGCGTTTCGTGCTGACCGCCAATGGCCGCGAGCTGTCGTTGCAGCAGGTGGCGCTGGCCAAGGTGGTCGAGGAAGACCTCATCGGCAAGCTCGGCGAAGCCGATGCCCAGGCGCTGAAGGTGTTGCTCAAGCGTCTGATCGTGGTCAGCGACCCCGGCCTGCCGGACCTGTGGGCACCACGATGAGCAGCGCCACGCCTACCCTGCCGGCGACCACGGTCGGCTGGCGCAGCCACGGCCTGCTGCTGTTGCTGGCGGCCGTGTTCGCCGACAATTTTGTCGGCCGGCAGATCCTGGCAGTGATGTTCGAGCCGATCAAGGCCGAATTCCAGGTTGGTGACAGCGCGTTGGGCCTGATCTCGGGCCTGGCTTTCGCGGCCGTCTATGCCCTGCTCGGCTTGCCGGCCGGGCGTCTGGTCGACCGCCTGCCGCGCCTGCGCCTGCTGGCGCTGGCCTGCCTGCTGTGGGCGCTGGCCACCATGAGTTGCGGGCTAGCGGGCAGTTTCGTGGTGCTGGCCCTGGCGCGCATGCTGGTGGCGGTGAGCGAAGCACCGACCACCTCGGCGTCGCTGTCGCTGATCGCCGACCTGTACCCGCCGCAGCGGCGCTCGTTCGCCATCAGTTGCTTCACCGCTGCACCGACCTTTTCGTCGATCATCGGCCTGAGCATCGGGGCCTGGGTGGTCGAGCAGTATGGCTGGCGCACGGCGTTCATCGCCCTGGGGCTGCCGGCCCTGGCCATTGCCGCCATCCTTGGGCTGCTGGTGCGCGAGCCGGCACGTGGCGGTTGGGACCTGAATAGCCATCCTGCACCGGCAGCGCGCCTCGGCCTTGGCGCCGAAGCCCGCGCACTGTGGGCGCTGGCGCCGTATCGCTGGCTGATTCTCGCGGGTGGACTGACCACGCTGGGGTCCTATGCCGTAGCCATGTGGAATACCAGCTTCCTGGTGCGCTCACATGGCCTGTCGCTGCGCGAGGCCGGCATGCTTGCGGGGGTGGTCTGCGGCAGCGCTGCCGGCATTGGCGGGCTGTTCAGCGGCTGGCTGAGCGACCGCCTGGCCCGCCGCGGTGCGCACTGGCAGCTGTCACTGCCGGTGCTCGGCCACCTGGCGGCGCTGTCGGCACTGGCCAGCTACCTGCTGTGGCCCAGCGAGCGGCTGATGTACCTGGGCTCCCTGCCGGTACCGGTGGCGATGCTGTGGTGCGCGTTGTACAGCTTCTTTGCCGTGTGGTGGGTGGCGCCTTCCTACAACCTGGTCACGCAACTGGTGGCGGCGCAGCAGCGCGGCACGGCCATGGCCCTGCAGACCATCGTCAGCACCTTGCTGGGCGTGGGGGCCGGCCCGCTGCTGACCGGCCTGCTCAGCGACCTGCTGCAACCGCTGTTCGGCGTGCAATCGCTGCGCTATGCGCTGCTGCTGGTGAGCCTGCCGGTACTCGGGGCGGTGCTGCTGTTGCTGCGCACGTCCCTGCATGTGCAGGCCGGTGCCAGCGATCAGCGCACCTTCAGCAGGTGATCCAGGGACAACCTGCCCGCCCCACGAGCAATCAACAGCAGGAGCAAGCCCGCCCAGGTCAGGTGGGTGGGCCAAGCATCGGGGTAGACGAACACTTCGATCACCGTGGTCATGCCCAGCAGTGCCAATGACGACAGACGGGTCATCAGGCCCAGCACCAGCAGCAGCGAAAACAGGTGCTCGGCATACGTCGCCAGGTGCGCCGCCAGCCAGGGGGAAAGCAGCGGCAAGGTGTACTCGGTGCGGAACAGCTCGTAGGTGCTCGGCGTAATGGTCAGCAAGCCTTCGACCTTGGTTCGCCCGGACAGGAAGAACACCGAGGCAATGCCGAACCGCGCAACCAGGCACACGACGCTGTCGCCCAGGTGCTGTTGCAGGGCATCGGCAAGCCGGTTCCAGGCGTGGCGCAGGTTGCTGGCCAAGGGTGTGGGGTGGACGTGGTCCATGGTGGTGTCCTCAGGCAAAGCTGAGCGGGCGGAAGACCTGTGCACCGACCAGGCGGCCAAGCAGGTCGCCGAAGTCCAGGTCCGGTTGGGTGTGTTGGGCAAACTGTGACGCCTGTTCAAGCGACTGCCCGGCTGCGCAGGCCTGCAGGAACGCGCAGCCGCCCTGCTCTAGTGGCTGGTGGGCAACGCCCTCGGGGCCGCCGACGAACAGCGCACCTTCACCGACCCAGGGCTGATCGTCTGCCCAGGCCAGCTGCTCACGGCCGTAGCGCCAGAGGCGGTAGGCCGGGTGCACCGCGCACCAGTGCCAGCGGGCATTGCCACGGGGGTAGAGAACGCTGCGCGCCAGGTCGCCGGCCGTCATGCCCGCCAGCTCCGCCAGGTCGAGGCAAGGCGCATCGAGCGCGCTGAACGCCTCCTTCCAGCAGGCATCCAGCCGTGCAACCTCGGCCAGGTACGGCACACCGTGTTGTGCCTGCGCCTGCTCGATAAAATCGGCGAAGGCTGCGCCGTAATGAATCAGTCGAGGGTCGTCGGGTGGCACTTGCCGTGCGTAGGCCGCCACGGCCGCTTCCATCCATTCGCGCCCGACCAGGGTCAGCACACTGGGAAAGTTGTCACACAACGCCTCCACGCAGCCGGCCATGACCGTGTTGCGGTACACCGCGAACGCCGGCTGCCCGGTGAGTGCCGCCAGCCCTGGCGCCGGGTGCCCCTGCAGGGCGGCTGCAAACGCGTCCTGGAACTGGCTCAAGGTGAGGCTCATGGCTGCTCTCCTGAGCTATCAAGGGTCGCCTGGGCCATGGCCCGTTCGCCCAGCAGTTCATTGAACGGCGGGACATTGCCATCCCGCTCGACCAGCGTCGGGTGCGGGCCGATCCGGGCAATCAGGCGCCGGTAAAGCGCCCAGACCGGCTCGGCGACTCGCGCATCGTGCGAGTCGATCAGCAAGGTGCCTTGCGCGTCGTGGCTGTATCCGGCCAGGTGGATTTCGCTGATCGCCTGTGCCGGAAAGCGGTCCAGATAACCGGCAGCACTGAAGCCCAGGTTGTGGGCACTGATGTACACGTTGTTGACATCCAGCAACAGGCCGCAACCGGTACGCCGGGCCAGTTCGGCGAGGAAATCGATCTCGTCCCATTCATGCCCGTCCAGCTGCAGGTAATGGCTGGGGTTCTCGATCGAGATGCGCCGCCCCAGCGCTTCCTGGCTCCGCTGGATATTGCTGCTGATGCGGGCCAGGGCCTCGCTGCTGCGCGGGAACGGCAACAGGTCGGGGTGGTAGGCGCCCCGCCAGGTCGACCAGGCCAGGTGCTCGGACACCAGCACCGGCCGCACCTGCTCGATCAGCATGCGCAAGCGTTGCAGGTGCTGCGGGTCTGGCTCGGCATCGGCCGCCAGCGACAGCGCCACACCGTGCAGCGACAGCGGGTGGCACTCGGCGATGCGCAACAGCCAGGCAAGGCGCGGGCCGCCGACCATGTAGTTCTCCGGGTGAACCTCGAACCAGAGCCCCTCGGCGCGGCACGCCAGCGCCGCGTCATAGTGCTCGGCCTTGAGCCCGATCCCGGCGCCCAGTGCTGCCTTGCCGTTCATGGTCGGCCTCCTCTGCTCAGGACTGGATCGGGGTCAGCGAGCCCATGCCGGCCGGGGTCTTGATCGAGGTGCAGGTGCCGGCCGGGACGTTCTTCCAGTGCATGCCGTCGTAGTCCTTTTTGGCAGAACCGGCGCAGGTGGTACCGGCACCTGCCTTGCAGTCGTTCTTGCCGGCCATGGCGACGCCGTAGCATTTCTCCATGGCGGCGCCGCTGCCGGCCGGCTGGGTGGGGGTTGCCGCCAGGGCGGCACTCGCCAGCGAAGCGAGGGCCAGGGCAGCGGTGGCGAGGGCTAAGGTTTTCATGCTGAAGTCTCCAGAGTGGGTGGCCGTGGCAGGTTTACCGGCGGCTCATGGAGTAATTCGTGGCGTGTGCGGATCCGGTTACAGCCCTGGAAAAATTTTTCGCTCAACCGGCTGCGGCGACCTAAGGTTTCAATCCAGGGGCTCGCCGACGGCTGGCTCACCGAAAATGCACCCGCGGTGTAACCCAGGCGGCCCATGCAGCGAACTAACTCACAGGCAGTGCTCGATGCGCGCGAAGCCCAGCTGCAAGCCTTGCTGCTGGCCGGGCTGGCGGGCGATGCGCAGGCCTACCGGGCCTTCCTCGCAGCCCTGGCACTGCATATCCGGGCGTTTCTGCGGCGGCGCCTGGCCAGCCGCCCGGCCGAGATCGAGGACCTGCTGCAGGAGGTGCTGCTGGCGGTGCACAATGCGCGGCATACTTACCAGGCGCAACAACCGTTGACCGCCTGGGTGCAGGCGATCGCCCGCTACAAGCTGGTCGACTACTTGCGCAGCCGGGCCCGCCTGGATGCCCACAGCGCGCCACTGGATGACGACGCCGAGCTGTTCACCAGCAGCGATGCCGAGCCGGCCGAAGCCAGTCGCGACCTGGCCAGGCTGCTGCAACAGCTGCCCGAGCGCCAGCGGCTGCCGATCGTCCACGTCAAGTTGAAGGGACTGTCGGTGGAGGAAACCGCGCAACTGACCGGGCTTTCCAGCTCAGCGGTCAAGGTGGGCATACACCGAGGCCTGAAGGCCCTGGCCAGGTTGATTGGAGGTAGGAGCTACGATGAAGACCGATGACCTGATCAGCCTGCTGGCCGCAGGCGAAGGCCCGGTGCAGCACAACGCTACGATTCGGCGCCTGGGCCTGGCCGTGTTGCTCGGCGGCCTGGCCGCAGTGCTGATGACCGCGGCCCTGTACGGCGTGCGCAGCGACCTGGCCGAAGTGGCGCGCACGCCGCTGTTTTGGGCCAAGGTGGCCTTGCCTGGCAGCCTGGCGTTGCTCGGGTTGTGGCTGACCAGCCGGCTGGCCAGGCCTGGCGTGCGCGGTGGCCTGGCCTGGGGGCTGCTGGGCCTGCCCCTGCTGCTGCTGTGGCTGGGCGCGGCGCTGAGCCTGGCCGGTGCCCCACTCGATGCGCGCGCCGACCTGCTGTTCGGCCGTACCTGGCGTACCTGTGCGCTGAACATCACCTTACTCTCGCTGCCGGGGCTGGTCAGCGTGTTCTGGGCCCTGCAGGGCCTGGCACCGACCCGTTTGCGCCAGGCCGGTGCCGCCGGTGGCCTGCTGGCCGGGTCGACGGCCACCCTGGCCTACTGCCTGCACTGCCCGGAGATGGGCGTGCCGTTCTGGGGCCTGTGGTACGTGCTCGGCATGCTGCTGCCGACCGCGCTCGGCGCCTGGCTGGGCCCGCGCCTGCTGCGCTGGTGAGCCCGCTCAGATCCGCCGCAACCAGCCGATGAACTGGGCGAACAGCTCCGATTGCGAGTTGATCTCCAGCTTCAGGTACAGGTTCTTGCGGTGCATGCGCACCGTCTCGGGCGAGATACCCAGCTCATGGGCGGTGGATTTCACCGAGTGCCCCTGCAACACCATCTGCGCCACTTGCCGCTCGCGCTCGGTCAGCACCCCGCAACCAAAGCTGTCGAACGCGGCCTGCACGCTTTCGTTGGCTTCCGGCGGCGGCCCCAGGCCATGCCGTGCAAAGCGCATCAGCAGCTCGCGAACCATCGGTTCCACGGCCTGCAACAGGTGCAGTTGCGCCACCCCCAGCCGTGCACCGCTGCAGCCCTGGAACAGACTCAAGGAGATCTTGCTGTCGTTGCCCAGGTCGACGATGAAGTAGCTGTCCTCGCTGCAGCCGGTGCCAAGGTAATAGGTCTTGTAGTAGTCGCTGTCGAAGAAGTTGTCCGGGGCGATGTCTTCCAGGTGATAGAAGCCCTGCGCCAGGCCCTTCTCCACCGCCAGGCAGAACGGGTCGAGTAGGTAGCCCGCGGCGAAATAGCGCTCCAGCACCGCCTCGTGATAACGGTCGGGGATGCCCTGCTGGTACAGCAGCTGCGGCGGCTGACCCTTGCGTTCGAGGCTGATCAGCATGGACTCGGCGGCCACCAGCTGGCTGATGGCCGCCGCCAGCCAGGCCAGCGCGTCCGGGCCCTCGCTGTGGGCGAAGGCCTGTTGCAGGGCGCTGTGCCATTGCTGCAGGGCATGAAACGGCAGGTTTATTGTGGTGTTTTCGTGTGCTCGGCTCATGCCCCGCAGTCTACCGGCCGGGGCACGCGCGCGCATCTTTGGCTGCAGGTCGGTCATTGGCCGTGGTACAGGCCCTGCTCGGTCAGCTCCTGCGCCGCCTCTAGGATGCAGCTGCGCAGGGTGTCGACGATCTCGTCCACCTGGGCGTGGGTGATGATCAGCGGCGGCGACATCACGTTCAGGTGCATGATCGGGCGCACCAGCAGCCCCTTGGCCTGGGCTCGCACATGGATACGCTCGCCGATGTTCACCGCGTCCGGGAACAGCGCCTTGGTCTGCTTGTTGGCGACGAACTCGACACAGGCCATCAGCTTCATGCAGCGCACCTGGCCCACCAGCGGCAGTGCAGCCAGGGCCTGCAGGCGCTGCTCCAGGTAGCTGCCGACATCGTTGACGTGGGCCAGCAGGTTTTCCCGTTCGATGATCTCGATGTTCTTCAGGGCCGCCACGCAGCACACAGGGTGCCCGCTGTAGGTGAAGCCGTGGGTGAAGCAGCGGCCCTTGCCCGGTTCGGCGATCACCTTCCAGATGCGCTCGGAGAAGATGCACGCACCCAGTGGCAGGTAGGCCGAGGTCAGGCCCTTGGCGGTAGTGATGATGTCCGGGGTGACGCCGAACAGTGCTTCGGAGGCGAAGAAAGTGCCCAGGCGGCCGAACGAGGTGACCACTTCGTCGGCGACGAAGAGGATGTCGTAGGTCTGGCACACCTGCCACATGCGCTGGAAGTAGCCATCGGGCGGGATGATCACCCCGCCCGAGCCCATGATCGGCTCGGCGAAGAAGGCGGCCACGTTGTCCGCGCCCAGGGAGAGGATCTTGTCCTCGAACTCGGCCACCAGGAAGTCGAGGAACTCGGCCTCGTCCATATCGTCGCCGGCCCGGTAGAAGTTGGGGTTGGAGACGTGGTGGATCAGTTCGTGGGCGTAGTCGAACTCCGGCACCCGGTCGGCGGCCTTGTTGCCGATCGACATGGTCAGGCAGGTCGAGCCGTGGTAGGCATTGTAGCGGGCGATCACATGCTTCTTGTGCGGTTTGCCGCGGCAGTTCTGATAGTACTGGATCAGCCGGTAGGCGGTGTCCACGGCGGTGGAGCCGCCGGTGGTGAGAAACACGTGGTCGAGGTCGCCCGGCGCGAGGCTGGCGAGCTTCTGGCACAGCTCGATGGCTTTCGGGTTGGCCATGTCCGAGAACGGGTTGGAATAGGCCAGCTGGCGCACCTGGTCGGCAATGGCCAGGGCCATTTCCTCGCGGCCCAGGCCGATGTTGGTGCACCACATGCCGCCGACGGCGTCAAGGAAGCGGTTGCCCTGGGTGTCGTGGATGTAGGCGCCGTCACCGGCCTGGATGTTCAGCGCACCCTGCTCGGCGTGCTCGTCGAACATGTGGTAGCCGTGCATGTAGTGTGCCTTGTCGGCTTTCACCAGCTGGTCGTTGTGCGAGGTGGCGGCCAATGGGCGAGTCGGGGTAGCCATAAGCAATTCCTTGTCGGATCGGTACGGTGAAAGGTGTCAGATGCCGGTCTTGACCGTGCTCCAGACCCGGGTGATGGCGCGCATGGCCTGGGGGTCCTGGGACTTCTGGGTGAACAGCCGCTCGCGGGTCGGCTCGTCGGGGTAGATGGCCGGGTCGTTGCGGATATCGGCCTGCACCAGCGGCGTGGCGGCGGCGTTGCTGTTGGCGTAGTGGATGTAGTTGGTCACCTCGGCCATGGTCTTGGGCTGCAGCAGGTATTCGATGAAGCGGTGGGCGTTGGCCACGTGGGGGGCGTCGTTGGGCAGGTAGAGGCTGTCGAACCAGATCAGCGAGCCTTCCTTGGGAATGAAGAACGCCAGGTTGATGTCCTTCTTCGCCTCCACCGCGCGGGCCTGGGCGGTGGCGTAGTCGCCGGACCAGGTCAGGGCCATGCACACGTCGCCGTTGGGCAAGCTGGTGAGGTAGTTCACCGAGTCGAACTTCTTGATGTAAGGGCGGATGCCCATGAGCACGTCCTGGGCCGCCTTGAGGTCGGCCGGCTTGGCGCTCTGTGGGTCTTTGCCGAGGTACTTGAGCGCCAGCGGGATGACTTCGCTGGGCGCGTCCATCACGGTCACGCCGCAGTCGGCGAAGCGCGAGACGATTTTCGGGTCGAACAGCATGGCCAGCGAGCCGATGGGCGCGTCGGGCATGCGCTGCTTGATCTTGTCGACGTTGTAGGTAATGCCCGAGCTGCCCCAGGTGTAGGGCGCCGAGTAGCGCATGCCGGGGTCGAAGGCCTGCAGGCTCTGCACCACTTGCGGGTCGAGATTGGCCCAGCTGGGCAGCCTGGACTTGTCCAGCGGCTGGAACACCCCGGCCTTGATCAGCGGTGGCACCAGGGAGCCATTGAGCATCACCAGGTCGTAGCCGGAGCGGCCGGTGAGCAGTTTGGTCTGGACCGTCTCGTAGCCGTCGAAGGTGTCGTAGATCACCTTGATGCCGGTCTGTTTCTCGAAATCGGCGAGGGTGTTTTCGCCGATGTAGTCGGTCCAGTTGTACAACCTGAGCGTGTTGCCGGTGTCTGCCTCGGTGGCCAGGGCGGCCGTGGCGGAACAGCACAGCAACAGACTGGAAATCACCTTCAATGCCTTGCGCATAGCAACTCCATCGTGTGATCAGGATCGGCTCGGGCGAGCTGATGGAGCCACTATCCGGGGGATTGCGCCACGGGGCCATAACCCGAATGGGGGTATGAGCGAGGCGCGACACTGAGGGCCATTTACGTACGCACTATGCCGCTTGGGTAAGACTGACCTGAAAAATAGCGGAACAAAAAACAACCAGAACGCGCGCAACAGACAAAAACCTTTTTTTTCAATCACTTACTAATGATGAAGGACCTCAAGTGAGATTGGTTCTCAAAAAAAATATCCTGATACCACACCCTCCATGCCATAATGGCAGGCAAATTTGTCGCAGCCTGTCTATTCTAAGTGTGGCTTGCGAAAAATGAATTGGGCATATTTGAAGTTCAAGAGATGGAAGTGAATACACCAATACGAGACAATTTGACTTTTTGGCCAGAAGCCTCAAGAGACCCAGAATCAATTGAGTACTGGCTAAAAAACCTATTGTCGCTGGATATAGTTAAAGACATTGTAGGCACAAAGGCCTTCCAACGTCTAAACGACATTTCTTTTCTTGGCGCATTAGATTACACGCATCAAAGCGCTGGCTTCCTGAAAAAGCAATACAAAAGCAGGGCCATACACTCCATTTATGTTGCCGCCCTAGCCAACTACATTGCTGACGCTAGAGGCTATACAACAGAACTTAAAAATCATGTAATAGCAGCAGCGCTGCTGCATGATATCGGACACGCTCCTTTATCACACAGTGTCGAGCCTTACATTAAGAAAAAAATAGGATATGGCCACCATCAAGCGGGAGAGCAAATCATCCGCGGTGAGGCTTCCGTAGCGCAAGAACTCAAGCATATTATTCGGAAGAATTTCGACACCGACCTGCTACTGTCTTTAATTGACGCAACCGCACCAAAAGACTTTGGTGGCGATTTATTTTCCAGCCCCATAAATATTGACACCATAGATGGAATAACCAGGTCACACACTTACTTAACCGGTAAGAAATTTATTATTTGCCGCATCTCTGTAGCCAAAGCTGCGTTCTGCAGTGAACCGAGTTGCGACACTCGGACTCTTGATTCCTTCTGGGAAATGAAAGATCGCGTTTATGCCAACTTAATAAATGATCAATTTGGTTTAATCTCAGACAGGTCCAGCGAACTTTTTTTTCATGAGCAAGTAAATTTTAGCGAGGGCGAAATCTACTCAACCGAGCGGAGTTGGCAGCAGCGCTACAAAAAACTCTTCAGATCATTTTCAGCGCTAATGAAAGAAAACACCAAACCAAACTGGCTTGGCAACGAAGAACTTGATTTCACGCAAAGAACATACTACCTACGAAAAGAACACATAGATCACAATAGGTTCGCCTGCAACAAAGAAAAGAAAAAGATAACCATAACTGAAAACACAGCCAACAACAACCACATTCAAATAGAGCTCCCAAGACTCACCTAGGAATAAAAATGAAGTACAAGGAATTTCTTGAGCAATACCCAGTGATTAATGATCACCACAATCACTCCAATGATATTCTGGAAAAGCTAAGAAATGAGATCAGGGATGCTCTAGATTCAAATGAGCACAAGGATTCTCTCACTGTAGTTACCACCGGTTCATACGGACGTCGAGAAGCATCACTCGAATCCGACATTGACCTCTTCATATTTTTTAATTCTGAAGAACCGGACGATGCACTAGAAGAGGTCAAAAAGACCATCACTGAAATCACAAAAAAATACATCAAAAAAGATCCAGGCGACACGGGTACATTTGGGACCGATGCAATCGTCAGGTTCCACACCATGTTAACCAACATAGGTGGCGACAAAGACTCGAATCAGAATTTTACCCGTCGCATGCTTTTTCTGCTGGAAGGCACCTGGCTTTATAGTGAAGAACGTTTCAACGCATACCGTTCTAAACTTCTTGCCAAGTACCTCAAGACCGGCAACCCAGAAAACCAAATCTCCCGCTTTCTTTTTAACGACATTATACGATACTACAGAACAATCACCACTGACTTCGAATACAAAGTAACCGAATCGCAGAAGTCATGGGGATTACGCAACATTAAACTTCGCTTCTCGCGGAAGATCTTGTATTTTGGAGGGGTCGTTTCGGTTGCAGAGACGGCTTTGAAAACAAACGAAGAAAAAACCGCTGAACTTTCCAAACTATTCGACATCCCTGTTCTTGAAAGAATCAGTAAAGTAGGCGAACTCAACCCCCACACCAAACACATATTCACCATCTACGAATATTTTTTGGAAGCTATAAATTGCACTGAAAAACGACAGATCCTTGAACAGGTTACTCGCGACAAACGCGAGGAATCCCCTGAATATTTGGAACTTCGCAGCAAAAGCAAGCAATTCTCTGACGTACTAGCCGAGTGGATCAAGCACCAATACCCGGCTACCGGAGAAAAGACACACCCAATTCATAATGCATTACTTTTCTAGAGAATGATGCCATGCTGATTTTTCTTCGCCATGGCCAAACCAACTTCAACTTAGAAAGTAAGTGGATGGGTCAACTCGACCCTCCACTCAACTCTATAGGCATTCAGCAAGCGCAAGCCGCAGCAGAAGAGTTGAAAAAGCTTAATATTAGGCGCATTTTTAGCAGCCCACTGGCCCGTGCCCAACAGACCGCGAGAGTAATCAGCCAAAAACTCGATAACTGCCCCATAACAATCATGGACAATCTTTCAGAGCGCTATCTCGCAGAATTCGAGGGAATGACAAAAAGCGACTACTTGCGCACTAAAATCTCAAATTCAAGCACTGTCGAACAGCCCAAAGAGTTAGCTCGCCGCCTAGAACTCGCACTAGACAATATAAAAACACTTGAGAACACACTGATTGTTTCACACTCCGGTGTTTTCAGATGCATAATCGAAATATTGGGTTACACGTCAATTCCAGCAATCAGGAACCTTGGCAACGGCGAGTATGCAGAGCTAATAAAAAACATATATCACCACGAGCAAATTTAATAATTAGGCCGGCAAGCTGAAAGTAACTTTTTCGACCATTACGACTTGCGCATAGCAACTCCATCGTGTGATCAGGATCGGCTCGGCTGAGCGGATGGAGCCACTATCCGGGGGATTGGGCCAGGGGGCCATAACTCGAATGGGTGAGGTCGGTCAGGCCCCGCTTTCCACTGCCTCCCGAACCATGTCGAAGAACGTCGTGAGGATGCGCCGTGAACTCTGCGCGCGCAGGCACACCAAGGTCTCGCTAAAGCGGTGGCGGCTGTCGTCGATCGGCAAGCCGCGGATGCGCGAGTCCGAGCCCAGCTCGGCGGCGGACACAACACCCACCCCCATGCCGATCGCCACGGCCTCGCGCGCCGCTTCACGCCCCTCGACCTCGATGACCTTGCGAATGCGCAGCCCGGCCGCTGCCATCTCCTGCTCCAGGGACAGCCGTGTCACCGACCCTACTTCGCGCAGCACCATCGGTGCCTCGGCCAGGTCGGCGAGGCGCACGGACGTGCGTTGTGCCCAGGGGTGGTCATAAGCGACGAACGCGAGCATCGGGTCGCTGCGAATCGGCAGGGCCAGCAGGCGCTCGTCTTCGATGCTGCGGCCCAGCAGCGCGATGTCGGTCTTGTAGCCGAACAACCGCTCCAGCACCTCATCGGTATTGCCGGTCTCGATCTTCACGTCGACCCCGGGGTAGCGGGCGCAGAAGCGGGCGACATAGGGCAACACGTGCACCGGCGCGTCCACTGCCAGGTTCAACGTTCCGGTGGACAGCGTGCGGTGGTCCATCAGCATGTCATGGGCATCGACGCTGATATCGAACAGGCGTTGGGTCAGGCCGAACAGGCGCTCCCCCACCTCGGTCAGGCGCACCTGGCGCTTTTCGCGCAGAAACAACAGGACCCCGTAGTAATCCTCGAGCTTGCGCACCTGGTCGGACACCGAGGGTTGCGAAAGGCACAGCTGCTCTGCCGCGCGCGTGAAGCCGCCATTCACGGCGACTGCATGAAATGCCTTGAGTTGGGTGTGTGAGATTGTCATGGCGCCACCTTCTATAGCCCTGCCCTATGTCTGCATACGATAAATCGATTTTATTTATGGACAGTGCACTGCAAGGATGCTTTTCGCAAGGCGCGCCTTCACCGCTGCCCTGCTCTGCCCTCTTTCTGGAGATACACGATGCGACCTTTCTGGCTCGAGCAAGCCCTGAAGAACCAGCCCGACGAATCCTGCCCGCCGCTGCGACAGGACACCCGCGCCGATGTCTGCATCGTCGGTGGCGGCTACACCGGCCTGTGGACCGCCATCATGCTCAAGGAACAGAACCCCGGACTCGACGTGGTCATCGTTGAAGCGGACATCTGCGGCGCGGGGGCCAGTGGGCGCAACGGCGGTTGTGCGCTGTCCTGGTCGGCGAAGTTCTTTACCCTGGAGCGCTTGTTCGGGCTCGAAGAGGCGGTGCGCCTGGTCAAGGCGTCGGAGCAGAGCATCTATGCGATCGGCGACTTCTGCAGAACGTACGGAGTCGATGCCGACTACCGTCTCGACGGCACGCTGTACACCTCGACCAGCCAGGCGCAGGTCGGCTCCACGGACGCGGTGGTCGCCGCGCTGGAGCGCCATGGCATCAACACCTTCAGCAAGCGTGCACCCGCCGATGTGCAACGCATGGCCGGCTCGGCCCAACACCTTGAAGGCTGGTACTCGCCCGCGGCGGCCAGCGTGCAACCGGCCAAGCTGGTGCGTGGCCTGCGCCGCGTCGCATTGGGGCTGGGCGTGTGTATCCATGAAGGCACGCCCATGGTCGGCCTGGACGAAGGGCAGCCCACCTCGGTCATCACGCCCCATGGCAAGGTCACTTGCGCCAACGTGGTGCTGGCGATCAATGCCTGGATGGCTCGGGCGTTCCCGCAGTTTTCGCGTTCGGTGGCCATTGTCTCGAGCGACATGATCATTACCGAACCGCGGCCGGACCTGCTGGAGCGCATCGGCCTGACCAGCGGCGTGACGGTGCTCGACTCACGCATCTTCGTTCACTATTACCACAACACCCCCGACGGGCGAATCATGCTGGGCAAAGGGGGCAATACCTTCGCTTTCGGTGGGCGCATGCTGCCGGTATTCGACCAGCCATCACCCTATGCGGACCTGCTGCGTGGGGCGTTGGAAAAGTTCTTCCCGGCTTTCACTGGCGTCGATATCGCGGCCACCTGGAACGGCCCTTCGGATCGCTCGGTCACCGGCTTGCCGTTCTTCGGCCGCATGGGCGCCAAGGGCAATATCTTCTATGGCTTCGGTTATTCCGGAAGTGGCGTGGGCCCCTGTCACATGGGCGGCCAGATCCTGTCGTCGCTGGTGCTGGGGCTGGACAACTCGTGGACACGCTCGCCGTTACTCGACGGCCCGCTCGGGCATTTCCCGCCAGAACCCATCCGCTACCTGGGCTCATTGATGGTGCGCAACGCCATTCGCCGCAAGGAGCACGCCGAGGACCTGAACCGGCGCCCTCGCCGGCTGGATGTTCGTCTGGCCAGGTTCGCCGCCGCAGCCGGCAAGGCGGACAAAGCATGAGTCTTCATCAACTTATAAGCTCGGCTTATTTGTGAAATGTGATAAATCGATTTTATTTATTTTTTCGCGAATGTTTTGATCACGCCATGCATCACTCCTCACAAAAACAAGACCGCCGGAGAAGGTCATGACCAAAGCCGAGTTTCCCGTTCCTCAAGCGCTGGCAGCCCCAGCACTGGGCGAACCCTACCTGTTGACCCCAGGGCCGTTGACCACCTCCAAGGCCACCAAGGAAGCCATGCTTCGCGACTGGGGCTCATGGGACAAGGCCTTCAACGAAGTCACCGCGGATGTGCGCAAGCACCTGCTGGCAATGGCCGGGGTTACCGATGACAGCTTCGCCTGCGTGCCGCTGCAAGGCAGCGACAGCTACTCGGTCGAAGCGGCGCTGGCCACCGCCATCCCCCGCGATGGCAAGGCACTGGTGTTGATGAACGGTGCCTACGGCCAGCGCGCCACCAAGACCCTGGAGTACCTGGGCCGCGCCTTCATCACCCTGGACAAGGGCGACTACCTGCCGCCCCAGCCTGAGGAAGTGGACGCCCTGCTCAAGGCCAATCCCGACGTCAGCAACGTGTTTCTCGTCCACTGCGAAACCAGTTCGGGCATCCTCAACCCGCTGCGTGAAATCGCCAATGTGGTGAAGGCCCATGGCAAGAGCCTGATCATCGATGCGATGAGCTCGTTCGGCGCGGTACCGCTGACCGTCCAGGACATTCCCTTCGACGTGGTGGTGTCGTCCGCCAACAAATGCATCGAGGGTATTCCAGGGTTCGGCTTCGTCATCATCCGCCGCACCATTCTGGAAGCCGCGAAAGGCCGCGCCAATTCACTGAGCCTCGACCTGTACGAACAGTGGGCCTACATGGAGAAGACCGGCCAGTGGCGCTTCACCCCTCCGACCCACAGCGTGGTGGCCTTCCACAAGGCACTGGAGCAACACGACGCCGAAGGTGGCGTGCACGGGCGGTTGGCGCGCTATACCCGCAACCGCGATGTGCTGGTGGCCGGCATGCGCAACCTGGGTTTCAGGACGCTCCTCGAAGACCGCTGGTTGTCGCCAATCATCACCACGTTCTTCAGCCCGGAACATCCCAACTTCGAGTTCAAGCGTTTTTACGATGAGCTAAAGTCGCGCAACTTCATCATCTACCCCGGCAAGCTGACCGTCGCCGAAAGCTTCCGCATCGGCTGTATCGGCCAGATCGACGAATCTGTCGTTCATCAGTTGCTGCGCGCCATTGCCGACAGCCTGCTGGCGATGAATGTCGACATACAGCACGCCACTGCCTGATCGCACCGGTTAAAGGTCCTTGCCAGATCGAGCAGGGGGGCGAGTGGATCGCCCCCTTGGGCAAGGACCTTTTCTTCACCCTGGAACCCTCCCACGTCTAGCCGAGGCCCGCTTGCGGGCAGCTGATGAGGGGGTGTGCATGGATGCATCGTTCAGTCTCGAAAACAACAACAAAACCCCTGACCTTGCGCTGTCTGGCACCCACTACGGGATCCGCACACCATGAACCATGATGCAAGCCCTCTCGCGACTGGCTGGAAATCGCTTCAGCGTTGGCGCGTTCAAGTCTTCCTGATTACCTGGGTGGCCTACGCGGCCTTCTACTTCACCCGCAAGGCGTTCTCCGTGGCCAAGCTAGGCATCGGCGAAGACTCGGATTTCGTCCTTGAAAAGGCCATGATGGCCAACCTCGATGCCCTCTACCTGACAGCCTATGCCGTCGGGCAGTTTCTCTGGGGCAACTTCTCAGACCGCTTCGGCCCCCGGGTCGTGGTCCTCAGCGGCCTGGTGATCTCTGCGCTGGCTGCGGTGCTGATGGGCACCTATGCCACCTTGCCGATCTTTGCCACCTGCATGCTGATCCAGGGCCTTGCCCAGTCCACCGGCTGGTCCGGGCTGTGCAAGAACGTGGGCAGTTTCTTCAGCACCCGTGAACGTGGCCGCGTACTGGGCTACTGGAGCACCTCCTACGCGTTCGGCGGGCTGGTGGCGACCCCCTTTGCCGGCTGGTGGGCCTACGACGCGTATCACGATTGGCGCATCGCGTTCTTCAGCAGCGCCGCCGTGGTGCTGGTGGTCGCCCTGCTGTTCTTCCTGTTGCAGCGCAATCGCCCGGAAGACGTAGGGCTGCCGCCCGTGGAGATCGAGCTTGATGCCGTCGGCAAGGTGGCGGGGCCTCGCACCAGCGTGTGGGCCGGCCTGCGTACGGTGATGAAGAACCGCACCGTGCTGTTCCTGGGCCTGGCGTACTTCATGCTCAAGCCCGCCCGCTACGCCATCCTGCTGTGGGGCCCGGCCATCATCTACGAGCGCATGCCCGAGATCGGCAAGGTGGCCTCGGCCATCGTCCCGACCTCCTTCGAACTGGCCGGGCTGATTGGGCCCATCCTCATCGGCATTGCCTCGGACAAGTACTTCGGCGCCCGGCGCATCCCCGCTTGCGTCCTTAGCCTTGTGGTGCTGACGGCTTGCCTGGCCCTGTTCGTGCCGGCCATGCAGAGCGGCAGCCTGTACGTCGTGGTGGGCCTGCTGTTCATGATGGGGCTCACCCTGTACGGGCCGGACTCGATGATCAGCGGGTCGGCAGCCATTGATTTCGGCAGCAAGGATGGCGCAGCGTCCGCCGCCGGCTTCGTCAACGGCTGTGGCTCGGTCGGTGCGGTGCTCGGCGGCCTACTGCCGGGCTATTTCGACACCATCACCGTGTTCGTGGTGTTCACCGGCACCGCCCTGCTGGCCGCCACGATGCTGGTGCCCTTCTGGAACAGCCGCCCGCGGACGGTGGAACACACGGCTGCGGCGGCAACGCCCGTACAGCCTGCAGCACTTGGCACCACTGCCTGACAAACACTCACTGGAGCAACGCCCATGAATTATGAAAAACCAGCAAAACTGCAAGCCGTGGTCCTGGACTGGGCCGGCACCGTGGTCGATTTCGGCTCTTTCGCGCCAACGCAGATCTTCGTTGAAGCCTTCGCCGAATTCGGCGTGACGGTGTCGCTGGAGGAAGCCCGTGGCCCGATGGGCATGGGCAAGTGGGACCACATCCGCACCCTGTGCGACATCCCCGACATTGCCGAGCGTTATCGCAAGGTGTTTGGCCGCACACCTACCGACGACGACGTGACGGCGCTGTACAACCGTTTCATGCCGCTGCAGATCGAGAAGATCGCCGTTCATTCGGCGCTGATTCCGGGCGCCCTGGACACCATCGGCGACGTACGCCGCCGGGGCATGAAGGTCGGTTCCTGCTCGGGCTACCCGAAAGTGGTGATGGACAAGGTGGTCGAGCTGGCCCGGCAGAACGGCTACGTTGCCGACCATGTGGTGGCCACCGATGAAACGCCCAACGGGCGGCCATGGCCTGCCCAGGCACTGGCCAACGTCATCGCCTTGGGCATCGATGATGTCGCGGCCTGCGTGAAGGTGGACGACACCTGGCCCGGCATCCTCGAAGGCCGCAAGGCGGGCATGTGGACGGTGGCCCTGACCTGTTCGGGCAACGCGCTGGGGCTGCCCTACCAGCTCTACAAGGCGTTGCCATCCGACAAGCTGGCTGAAGAGCGTGCGCGCATCGTCAAGCTGTTCGAGCCTTCTCGGCCGCATTACCTCATCGACACCATCGTCGACCTGCCCGCCGTGATCGACGACATCAACCAGCGCCTGGCCCGCGGGGAAACCCCGCAAGCCTCCTGACTGACGCCCAAGGCGGGGGTTTACCCTGCGCCAGCCCCTGCCCTGGCCAACACAAGAAAAACGACCCCTCAGCACCGCTGAGACACCCAGGAGAATCAACATGCGTTACGCACATCCCGGCACGGAAGGCGCCAAGGTCACTTTCAAGAGCCGCTACGGCAACTTCATCGGCGGTGAGTTCGTGGCCCCGGTCAAAGGCCAGTACTTCGAGAACACCTCGCCGGTGAACGGCCAGCTGATCGCCGAATTCCCCCGCTCCACTGCCGAAGACATCGATAAAGCCTTGGATGCCGCCCACGCCGCCGCCGACGCA
>NZ_JBKGGW010000022.1:0-96740 GCF_052041945.1 Pseudomonas sp. SMN11 | reverse complement strand
CCCCCCCCCCCCCCCCCCCCCCCCCCCCCCCCCCCCCCAGGCCCACCAAAAAACGCTGGCTCCCATCATCCGGCCCCTACGCTGCGCTCCGTGGTTCCCTCGCTCCGGCCTTGCTCCCGGGAGGACCGCGCTGAACGGCCCATCCTGGGCCGCAGCGCTTGACGGGCATCCATGCCCGTCACCTCCCTCCGCAAGACCTGCGCTCGGCCTCCTGAAGTCGCATTCGGCGTTTGCTGAACTACCGCGCGCTTAGAAGCAAAAGCAGAGCAAGAGCAGAGCAAGAGCAAGAGCAAGAGCAAGAGCAGGGGAGTCAGAAATGGCCCTCATGAATGGCTATTGGTCCTGGTGGCGCGATGCGCCACAATAGCGATCATTTGCGGAGCCCCCCATGACTGATTTCACCCCCGATGCCATCCTCGACGCCACCGGCCTGAATTGCCCGGAACCGGTGATGATGCTGCATCAGCACGTACGAAACCTGGCCGCTGGCGGCCTGCTCAAGGTCATCGCCACCGACCCGTCGACCCGCCGTGACATCCCCAAGTTCTGCAACTTCCTCGGCCACGAATTGCTGCAGCAGCAGGAAGAAGCCGGTACCTACCTGTACTGGATCCGCAAGAAAGCCGACTGAACCGCGCTGGAACACACCTCGCGTAGCGCCTACACTGCGCTCCCCAGACAGGAGAGCGCCATGCTGATAGTTGCCGACGAGAATATCCCGCTGCTCGATGCCTTCTTCGAAGGCTTCGGCGAGATCCGCCGTTATCCCGGCCGCAGCCTCGACGCCGCCAGCGTCAAGGACGCCGATGTGCTGCTGGTGCGCTCGGTGACCAAGGTTGACCGGAAACTGCTCGAAGGCAGCAAGGTGCGCTTCGTCGGCACCTGCACCATCGGCACCGACCACCTGGACCTGGACTACTTCGCCGAAGCCCGCATCCACTGGAGCAGCGCGCCGGGCTGCAATGCCCGTGGCGTGGTCGATTACGTGCTGGGCAGCCTGCTGACCTTGGCCGACCTGGACGGCGTGGCACTGCCACAACGCACCTACGGTGTGGTGGGCGCTGGCGAAGTCGGTGGCCGCCTGGTGCGTGTGCTGCACGGCCTGGGCTGGAAGGTGCTGGTCTGCGACCCGCTGCGCCAGGCCGCCGAGGGCGGCGACTTCGTCAGCCTGGCGACGATCCTTGAACAGTGCGACGTGATCAGCCTGCACACCCCGCTGCAGCGTGGCGGTGAGCATCCGACCTGGCACCTGCTCGGCGAAGCGCAGCTGGCGCAACTGCGCCCCGGTGTCTGGCTGATCAACGCCAGCCGCGGGCCGGTGGTGGACAACGCGGCGCTGCGTGAGCTGCTGCTGGATCGTGAAGACGTGCACGCGGTGCTCGATGTCTGGGAAGGCGAGCCGCAGGTCGACCTGCAATTGGCAGACCTGTGCACCCTGGCCACGCCGCACATTGCCGGATACAGCCTGGATGGCCGCCAGCGTGGTACCGCGCAGATCTATCAAGCCTTGTGCCGCTACCTGGGCGAAGCCGAAAGCGTGCAGCTGGCCGATTTGCTGCCGCCGCCGCCGTTGGCGCAGATCGAGCTGGACGGCACGGCGGAGCCTGCCTGGACTCTGGCAGCGCTGTGCCGGGCGGTGTATGACCCACGGCGGGATGATGCCGATTTCCGTCGCAGCCTGAGTGACGATGTAGCCGAGCAGCGGGCGGCGTTCGACCAGTTGCGCAAGCAGTATCCGCCACGGCGGGAGATCGAAGGGTTGGCAGTGCGCGTGAGGGGCGAGGCGCCGCAGTTGACGCAGATGGTCAATGCCCTGGGCGGCGTGTTGGCCTGATTGCTGTGTAATCTGTACCGGCCTCTTCGCGGGACAAGCCCGCTCCTACAGGAGATCGTGAGTGTCTGTAGGAGCGGGCTTGTCCCGCGAAGAGGCCAGTACAGGTAAAAACAAAAAACCCGGCATATAGCCGGGTTTCAAAGCATTCGTGCTTCAGCCGTGGCGTACTTTCTTCACGCGGCTGTCTTCCAGGTCCTTGCAGGCCTGCTGGATCATCTGCTCGGTGATCTCGATCTCGCGGCCCTGGGCGTCGATGATCGAACCACAGGCCTTGGGTTGTGGTTTGTTCTGAGGTTTCACGGTGTCGCTGCCATGTTGCAAGCTCATTGAATATCTCCTCATCAGGTTCAGGCTCAGGTTAAACCTGCGCCGTGACTGGCCTGTTACAAAAGTTATCGTGTGCAGCAAGGCCTGCACAGTCCAGCAGAAAGCGCGGCAAAGCTCCAGAGGCCTGTTAGAACGATGGGTTATAGGCACGCCCAACGTCGATGAATGGTAGTCTTCAATTTTTCTGCTTTCCCTGGTTCACCTCATGCCCGACTCGGCTTCTTCCCGCCAGCGCCGTGCCCTGCGCCTGGCTTGGCAGTTCATGCGTCCGTACCGTCGCCAGGCCGTGCTGGCCTTGCTGGCGCTGGTCGTCACCGCCGGCATTACCCTGTCCATGGGCCAGGGTATCCGACTGCTGGTCGATCAGGGTTTCATGACCCGCTCAGCGCACCAGTTGAACCAGACCATCGGCCTGTTCCTGGTGCTGGTGCTGGCTTTGGCGGCAGGCACGTTCAGCCGCTTCTACCTGGTGTCGTGGATCGGCGAGCGCTGTGTTGCCGACATCCGCCGCGCGGTCTTCGACCACTTGGTGGGCCTGCACCCGGGCTTTTTCGAGGACAACCGCAGTTCCGAGATCCAGTCACGGCTGACCGCCGACACGACCTTGCTGCAATCGGTGATCGGTTCGTCGCTGTCGATGTTCCTGCGCAATGCACTGATGGTGATCGGTGGCGTGGTGCTGCTGTTCATCACCAACCCCAAGCTCACCAGCATCGTGGTGGTGGCATTGCCGCTGGTGTTGGCGCCGATCCTGCTGTTTGGCCGGCGGGTGCGCAGCCTGTCGCGGCAGAGCCAGGATCGGGTGGCCGATGTCGGCAGCTATGTGGCCGAGACCCTGGGGCAGATCAAGACCGTGCAGGCCTACAACCACCAGGCACGTGACCGCGAGTTGTTCGCCGGTACGGTGGAGGCTGCGTTTAATGTGGCCCGGCAACGTATCGCCCAGCGTGCCTGGCTGATCACCCTGGTGATCGTGCTGGTGCTGGGCGCGGTTGGCGTCATGCTGTGGGTGGGCGGCATGGATGTGATCGCCGGGCGCATTTCTGCAGGGGAGCTGGCAGCGTTCGTGTTCTACAGCCTGATCGTCGGCAGCGCCTTTGGCACCCTGAGTGAAGTGATCGGTGAGTTGCAGCGCGCCGCCGGGGCCGCCGAGCGCATCGCCGAGCTGCTGGCGGCGAGCAGCACGATCCTGGCGCCAGAGCGCCCCGTGACGCTGGCGCAGCAGCGTGCCAGTGGGCGCATCGAACTGCAGCAGCTGACCTTCGCCTATCCCTCGCGGCCATCGGTGGCGGCCATCGACCACCTCAGCCTGACCATCGAACCAGGCCAGACCGTGGCCTTGGTGGGGCCGTCTGGGGCGGGCAAGTCGACCTTGTTCGACCTGCTCTTGCGCTTCTACGATCCGCAGCAGGGGGGCATCCTGCTCGATGGCCAGCCGATCACGGCGCTGGAGCCCGACGACCTGCGCCGCCAGTTCGCCCTGGTGGCGCAGAACCCTTCACTGTTCCGCGGCACGGTCGAGGCCAACATCCGCTACGGTCGGCCCGAGGCGACCCTGGCCGACGTCGAGGCGGCAGCCCACGGCGCTCACGCCGACGAATTCATCCGCCAACTGCCTCAGGGTTACCAGACGCCGCTGGGCGAGGGCGGCGTTGGCCTTTCCGGTGGCCAGAAGCAGCGCCTGGCAATCGCCCGGGCGCTGCTGGTGGATGCGCCGATCCTGCTGCTCGACGAAGCCACCAGCGCCCTCGATGCGCAGAGCGAGCACCTGATCCAGCAGGCCCTGCCGAGCCTGATGGCCGGGCGTACCACGCTGGTCATCGCGCACCGCCTGGCCACGGTGCAGCACGCCGACCGCATCGCGGTGATCGACAAGGGGTGTGTGGTCGCGGTCGGCACGCACCGACAGCTGATCGAAGAAAGCCCGCTGTACGCTCGGCTGGCCGAGCTGCAGTTCACCACAAGCTAAGCGTCGTACAGTTGTAACATTTCTGAAGCAATTGCCTGAGACTATTGAATTCAACTGTTGCGTAAGTGCTCGACCTGGCTGCTATCGATCGATGGCAGCTTTTTTTTGGCCTGCGAACGAGGACAAGGATGTCTGTCGCGGCGCTGCTCCGGCGCGCCGTTTCCTTATTCCTTGTTCCCGAGATCCGCGATGTTGCGTAAATCACTCCAAGTGCAAATTCTCACCCTGCTGGGCGGTAGCCTGGCGGCGATGCTGCTGATCGCCCTGGTGTGCTTCCAGTTCCTGTCCTCCAGCGTGCGTGGCTATGGCGAACTGGTGGACGGGCCGCTGCGGGCATCGCAATTGATCGATGAAGCCAACCTGCAGTTCAAGATCCAGGTGCAGGAATGGAAGAACGTGCTGCTGCGTGGCCGCCAACCGGCCGAGCTGGATAAGTACTGGCAGCAGTTCCAGGCCCGCGAGCAGCAGGTTCAACAACTGCTTGGGGAACTGATCGACAGCAGCGATGCCAAGCTCAAGGCACCGCTGCAGCAACTGCGTGACAGCCACCGCCAGCTCGGCCAGGCCTACGCACAAGGGCGTCAGGCATTTCTGGCGGCCGGTGGCGACCCGGTAGCCGGTGACCAGGCGGTGAAGGGCGTGGACCGGGCGGCCAGCGAGCAGATGAGCGCGCTGGTCGAGCAGCTGCGCGCCGAAGCCCGTGGCCGTGCCGCCGAGATCAATGCCGGTGCCGAACGCACCGTGTGGCTGGGCGTGCTGGTGATGCTCGGGTCGGCATTGCTGGTCGGCCTGCTCAGCCTGTGGCTGCTCAACCGCAACCTGATCGAGCCGATCCGCCAACTGATCGAATACGTGGCGCAACTTAGCCAGGGCCACTTCGCCGCCCGCGTCGACAGCCGTCGCGAGGACGAACTGGGCCGTCTGGCGCGTGCTGCCAATACCCTGCGCGACTTCCTCGCCGAGACTGTTGGCCGCCTCAAGGACAACGCCCAGGAGCTGGAAGGCGCCAGTGGCCAGTTGCGCAACATTGCCGGTGACATGGCCCGTGGTACCCACGACCAGTTCCAGCGCACCGATCAAGTGGCCACGGCCATGCACGAGATGTCTGCCACCGCCCAGGAAGTGGCCCGCCACGCCGCCGAGGCCGCACGTGCTGCCGACGACGCCGACCACAGCGCCCAGGCGGGCGAACAGGTGATGCAGCAGACCATCGACACCATTGGCGTGGTCAACCGCGAGATCGCCGGCACCGCTGCGGTGATCCGCGACCTGGAAAATGACAGCTCCCGCATTGGCAAGGTGCTGGAAGTGATCCGTGGCATTGCCGAGCAGACCAACCTGCTGGCGCTCAATGCTGCCATCGAAGCGGCCCGTGCGGGTGAGGCCGGGCGTGGCTTTGCCGTGGTCGCCGATGAGGTGCGCAGCCTGGCCCAGCGCACGGCGGCATCGATCGCCGAGATTCACCAGATCATCGAAGCCGTGCAGTCCGGCGCAGTGGAAGCGGTCAAGGCCATCGAGAGCGGCCAGCAGCGCAGCGAGGAGGGCGCCGAGCAGGTGCAGCTGGCCGGGCAGATGCTGCAACGGATCACCCTGGCGGTGGAGGCGATACGCGACATGAACCGGCAGATCGCCACTGCGGCCGAAGAGCAGACCAGCGTGGCCGAAGACATTTCGCGCAACCTGATCGAAATCACCCGGATCGCCACCGCCAATCAGGAGGCGGTGCAGCACACCGAGCAGGCGGGGCAGCGCCTGCATGGGCTGTCGGGCCAGTTGGGTGAGGTCACCTCGCGGCTTAACGCCTGATGGATTGCTGGGGCCGCTTCGCGACCCTTTCGCGACACAAGGCCGCTCCTACAGGGGATCGCATATTCCTGTAGGAGCGGCCTTGTGTCGCGAAAGGGGTGCGAAGCGCCCCCAGGGGGAAACCCGCCATCGAGCAGGAAAAAACCGTTTTCCCTGTGGCGGAATGTCGCCATGCGACCCGCTGTCACACCCGTATTCATTGGCCCTGATCCAGTTGGCACGCTCCCTGCTCAGTGCGGCGCGCGTGTACACAACAACTGGACAACATCAATGAAGAAATTCCTGCTGACGTTCCTCTGCTTGGGCGTCATCGGCTGCTCCAAACCCGAAGAGCCTGCGAAGACCGTCGATGTGCTGCTGATTGGCGGCGGCATCATGAGCGCGAGCCTGGGCACCTACCTCACCGAGCTGGAGCCGAACTGGAAGGTCGGCGTCTATGAGCGCATGGACCAGGTCGCCGAGGAGAGCTCCAACGCCTGGAACAACGCCGGCACCGGCCATTCGGCGTTCTGCGAGCTGAACTACACCAGCGAAGGCAAGGACGGCAGCATCGACATCAGCAAGGCTGTCGGGGTCAACGAGCAGTTCGAGATCTCCAAGCAGTTCTGGGCCTACCAGGTCGAGCAGGGTGTGCTCAGCAACCCGAAGTCGTTCATCAACAATGTGCCGCACATGAGCTTCGTCTGGGGTGACGAGAACATCGCCTTCCTGCACAAGCGCGTTGCTGCCTTGCAGCACAGCTCGTTGTTCCGTGGCATGGAGATCAGCGAAGACCACGAGCAGATCCGCAAGTGGGTGCCGCTGGTGATGGAAGGGCGTGACCCGCAACAGCGGGTGGCCGCCACGCGCATGGCCATCGGTACCGACGTGAACTTCGGCGAGATCACCCGCCAGCTGTTTGCCTCGATGACCCGTAATCCCAACGTCACGCTGCACTTGAGCCATGAAGTGCGCGATATCGTGCGCAATGCCGATGGCACCTGGAAAGTGGTGGTGGCTGATCTTGCTCAGGGTGGCAAGGAGGCCAGCGTCAATGCCCGCTTCGTGTTCATCGGGGCCGGTGGTGGCGCGCTGAAGCTGCTGCAGAAGTCGGGCATCCCTGAGGCGGACGGTTATGCAGGCTTCCCGGTCGGCGGCCAGTTCCTGATGACCGACAACCCGGACATCGTCGCCCGGCACACGGCAAAGCTGTATGGCAAGGCTTCGGTCGGGGCGCCACCGATGTCGGTACCCCACCTGGACACGCGGGTGATCGATGGCCAGGAAGTGCTGCTGTTTGGCCCGTTCGCGACTTTCTCCACCAAGTACCTCAAGCACGGATCGTTGCTGGACATGTTCGCCTCGCTGACCAGCCACAATATCCTGCCGATGGTGAACGCCGGGATCGATAACTTCGACCTCAGCACCTACCTGATGGGCCAGCTGATGCTCAGCTTCGACGACCGCATGCAGGCCCTGCGCGAGTACTTCCCCAATGCCAGGAACGAGGACTGGAAGCTGCTGCAGGCTGGCCAGCGCGTGCAGGTGATCAAGAAGGACCCGGTACTCGGTGGCATCCTGCAGTTCGGTACCGAAGTGGTGGCCGCACAGGATGGCAGCATCGCCGCGCTGCTGGGGGCTTCGCCGGGCGCCTCGACGGCCGCGCCGATCATGCTCACGGTGCTGGAGAAAACCTTCAAGGACCGCATCAAGACGCCGGAATGGCAGGCGCGCCTGAAGGCCATCGTGCCGAGCTATGGGCAGAAGCTGAACAACGACATCGAGCTGACCAACCGCATCCGTGAGTGGAGCAGCTCGCGTCTGCAGTTGCTGTATGTGCCGGTGCAGGCGGAGCAGGTGACAGCGGTCAACTGATTTCCGAGGTACAACAAAAAGCCCGCGCAAGGCGGGCTTTTTGCCGAGATTCTGGTCGGAGAGACAGGATTCGAACCTGCGGCCTTCTCGTCCCGAACGAGACGCGCTACCTGGCTGCGCTACACTCCGATGACCAAAATCCTACTGCATAGCATTTTTGGCGGCAAGCCCTTGCTGTTGAAAGGGCTTATCCGCCAGAACACCCGGGTCAGAGCTCCTTGACGGTGCGGATCTGGTCCTTGTTCAGGCGCGTGCGCTTGCCGTCCAGCTGTTCGAATTCGTAGAAACCGGAGTCCTCGTCAAAGGAGGGGGTATCCACTGCCTGGATTTCGCGGCCGTCGTTCAGGGTGATCACGGTCGGCGATGCGCAGCCGGCGAGGGCGCCAAGGCCCAGGGCGAGCAGAAAGGCGGGAAGGGTCCGTTGAATCATCGTGTTTCTCCAGTGCGATGGTGCAAGATGACTTTATGACGCAGGGCGTCCACGCAAGTTCCTTTTACATTCCAGCATAGCCGCATGCCTGGGATATTGACCTGTGACGGCCTGCACGGCCGCCTGTGATATAACTGCGCCCATCCCCTTTCCCTGCGACGGACCCCCATGAAAGCCAAGGCAGATACCCCCTTCGTGGCGCTGAACATTGCCGTGCTCACGGTCAGCGACACCCGTACGTTTGAAACCGACACCTCCGGGCAGACCTTCGTCGACCGCCTCACCGCCGCTGGCCACACACTGGCCGCGCGCGTGCTGCTCAAGGACGATCTGTACAAGATCCGCGCCCAGGTCGCCACCTGGATCGCCGACGACAGCGTGCAGGTGGTGCTGATCACAGGTGGTACCGGTTTTACCGGCCGTGACAGCACGCCCGAAGCCGTAGCCTGCCTGCTGGACAAGCAGGTCGAGGGCTTCGGCGAACTGTTCCGGCAGATTTCCGTGGCTGATATCGGCACCTCCACCGTGCAATCGCGCGCGCTGGCCGGCTTGGCCAACGGCACCCTGGTGTGCTGCCTGCCGGGCTCGACCAATGCCGTGCGCACCGGTTGGGACGGCATCCTCGCCGAGCAGCTGGATGCCCGCCATCGGCCGTGCAATTTCGTCGCCCACCTGAAACAGGCAGCGGCCTGTGACAGCCGTGGCTGAGGCACCCGCTGCCCGGCCACTGATGCCGGTGGAAGAAGCCCTGGAGCGCCTGCTGACGCTGGCCGAGGCCGCGCCAATCACGGAAACCGAAAACGTCTCGCTGGGCGAGGCCGAAGGCCGCGTGCTGGCCACCGAGCTGGTGGCTACGCTCGACCTGCCGCCGTGGCCGAACAGTGCCATGGACGGTTATGCCTTGCGCCTGGCCGACCTGCAGGGTGAGCCTTTGCCGGTCAGCCAGCGGATCTTTGCAGGTCATGCTCCCGAGCCCCTGCAACCCGGCACCTGCGCCCGGATCTTCACCGGTGCGCCGATGCCGGCAGGTGCCGACTGTGTCGAGATGCAGGAAAACACCGAGGTGCTGGAAGATGGCCGGGTGCGCTTCCTCGAAGCGCCGACGCTTGACCAGAACGTTCGCCCGCAAGGCCAGGAAACCCGCAAGGGCGAGCAGGTGATGGTTGCTGGCACGCGGCTCGGGCCTATCGAACTGGGCCTGGCGGCAACCCTTGGCCATGCGCAGTTGCAGGTGGTGCGGCGGGTACGGGTGGCGGTGCTGTCCACTGGCGATGAGCTGGTCGAGCCTGGCCTGCCACTGGGCCCCGGGCAGATCTACAACAGTAACCGGCGCTTGCTGGTTAGCTGGCTGCAGCGGCTGGGCTGCGAAGTGCGCGACATGGGTATTCTCCCCGATGACCTGGAACGTACCCGCGAATGCCTGGGGGGCCTGGGCGATGTCGACCTGATCCTGTCCACTGGCGGCGTTTCCGTGGGCGAGGCCGACTACCTCGGCGCCGCACTGCGTGAAGCGGGCGAGCTGGCGTTGTGGAAGCTGGCGATCAAGCCTGGCAAGCCGCTGACCTTCGGGCATTACCGCGGTGTGCCGGTGATCGGCCTACCCGGCAACCCGGCGTCGACGCTGGTGACGTTCGGTCTGTTGACGCGGCCCTACCTGCTGCGCCGCCAGGGCGTGGCCGATGTCACGCCGCTGCGTTTCGATGTACCGGCCGGCTTCGAATGGACCAAGGCCGGTACCCGTCGCGAGTACCTGCGTGCGCGCATCGACAATGGCCAGGTGCGCATCTACAAGAACCAGAGCTCCGGAGTGCTGCGCAGCGCGGCCTGGGCCGAAGGGTTGGTGGAGGTGCGTGAGGGCAGCACGCCGAAGCCGGGCGACAGCGTGCCGTTCATACCGCTGAGCGAACTACTCGGCTGACCGACCGAGCCAGGCGCCACCGCCCTGGGTGGCGTCGGCCGTTGCCGACTGGGTGAGGCGCATGTGCACCGTTTCCAGTTGCTGGGCGGCTACGCTCCAGTCGTGGCGATTACGGGCAAACTGGCGGCCGGCCTCGCTCAATTGGCACATGCGCCACGGCTGGTTGAGCAATTGCGTGATCAGCAGCGCCAACTGGTCACCGTCGTCACTGCCCAGGTAGTGCTCGCCGTTGTTGGCGGAAAGGCCCGATACGCCTTTGCCGGTACTGATCACCGGCAGCCCGGCGGCCATGGCTTCGAGGATCTTTACCTTGGAGCCACCGGCATAGCGCAAGGGTGCAAAGAACAGTGCGGAACGGCGTTGCAGTTCGCGCAGGTCAGGGCGATAGCCGACCCACTCGATGCGTGGGTCGTTCCAGCGCAGTTTCCAGCTGATCGGCAGGGCATGCCCGGCGATGGCCAGGCGTACCGCCGGGTTGCTCATCCACACTTGGGGCAGGATTTCTTCCAGGGCCCATTCGATGGCCTCGACATTGGCGGCGTACTCGAAGTTGCCCACGAACAGCAGGCGCTGGCTGTGCAGAGCCGGGTGGACGTTTTGGTAGTAATCGCAATCGACGCCGTTGACCACCACATTGACCGGGCGGCCGCTGACCTGACTGATCAGTTCGGCATCATGCGGGCTAACCGCCACCACTTCGGTGGGCTGGCGCAGCACGCGCTGCTCCCAGCGCCGGTAGCGCCAACGGTCGAAGGCATTGAGCGGGCGCAGCCACAGCGGCAAGCGGTCATGGCAAGCGGCGCCGGTCACTGATTCCAGGTTGTGTTCGCTGAGCATGTAGGGCAGCTCGCGTGCCTGTAGCGCTTTTTCGAACGGCTGGAAGCTGTAGCTGTGTTCGATCTGGATGACGTCCCAGGGCTCGTCCAGCAGTTGCTCGAACTGGTGCCGCAAGCCAGGGGCCAGGCCGTTGATGATGGCCCGCATCGGGTAATCGATGATGGGCGAGGCGAGCAGGTTGAGCGGGCTGTGCAGTGGGCGCCGGGGCAGCACGATCAAGCGATCGAGCAAGGGTTCGAGGGCTTCGCGGGCGGCATCGCACAAGGGGATTTTCGACTGGACCAGCAAGGTGATCCGGTGGCCCTGCTGCGCCAGAGCGCGCAGCAGGTGATATTGCCGGGTCTTGCTGCCACTGGTGGTGGGCCAGGGCAGGTAAGGTAGAGTCCAGAGAATGCGCATTAACCGGAAACCTCGCTGAAGGCTGCGGACAAAAAAAGCGTCCGCCAGCCTTCAGCCGATGGCTGCCGCCGGGACGCGTCCATAAATATCAGTAAAGCGCACGATGTCATCTTCGCCCAGGTACTCGCCGCTCTGGACTTCGATCATCACCAGGTCGATGACGCCGGGGTTGGTCAGGCGGTGAGTGCGGCCGGGTTTGATGAAGGTCGACTCGTTGGTGTCGAGCAGAAACTCTTCTTCGCCGTTGGTCACGCAGGCCATGCCGCTGACGATGATCCAGTGCTCGCTGCGGTGATGGTGCATCTGCAGCGACAGCGATTCGCCAGGGCGCACCATGATCCGCTTGATCTTGAAACGCGGGCCTTCCTCGAGCACGGTGTACGTGCCCCACGGGCGGGTGACGGTGCGGTGCAGGCGGTAGGCTTCATGGCCCTGATGCTTGAGCTGCTGAGCAATCACCTTGACCTCCTGGCTGCGCGCGGCGTCGGCGATCAGCAAGGCATCGGGGGTATCGATGACGATCAGGTTGTCCAGGCCAACGGCGCCGACCAGGCGCTTTGGCGAATCGATGTAGCAGTTGGTCACGTCGTGCAGCACGGCTTCACCGTTGCAGTGGTTGCCGTCGTCGTCGGTGTGGCGCAGTTCGCGCACCGCCTCCCAGCTACCGATATCGCTCCAGCCCAGTTCGCAAGGCACCACGGCAACCTTCTCGGAACGCTCCATCAAGGCGTAGTCGATGGAGATGTTCTCGGCCAGGGCGAAGCTGTCTGGGTCCAGTTCCACCTGCAGTGCCTTGTTGCCCTCCTTGGTTGTGCTCTGCTCGAGGCAGCAGGTCACGCAGGCCAGCAGTTCCGGGGCATGCGCCTGCAGTTCGGCGAGTACGGTGCCTGCACGCAGGCAGAACATGCCGGCATTCCACAGGTGGCGGCCGCCTTCGAGGTAGTCGCGGGCGGTGAGCGCATCGGGTTTTTCCACGAAGCAGGCGACCTGATGCGCATGCTTGCCGATGGCCTCGCCTTGCTCGATGTAACCGAAGCCGGTTTCGGCGCGGCTGGGCAGCAGGCCGAAGGTCGCCAGCCAGCCCTCGTTGGCCAGCTGCCGGGCGTGCTCGACAGCGCTGGCGAAGGCCTCGGCGTCCTGGATCAGATGGTCGGCCGGCAATACCAGCAGCACGCTGTCGTGGCCGTAATGCCTGGCACAGTGCAGCGCGGCTGCAGCGATCGCGGGTGCGGTGTTACGGCCGTTGGTTTCCAGCAGGTAGTCGAGGGCGAGGTTGTCGGGATTGACCAGGCGGTACTCGTCCTGGGTGCGGAAGAACACTTCGCGGTTGGTCACCGTCAGGATCCGCTCGATGCCCGGTAGCGCCGCTGCGCGGCTGAAGGTTTTCTGCAGCAGGCTCTGGCCATCGGGCAAGCGCATGAAGGGTTTGGGCATGGCTTCGCGAGAAACCGGCCACAGGCGGGTGCCGGCACCGCCGGCAATGATGCAGGGGATCAGAACGCTCATTTCACAGCCTCGACTCATGGCGCTGGTTACAGCGCAGTGAAGGGGAACTTCGCGACCTGTCACGGTTTTGGCGGAAAAGTCAAAAAACCGACTTTCTGCTAAAGCTTCTTCCATGAAGGCCAAATTTTTGTCGATCATGCCCCCGATGAGAAATGCTTTCAATGATATTTATGTGAATCTGACAGTTTTTCTGCTCGACCCTGCGCTCGGTCAATGTGCGACCTAGAGCAGATTTTCCTGATCAGTGCAGCATTTCGGCTCTGTTTGTGGTCGAGATCAGGACCGAACGATCGCCACGGAGACACGCGATGCCACAGCGCAAGGCAATCTTGATCCTGCATGGCAAGCAGGCCATGAACGAAGCGGTACGCCAGGCGGTAGGCGCCATGCGCGAGCGTGGCTGGACGCTGGATGTGCGGGTGACCTGGGAAGGCGGCGATGCCCGGCGGCTGGTGGGTGAAGCGCTGGCGGCCGGTTACAGTCAGGTGATCGCTGGCGGCGGTGACGGTACCTTGCGCGATGTCGCCGAGGCCATGGGCCAGGCACGTAGCGAAGCCAGCCTGGCGCTGCTGCCGCTGGGAACCGCCAATGACTTCGCCAGGGCCGCCGGTATTTCGCTTGAGCCTGCCGAGGCCCTGGCATTGCTGGAGCTGCCGCCGCGGCCGATCGACCTGGGCCAGGTGGGCGACCAATTGTTCCTGAACATGGCCACGGGCGGTTTCGGCAGCCAGGTTACCGCCAGCACCTCTGAAGACCTGAAGAAAATGCTCGGCGCCGCGGCCTACCTGTTCACCGGGCTGTCGCGCTTCAGCGAGCTGCAGGCCGCCTCGGTCGAGCTGTCCGGGCCGGGCTTCGACTGGCAGGGCGATTTGCTGGCGCTGGGGATTGGCAATGGTCGCCAGGCCGGCGGCGGGCAAGTCTTGTGCCCGGAGGCGCAAGTCGATGATGGCCTGCTGGATATTGCCATCCTGCCGGCACCCCAGGAAATGGTCGGCGCATTGCGTGATTTGCTGGCGGGTGAGGGGTTGTTCGTGCGGGCGCGTTTGCCGTGGGTCGAGATCACCTGCTCGCAGGGGCTGGACATCAACCTCGACGGCGAGCCCCTGCAGGCCGACAGCCTGCGCTTTGCGGCTGTGCCGGGGGCGCTGCGCCTGCACTTGCCGCTGAACTCACCGCTGATCAGTCGTCCAGGCTGATGATCTTCTCGCGCACGGCAAACAGCACCAGGCCGGCCACGTCGTAGATCTGCAAGCGCTTCATGATCTGCGAGCGGTGGGTTTCCACGGTCTTGATCGACAGGCCCAGGCCGGCGGCGATTTCGCGGGTGGACTTGCCGCGCACGATCAGGCGCAGGATCTCCAGTTGCCGTGCGGTGAGGTTGTGGCGGTCGACGCCAGACGGCTTGCCGTGCTGCGCACGCATCAGTGCCTGGTTGATCACCGTATGGGCGATGGCCGGGCTGAGGTAGCGTTCGCCATTGCGCAAGGCGATCAGGGCCTGCTCCAGTTCGGTAGCGGTGGCATCCTTGAGCAGGTAACCGTGGGCGCCACTTTCCAGTGCCCGCATGATCAGGTCCGGGTCGGTATGCATGGACAGGATCAGCACCTTGCAGGTGTTGCCAGTGGCGCGCAGTTGGGTGAGGGCATCTAGGCCGCTGGTCGAGCGCATGGAAATGTCCAGCAGGACGATATCGGGCGCCAGTTGCTGAACGTGCTCGAGCAGCTGATCGCCGTCATCGGCTTCGCCGACCACGGTGTAGCCAGGGATGTCGGATACCAGGGCACGGACCCCGGCACGGATCAGCGAGTGGTCATCCACCAGCAGCAATCTACAGGTCATGATGAAGCGGTAGTCCTGGCGCGTTCATGGGTACGGGGTGGCCATGGGAACAGCACGTCGATGGTCGTGCCCAGGCCGAGCTGGCTGGTAATCGCCAGGCTGCCGTTGAGGGCTGTGGCGCGCTCCTGCATGCCGGCCATGCCGCGCTGGCCGGCCTCCGCCGGGTTGGCGGCAGGGAGAAAGCCCTGGCCGTCGTCCTGGATCGTCAGGGCAAGCCCTGCTGCGCTGCGTTGCAAGCGGATGGTCAGGTTACGAGCCCGGGCATGGCGCAGCATGTTGGTCACTGCCTCCTGGGTGATGCGAAACGCCGCCATGGCGACTTCTTCGGAGATTCCGCCCAGGCGCTGATGGCATTCCAGGCTCCAGTGTACGTCGGTGCTTTCCAGCGTGCGTACCAGGTGCGCCCGCAGGCTGGCTTCGAGGCCAAGGCTGGCCAGTTGCCGCGGGTTGAGGATGGCAGATACGTCGCGCACCTTGCACAGGGTGTCTTCGAGGGTGCTGCGCAAGCTGCCACAGTGCACCTGCAAGTCGTTTGGTACGCGGCGTTGCAACCATTCCAGCTGCATCTTGGCGGCGGTGAGCAGCTGGCCGATGTCGTCGTGCAGTTCTCGGCTCAGGTGCTGGCGCTCGCTTTCCTGGACCTTGAGCATGCGCCCGGCAAGCTCCGCCGGGCGCAGACTGATCGACTTGGCACCCTGGCTCAGGTGCCAGCAGACGCCAAGCGTGGCCACCAGTTGCAGGAGCAACAGACTGGCAGGCATGCCGTTCCCTCCGGCAAACAGGGCCAGGTTGGCCATCAGGGACACCACGCACAGCAATGCCGTCGCCCAGCGCAGCAAAGTGGTGCGTGAACGGCAGCGCAGAGATATCTTCAAGCGTGGGAACATAAAATTGACAAGCCACTGAAGTCTTGCTGATGGGGGCCGTGCACAGCTCTTGGCAGAGGCTTTGGCGTTGTGCTTGCAACAAATGGTGCGCGCGGCTTGAAGCGATACATGGGGAGCGACCGGCATTTGTTTGCGCGCATCTTAACACTTCGGTTCAATTTGGTCGCGGCTGGGTAATGCTTTGAAACCTCAGCATTTCCGGGCCTGGGAGAGGGGCTTGGCAAGTCTGCAAGACATCAAAGTGCCACTATTTGGGCAGGTGTTGACCGCCGCAAGTTCAACTTGTAAAAGACCGCTCAAGTGCAAGGGGCTGAACTAGTGAAGAGCATCACAAGTTTGGCCTCTTTTGCGCTTTCAAACCTGTGCTTAGTTGCGTCCGCCAAGCCGGCTAGTGGCGCAGCGCGGACCCGCTGGCTGGAGATCTGGCAGGCACCGTTGAATGCGGATGCACGCAGTCGTTGCCGTTATCGTTGCAAGACGCACACGTTTGCGGCAATGGCTGATTCAGGGCGGTTGCCAGTTCGCTCAGTAGCGTCACCTGTTCGCAGGTATCGAGGGCGAGCCGGCCGGTATGCAGGTCGACCAGTTCCAGTTGCCAGGCCAGCAAGGTCAGGCAGGCATTCAGCGTGGGCAGGGCTGCGTTGTCCAGGCACTGCTGTTGGCAGGCCGGGGCGAGCAGCTGGTGCAGGACGCTTGCATAGTGGGCAACTTCGAGCAGGCCCAAGGTGCCGGCGCGTCGGGCCAGGGTCTGGAGGGCATTGTTGAGGCATTGGCAGGCGTCCGGATCATTGCGGATCAGTTCCAGGTGCTGCAGGCATTCCTGGGACTGGGTCAACAAGACCTGGGCATCCAGCAGGAAGTCCTGCAGGGTGTCGGTGTTAGAGACGCTGCTATCCATCAAGACACTCCGGCGCGTTGGGCTGGAGCAGGGGATGGCCACGCCATGTCGATCGCTAGCAAAAGCCTGACTCCATTCATGCAGTGAGAATGGCGTCACATTAATGGCTAAAGGATATCGCGAACATCAGGTTGCACCTGATTGCTCCTAGGGGTTTCCCTGATGTCGCCTAGGGTGCGACAAGTTGCCCTGGAATGGATCCAAGCGGGTCGTATCGCAGTAAAGCATGATGCTAATGTGATATCAATTGTCCTGCAGAGCATTTTTTCGCAGGGGTCAAGATGCGCAGGGAAGCGCCGATATAGAACGGATCATTTCATATTTTTCGACACAACCCTGGGGGTTTTCCAATGGCTGGCATTCTCGACACGGTAGACCAACGCACGCAGCTGGTGGGTGAGAACCGTCTGGAAATCCTGATGTTCCGCCTGGCCGGTCGCCAGTTGTTCGCGATCAACGTGTTCAAGGTGCAGGAAGTGCTGCAGCTGCCCAAGCTGACCCTGATGCCGCAGCGCCACGCGTTCGTCTGTGGTGTGGTCAACCTGCGTGGGCAGACCTTGCCGGTGATCGATCTGTCCCAGGCAATCGGCATGCGCCCACTGCAGCCAGGGCCGGACAGCACCATCATCGTCACCGAGTACAACCGCTCGGTGCAGGCATTCCTGGTGGGTGGCGTCGATCGCATTGTCAACATGAACTGGGAAGCCATCATGCCGCCGCCTTCCAGCGCCGGGCGCCAGCATTACCTGACCGCTATCACCAAGGTGGACGACAAGCTGGTCGAAGTGATCGATGTCGAGAAGGTGCTGGCCGAGATCGTTCCCTATAACGCTCGGGTCTCCGGCGACAAGCTGGCCGACCCGGTACTGGCGCGTGCGCGTGGCCGCGAAGTGCTGCTGGTGGATGACTCCAGCGTGGCGCTGGCGCAGCTGCGCGATACCCTGTCGCAACTTGGGGTGAAGCTGCATGTGGCCAGTGATGGCCTGAGGGCCCTGCGCCTGCTCAAGGGCTGGGCGGATGCCGGGGAGGATGTCTGCGAGAAACTGTTGATGGTCTTCACCGATGCGGAAATGCCGGAGATGGACGGCTATCGGCTGACCACCGAGATTCGCAGCGATGCGCGCCTGCGCAAGCTCTACGTGGTGCTGCACACCTCCTTGTCGGGCAGCTTCAACGAATCGATGGTGAAAAAGGTCGGTTGCGACAATTTCCTCTCCAAGTTCCAGCCTGATCGCCTGGTCGATGTGGTCAAGCAGCGCCTGCTGCTGGATACCAGCAACGCGTGATCCTGCTGCCAGCCAGGTATAAGCTTGGCTTTTGACAAGGCATGAGGCGGCAGGGATGTTTCTCAGTGAGTTGTATCGATACCCGGTGAAGTCGGGGCAGGCGCAATACCTGCAGGGTTCGCCGGTGGGCCTTCTGGGGTTGCAGGGCGATCGCCGCTGGATGGTGGTCGAGGAAGAGAATGGACGCTTCCTCACCCAGCGCGCCTGGCCACAACTGGGCCAGCTCAAGGCCAGCGCGGGTGAGGATGGCGAGTTGCTGCTGGAGCTGCCCGGGCAATCGCCAATGCGCGTTGCGGTGCCTGCTGCGGACGATGCGCTGCGCGGCGTTACCATCTGGCGCGATACCTTGCGCGTACCGGACGCGGGCGACGAGGTGGCTGCCTGGCTGTCGCAATGGCTCGGCAAGGCAGTGCGGCTGGTGCATTGCCCGGAGCAGCGGGCACGCTACCTGCCCAACGGTTATGGCCTGAACAGTGACCGTGCGGCTTTCCCTGATGGCTTTCCGTTATTGCTGATCGGCCAGGGCTCACTGGATGATCTGAGCCACAGGATTGGCCGGCCCATGGAAATGCTGCGCTTTCGGCCGAACCTGGTAGTGCAGGGGGCTGAGCCGTTTGCCGAGGATGGCTGGAAGCGGATTCGCATTGGTGCGCTGGAGTTTCGAGTGCTCAAGCCGAGTGTGCGGTGCATCTTCACCACGCTCGATCCGGCGACCGGGGAACGCAGTGTCGACCGCGAGCCGTTGACCACTCTGAAGGCATTTCGCGAGAAGGAAGGCGACATCCTGTTCGGGCAGAACCTTGCCGTAGATGGCAGTGGTTGGCTTGAAGTGGGGATGGAAGTCCAGGTGCTCGAATAACCTGTATCGGCCTCTTCGCGGCTGAAGCCGCTCCCACAGGTACTGCACTGACTCTGCAAGCTGTGGGATCCCTGTGGGAGCGGCTTTAGCCGCGAAGAGGCCGATACAGGCTTAGCTGGAACTACATGTCATCGAAATACCGCTCATGCCAGTCCACCAGCGGCTGCGGCACATTGAGCTTCTGCCCGTAGATCACCGAGTACGACAGCACGTTCTGCACGTACTGGCGTGTTTCGTCGAACGGGATAGATTCCACCCACACGTCGAAGCTCAAATGCTTGGCACCTTTCAGCCACTGGCGCACGCGTCCGGGGCCAGCGTTGTAGGCTGCTGACGCCAGCACCCGGTTGCCGTTGAACTGGCCGTGCACCTGGCTCAGGTAGGCCGCGCCGACCTGAATGTTCTTTTCCGGGTTAAACATCTGCTGCGGCGAGGCAAGCGGGATGCTGAACTTGCGTGCGGTTTCCCTGGCGGTGGCCGGCATCACCTGCATCAGGCCGCTGGCACCGACGGGTGAGCGGGCATCCTCCATGAAGGCGCTTTCCTGGCGGGTGATGGCAAACACCCAGCTCGAATGCAGGCCGCGCACCTTGGCTTCGCGTACCAGGGTGTCGCGGTAGGCCATCGGGAAACGGATATCCAGGTCATCCCAGTACTGCGCCTGGCTGATGGTGCGAATGGCCGGGAAGTACCAGCGCAGGTCATAGGCCAGGCGTGCCTGGGCGACCATCTCATCGCGGGTGAAGTGGCGGCTGACGTGGTACCACTCGCGGCGTCCTTCTACGACCTGGCCGCGGGCGTGGAACTCCAGGGCGCGCTGAATGCCAGGGGTGTTACGCACCTTGCTGACCAGTTGCGGGCTCAACAGCAATGGCTTGTTGTTCAGCTGGTAGGGCGTTTTTGCCCGGTCAGCTGCGAGGAAGCCGTAGAAGTCACGCTCGCGCGCCACGTTCTTGTATAGCAGCGGAATCTGCGGGTTGTTCGGCTGGGCCAGCTCCAGGCTGCGTGCCTGCCAGTACTTCCAGCGGTTGCTGCTGGCCAGGTCCTGTGGCAGGCGCCGGGTCAGCTCGTAGGCGTCTTCCCAGCGGCCCAGGCGCAGCAGCAGGCGCAGGCGCCATTCGCTGACCGTGTTGTCACGCAGTTCGGGGTCGTAACGGGTCATCAGGTCAAGGGCGCGCGGGTCGTAACGGCGTGCCAGGGTCAGGCCGATCTCGCGGGCGATGGCGACTTTTTCGTCGCGCGAGAAGTGCATGCGCTGGGCGTAGTCGTCGAGCATCTCCATGGCGCGGTCCGGGTCCTGCCGGGCCAGGCGGCGCAGGCCGAGGCTGACCACGTCGGACATGGCTTCGTTGGCCGGGGTGAAGCGCGAGGGCTGGTTGAGCAGCTCGGGCTTTTGCGCCACGTCGATCAGCAAGCGGCCCTGCGGTGCGAGGGTCGTCAGGCCCTGCACCATGTTGTTTGCCAGCGCATAGTTGCGCGCCTGGGCCGCCAGTTTGGCGCGGTTCCAGCGCTTGGCCTCGGTCAGCTGGCCTTCTGCTGCCCACATGCCGAACAGGGTGTCGCAGGCAGCCGGTTGTGACTTGCCGACGTTCCACAGTTTTTCGGCGCTGGCGAAACCTTCGGCGCGCTGGCCGTGATTCAGCTGGTACTGGCCATTGAGGCAGTCCAGTTCAGTGAAGTTGAGCTTGGGGTCGTAGTACTTGACGAAGGTGCTCCACTCGCCGCGTTCGGCCAGCCAACGCAGCCAACGCAATTTCATCCAGTTGGCCTGGGGCAGGTCGCCGTGCTTGGCCAGGAAACCTTCGATTTCTTCGTTGCTGGCGGTCTTCAGGCGCGCGGTCAGTTCGTCGTATGCCAGGTACGGCGTGAGCGGGTAATCGCGCAGTTGCTGGGCGTAGCGCAGGTAAGGGGCTTTGTCGCCCTTGGCCAGCGCACGCTTGGCCTCGTCGTAGTACTGGCGTTGCGTGGAAAGGTCGATGGCCTGCGCCGCGCTGGTGGTAGCGGCGGTGAGCAGCAGGCAGGAAGCAATCTGTAACAGGCGGCTGCGCATGATACGTCCGGGCAGTTGAACCATGGGGAAGTGACGGCGAAGCCAGCACTGTTGAAATCTGATTGCCTTAGCTTAGCCGTTTGCCGCCGGCGGGTGATAGCGCTGTGCTTGTAACCGGGCGTTAACACCGACCGGGTGTCGCCAAGCCCCTGTGCGGAGGTCAACTTAATGCCGGAAAGGGCCAAGTCAGGTAGAATGCGCGCCCGCTTTCTGGAGACGAACATGACCCTGCTCAAATTCAGCGATGTGTCCCTCGCATTCGGCGCGATGCCGCTGCTGGACAAAGTGTCCTGGCAGATCGCCCGTGGCGAGCGGGTGTGCATCATCGGCCGCAACGGCACCGGCAAGTCGAGCATGCTGCGCCTGGTCAAGGGCGAGCAGAAGGGCGACGACGGCGAGATCTGGCGCGCCCCTGGGCTGAAGATCGGTGAGCTGCCACAAGAGCTGCCGGTTGCCGACGAGCGCACGGTGTTCGACGTGGTAGCGGCAGGCCTGGATGGCGTCGGCGAGCTGCTGGCCGAGTTCCATCACCTGAGCCAGAACATCCAGGGCGATGACGACCTGGAAAAACTCATGCACGTCCAGCACGAACTGGAGGCCCGCGACGGCTGGCGCCTGCAGCAGGTGGTGGAAAGCACCCTGAGCCGTCTGCAGTTGCCCGCCGACAAGACTCTGGCCGAGCTCTCCGGTGGCTGGCGCCGCCGTGTGCTGCTGGCCCAGGCGCTGGTGTCCGAGCCTGACCTGCTGTTGCTCGACGAACCGACCAACCACCTGGACATCGGTGCCATTGCCTGGCTCGAAGAAGCCCTGCGCGGCTTCAACGGCGCCGTGCTGTTCATCACCCACGACCGTTCCTTCCTGCAGAACCTCGCGACGCGCATTCTTGAGCTGGACCGCGGCGGCCTGATCGACTGGAACGGCGACTACGCCAGCTTCCTGGTGCACAAGGAGGCCGCACTGGCCGCCGAAGAGACGGCCAATGCGCTGTTCGACAAGCGCCTGGCCCAGGAAGAGGTGTGGATCCGCCAGGGTATCAAGGCCCGCCGTACCCGTAACGAAGGCCGAGTGCGTGCGCTCAAGGCCTTGCGTGTGGAGCGCGGCGAGCGCCGCGAGCGCCAGGGCAAGGCGAACATCCAGATCGAGGCGGCGGACAAGTCCGGCAAGCAGGTCATGGTGCTGGAGAACGTCAGCTTTCATCACGCCGATGGCCCCCTGCTGGTCAAGGACTTCTCCATGGTCCTGCAGCGCCAGGACCGTATCGGCCTGCTGGGTGCCAACGGTACCGGCAAGACAACCCTGCTGAAGATGATGCTGGGTGATCTTGAGCCGACCGCAGGCAAGGTCGAGCGCGGCACCAAGCTGGAAGTGGCCTATTTCGACCAGATGCGCCATCAGCTCGACTTGGAAAAGACCGTCATCGACAACCTCGCCGAAGGCCGCGACTTCATCGAGATCGATGGCCAGAACCGCCATGTGCTGAGTTACCTGGGCGATTTCCTGTTCAGCCCGCAGCGTGCGCGCACGCCGGTCAAGGCTCTGTCCGGTGGCGAGCGTGCGCGCCTGTTGCTGGCGAAGCTGTTCAGCAAACCGGCCAACCTGCTGGTGCTCGACGAACCGACCAACGACCTGGATGTGGAAACCCTCGAGCTGCTCGAAGAGGTATTGTCCAACTACAAGGGCACCGTGCTGATGGTCAGTCACGACCGGGCCTTCCTCGACAACGTCGTCACCAGCACGCTGGTGTTCGAAGGTGAGGGCAAGGTGCGCGAGTATGTCGGTGGCTACGAAGACTGGATCCGCCAGGGTGGCTCGGCGAAGCTGCTCGGCGTGACCGAGAGCAAGGGTGGCAAGTCCGAGCTCAACAGTGCCGTGGTCGAGAAACCGGTGGAAGTAGCTGCCCCTGCGCCAAGCGCGCCGGTCGTGGACGCTTCGAAAAAGAAGCTCAGCTACAAGCTGCAGCGCGAGCTGGAAATGCTGCCGGGGCAGATCGACGAGGTCGAACAGCGCATGGCCGAGGCGCAGGAAGAAGTGAACGCTGCTGGCTTCTATCAGCGGCCGATTGCCGAGACTTCGGCGGTGCTGGCCAAGATCGAGAAGCTGCAGGGTGAGCTGGATGCGCTGGTAGAGCGGTGGGCTGAGCTGGAAGGCTAATCAGTCCGCACTGGCCTCTTCGCGGCGGTTCGACGCCTGGATAAACCCGCTCCCACGGGTATTTCAAAACCCTGTGGGGGCGGGCTTTGGCCGCGAAGAGGCCGGTGCAGGCTAAATCATTCTTTCTTCTGCAGTCGTACCGCCAGCACATCGCACGGCGCCCCGTGCAGCACGTCATTCGCGGTGGAGCCCAGCAGCAATGCCAGGCCATGGCGGCCATGGCTGCCGACCACGATCAGGTCGCATTTCTGATCCTTGGCCAACTGGTGGATTTCCTGGCGTGGCTGGCCGTAGGTCAGGTGCGAGTCGCCACGGTTGATGTCGGGGTACTTGTTGAACAGGCGGTCCATGCGCTCCTTGGCCTGGTCGAACTGCTGCTGTTGCAGTTGCGACAGGTCCATCGGCACGTCGCCGCCAAAGGCCATGGCCATCGGTTCGACGATATGCACCAGCGAGACCTTGGCGCCAGTGGGTTCGGCGAGCTTCATGGCGCGCTTGATCACCGGGTCGCATTCTTCGGTAAGGTCGACGGCGACCAGAAGATGTTCGTAGGACATGAGCTGTACTCCTGACAATCGCGATAGTAGAAGTATGGTCGCTTTCCGGCAGGTCATCCGTGAATACTGAGTAACCCGCTCATTTGCAACGCTTTATGGAATCTACAGATATGACGGTATGGCTAGTGGTGTCAATCCTTGCGCTGATTCTCAGTCCGCTTTCCTGGCTGCGCCTGTCGCGCAAACAGGGGCAGCAGATGAGCCTGCGCCTGGAGGCGCGGCGCATGGGCCTGGCCATGCAGCTGGCACCGCAGCAGTGGCCGCACTGGCTGGAAAACGAGCCGCCGAGCCCGTGCCCGCAGTATCACCGCGGGCGCCGTCGGGGGCATGAAGACAGCTGGTGCTACTGGCAGGTCAGCCCTGGCGTCTGGTGGAACCAGTGGAAAGAAGTGTGCGAGGAGCCACGCCTGAACGAGGTGTTCGCGCGCCTGCCGGAGACTGTCTACAAGGTCGAGGCCGACAAGCGCATGATCGCCCTGTACTGGAGCGAGCGCGGTGATGAATCTGTATTGCAGGATATTGCCCACGCCTTCGATGCCCTCGCTTGATGGCATAACGACAAAGCGGCAACCCGGTAGCTACCAGGTTGCCGCTTTGTCGTTTCTGCAGTGCAGAAAAGGCCAGGCAGGCCGGGAAATTGTTGAAACCACTCGCAGTGTAGCTATTGCCTGGCCGGTTGCCTGAAAAAATTGCAGCCTCGGCCGTTTCGTTGTGGTCAATCGCTGACATGAATGATCGGCAATCACTGTCACCATGTTTTGCACTACGGCGATACAAAATGACCGGAAAGTCGCGTTTTCACCCCGTTCGGGAGCATTTGACAACGCCGATCTTTTCGGAGAATGTGTGCATACCCAAATCAAACGGGCGTATGAATTGAGCGTTTGTATGTCATACCGCTCATACAGAATCCCGACTAGCGCGCTGACGGGTGTGCCTGGGGCAAGGGCGGCAAGACCTACTCTTCCACCAGCGATCGGCGTGTACAGTTCAGCTTCCATATCGTGGAGATCAGTTGATGATTTACGAAGGTAAAGCCATCACGGTTAAGGCTCTTGAAAGCGGCATCGTCGAACTGAAGTTCGACCTCAAGGGTGAGTCCGTCAACAAGTTCAATCGCCTGACCCTGGACGAGCTGCGCCAGGCCGTCGACGCCATCAAGGCCGACGCCTCGGTGAAAGGCGTGATCGTCAGCAGTGGCAAGGACGTGTTCATCGTCGGCGCCGACATCACCGAGTTCGTCGAAAACTTCAAGCTGCCCGAGGCCGAACTGGTTGCCGGCAACCTGGAAGCCAACCGCATCTTCAATGCCTTCGAAGACCTCGAAGTGCCGACCGTGGCGGCCATCAACGGCATCGCCCTGGGCGGCGGCCTGGAAATGTGCCTGGCGGCCGACTACCGGGTCATGTCCACCAGCGCCAAGATCGGCCTGCCGGAAGTCAAGCTAGGCATCTACCCAGGCTTCGGCGGCACCGTGCGCCTGCCGCGCCTGATCGGCTCGGACAACGCCATCGAGTGGATCGCAGCCGGCAAGGAAAACCGTGCCGAAGACGCCCTGAAAGTCGGCGCCGTCGACGCCGTGGTCGCCCCTGAGCTGCTGCAGGCCGGTGCCCTGGACCTGATCAAGCGCGCCATCAGCGGCGAGCTGGACTACAAGGCCAAGCGCCAGCCCAAGCTGGAAAAGCTCAAGCTCAACGCCATCGAGCAGATGATGGCCTTCGAGACCGCCAAGGGCTTCGTCGCTGGCCAGGCCGGCCCGAACTACCCGGCGCCGGTCGAAGCGATCAAGACCATCCAGAAGGCTGCCAATTTCGGCCGCGACAAGGCCTTGGAAGTCGAGGCCGCTGGCTTCGCCAAGCTGGCCAGGACCTCGGTTGCCGAAAGCCTGATCGGCCTGTTCCTGAATGACCAGGAACTCAAGCGCAAGGCCAAGGCCCATGACGAAATTGCCCACGACGTGAAGCAGGCCGCCGTACTTGGCGCCGGCATCATGGGTGGCGGAATCGCCTACCAGTCGGCGGTCAAGGGCACCCCGATCCTGATGAAGGACATCCGCGAGGAAGCCATCCAGCTGGGCCTGAACGAGGCCTCCAAGCTGCTCGGCAACCGCGTCGAGAAAGGCCGCCTGACCCCGGCAAAAATGGCCGAGGCGCTTAACGCCATTCGCCCGACTCTGTCGTACGGCGACTTCGCCAACGTCGACATCGTCGTCGAAGCCGTGGTCGAGAACCCGAAGGTCAAGCAAGCCGTGCTGGCCGAAGTGGAAGGCCAGGTGAAGGAAGATGCGATTCTCGCCTCCAACACCTCGACCATTTCCATCAACCTGCTGGCCAAGGCGCTCAAGCGCCCGGAAAACTTCGTCGGCATGCACTTCTTCAACCCGGTGCACATGATGCCGCTTGTGGAAGTGATCCGTGGCGAGAAGTCCAGTGAAGTCGCCGTCGCCACCACCGTGGCCTACGCCAAGAAGATGGGCAAGAACCCGATCGTGGTCAACGACTGCCCGGGCTTCCTGGTCAACCGTGTGCTGTTCCCGTACTTCGGCGGTTTCGCCAAGCTGGTCAGCGCTGGCGTGGACTTCGTGCGCATCGACAAGGTCATGGAGAAGTTCGGCTGGCCGATGGGCCCGGCCTACCTGATGGACGTGGTCGGCATCGACACCGGCCACCACGGCCGCGATGTGATGGCTGAAGGCTTCCCGGACCGCATGAAGGACGAGCGCCGCTCGGCCGTTGACGCCCTGTACGAGGCCAACCGCCTGGGCCAGAAGAACGGCAAGGGCTTCTACGCCTACGAGACCGACAAGCGCGGCAAGCCGAAGAAAGTATTCGATGCCACCGTACTGGACGTGCTCAAGCCGATCGTCTTCGAGCAGCGTGAAGTGACCGACGAAGACATCATCAACTGGATGATGGTGCCGCTGTGCCTGGAGACCGTGCGTTGCCTGGAAGACGGCATCGTAGAAACCGCCGCCGAAGCCGACATGGGCCTGGTCTATGGCATTGGTTTCCCTCCATTCCGTGGTGGTGCGCTGCGTTACATCGACTCGATCGGTGTGGCCGAATTCGTTGCCCTGGCCGACCACTACGCCGACCTGGGGCCGCTGTACCACCCGACCGCGAAGCTGCGTGAAATGGCCAAGAACGGCCAGCGCTTCTTCAACTGAGTGGTCAACGAGCTAGAGCGAGAGATTTGATATGAGCCTGAATCCAAGAGACGTGGTGATTGTCGACTTCGGTCGCACCCCCATGGGCCGCTCCAAGGGTGGCATGCACCGCAACACCCGCGCCGAAGACATGTCCGCGCACCTGATCAGCAAGCTGCTGGAGCGCAACGGCAAGGTCGACCCGAAAGAAGTCGAAGACGTGATCTGGGGCTGCGTCAACCAGACCCTGGAGCAGGGCTGGAACATCGCCCGCATGGCGTCGCTGATGACCCAGATCCCGCACACTTCGGCCGCTCAGACCGTCAGCCGCCTGTGTGGCTCGTCGATGAGCGCTCTGCACACCGCGGCCCAGGCGATCATGACCGGCAACGGCGATGTATTCGTGGTCGGTGGCGTCGAGCACATGGGGCACGTCAGCATGATGCATGGCGTCGACCCCAACCCGCACATGTCGCTGCACGCGGCAAAGGCGTCCGGGATGATGGGCCTGACCGCCGAGATGCTGGGCAAAATGCATGGCATCAGCCGTGAGCAGCAGGACCTGTTCGGCCTGCGTTCGCACCAGCTCGCCCACAAGGCGACGGTCGAAGGCAAGTTCAAGGACGAGATCATTCCGATGCAGGGCTATGACGAGAACGGTTTCCTGAAGGTCTTTGACTTCGACGAGACCATTCGCCCGGAAACCACCCTTGAGGGCCTGGCGTCGCTGAAACCGGCGTTCAACCCCAAAGGCGGCACCGTGACTGCCGGTACTTCGTCGCAGATCACCGACGGCGCTTCGTGCATGATCGTCATGTCCGGCCAGCGCGCCATGGACCTGGGCATCCAGCCTCTGGCGGTGATCCGCTCGATGGCGGTGGCCGGTGTCGACCCGGCGATCATGGGCTACGGCCCGGTGCCATCGACCCAGAAAGCCCTCAAGCGCGCCGGCCTGACCATGGCCGATATCGACTTCATCGAGCTCAACGAAGCCTTCGCCGCACAGGCCCTGCCAGTCCTAAAAGACTTGAAAGTGCTCGACAAGATGGATGAGAAGGTTAACCTGCACGGCGGCGCCATCGCTTTGGGCCACCCGTTCGGTTGCTCCGGTGCCCGTATTTCCGGCACCCTGCTCAACGTCATGAAGCAGAACGGCGGCACCCTGGGGGTGGCGACCATGTGCGTCGGCCTCGGTCAAGGTATCACCACTGTCTTCGAACGCGTCTGATCGCGTAGCGGGACAGCAGCCGGGGCCTTGTGCCCCGGTTTTTGTTTTTTACAGAATTTGTTTCAAGAGGAAGGGCGACATGCAGATACAACCAGGCATATACCGCCATTACAAAGGGCCTGAGTACCGTGTCTTCAGCGTTGCGCGGCACTCCGAGAACGAAGAGTGGATGGTCTTCTACCAATGCCTGTATGGTGATTACAGCTTCTGGGTGAGGCCGCTTGCGATGTTCCAGGAGTCCGTCGAGGTTGACGGCGAGCAGGTGCCGCGCTTTGCTTTGGTCAAGGCCGAAGAAGGGCTGCCCGAGCTGTCTGGCAAGTCGCAAGCGTGATCGACCACGCTTGACCTCTCCCTTTTGCCACTATATATAGCGGTGCCGCGTCTGGCACCTGACGCGTTTTTCATCTTCAGATTCAGGAATACTCCGATCCATGGGCAAATCGCTGGTCATTGTGGAATCCCCGGCCAAGGCCAAGACCATCAACAAGTACCTGGGCAACCAGTACGTGGTGAAGTCGAGTATCGGCCATATCCGAGACCTCCCCACCAGCGGTTCGGCCAGCGCAAGCAAAGAGCCGGCCGCCAAGCGTGGCAAGGCTGCTGCGGGTGAGGCTCCGGCGCTGTCGCCGAAAGAGAAGGCCCGTCGCCAGCTGGTGGCGCGCATGGGTGTCGACCCCGAGCACGGCTGGAAGGCCAAGTACGAGATCCTTCCCGGCAAGGAAAAGGTGATCGAAGAGCTGCGCCGCCTGGCCAAGGATGCCGACACCATCTATCTCGCAACCGACTTGGACCGCGAAGGGGAAGCCATTGCCTGGCACCTGCGCGAAGCCATCGGGGGTGATGACACCCGCTACAAGCGCGTGGTGTTCAACGAAATTACCAAGAAGGCGATCCAGGAAGCGTTCTCGCAGCCGGGCGAGCTGGACATCGACCGGGTCAATGCCCAGCAGGCGCGGCGCTTCCTCGACCGCGTGGTGGGCTACATGGTCTCGCCACTTCTGTGGGCCAAGATCGCCCGTGGCCTGTCTGCCGGTCGCGTGCAGTCGGTAGCGGTGAAGCTGGTGGTCGAGCGTGAGCGCGAGATCCGTGCCTTCGTCCCGGAAGAGTACTGGGAAGTGCACGCCGACCTCGGCACCGCCAAAAACGCCAAGGTGCGCTTTGAAGTGGCGCGCGAGAAGGGCGAAGCTTTCAAGCCGCTGAACGAAGCCCAGGCCATGGCTGCGCTGGAGAAGCTCAAGGCTTCCAGCTACAGCGTGATCAAGCGCGAAGACCGCCCGACCAGCAGCAAGCCGTCGGCCCCGTTCATCACCTCCACCCTGCAGCAGGCCGCGAGCAACCGCCTGGGCTTCGGGGTGAAGAAGACCATGATGATGGCCCAGCGTCTGTACGAAGCGGGTTACATCACCTACATGCGTACCGACTCGACCAACCTGTCGGCCGACGCCCTGGACATGGCACGCAGCTACATCGAGCGCGAGTTCGGCAAGCAGTACCTGCCGGAAGCCCCGCTGGTGTATGGCAGCAAGGAAGGCGCCCAGGAAGCGCACGAGGCGATTCGCCCTTCCGACGTCAACACCCATCCGACCAAGCTCAGCGGCATGGAGCGGGACGCGGAGCGCCTGTATGAGCTGATCTGGCGCCAGTTCCTGGCCTGCCAGATGCCACCGGCGCAGTACCTGTCCACCAGCGTCACCGTGGCCGCTGGCGACTTCGAGCTGCGTGCCAAGGGCCGCATCCTCAAGTTCGACGGTTACACCCGCGTGTTGCCACAACAGAGCAAGCCGGGCGAAGACGACGTGCTGCCGGAAATGGCCCAGGGCGAAGCGCTCAAGCTGATTCAGCTCGACCCGAGCCAGCACTTCACCAAGCCGCCGGCGCGCTTCACAGAAGCCAGCCTGGTCAAGGAAATGGAAAAGCGCGGCATTGGCCGCCCGTCGACCTACGCGGCGATCATTTCCACCATCCAGGACCGCGGCTACGTGACCTTGCACAACCGCCGCTTCTACTCCGAGAAGATGGGCGACATCGTCACCGAGCGCCTGTCGGAAAGCTTCTCCAACCTGATGGACTACGGCTTCACTGCCGGCATGGAAGAGAACCTCGACGATGTCGCCCAGGGCGAACGTGACTGGAAGAACGTGCTCGACGAGTTCTACGGCGACTTCAGCAAGAAACTGCTGACCGCCGAGTCTGCTGAAAGCGGCATGCGTGCCAATCAGCCGACCATGACCAACATTCCGTGCAAGGAATGTGGCCGGCCGATGATGATCCGTACCGCCTCCACCGGTGTGTTCCTCGGTTGCTCGGGTTACAGCCTGCCGCCAAAAGAGCGCTGCAAGGCGACCGTGAACCTGGTGCCGGGCGACGAGATTGCCGCGGACGACGAGGGTGAATCGGAATCGCGCGTGCTGCTCGGCAAGCACCGCTGCCCGATCTGTGCCACGGCGATGGATGCCTACCTGCTGGACGAAAAGCACAAGCTGCACATCTGCGGTAACAACCCGGATTGCGCAGGCTACGAGATCGAAGAGGGCAGCTATCGCATCAAGGGCTACGAAGGGCCGAGCCTGGAGTGCGACAAGTGCGGTAGCGAGATGCAGCTCAAGACGGGCCGTTTCGGTAAGTTCTTTGGTTGCACCAACCCGACGTGCAAGAACACCCGCAAACTGCTCAAGAGCGGTGAGGCAGCGCCACCGAAGATGGACAAGGTGGAAATGCCGGAGCTCAAGTGCGAAAAGGTCGACGACACCTACGTGCTGCGTGACGGCGCCTCGGGACTGTTCCTGGCTGCCAGCCAGTTCCCGAAAAACCGCGAGACCCGTGCACCGCTGGTGCTGGAGATCGTGCCGCACAAGCACGAGATCGATCCGAAGTACCACTTCCTGTGCGATGCGCCGCAGAAGGACCCGGAAGGTCGCCCGGCGGTGATTCGTTACAGCCGTAAGACCAAGGAGCAGTACGTGCAGTCCGAGGTCGACGGCAAGCCGACTGGCTGGAAGGCGTTCTACGACGGTGGTGCATGGAAGGTTGAAGACAAGCGCTGATCCTTCAGTGCTGTAATTGGGGCCGCTTCGCGCCCCTTCGCGGGTGAACCAGCTCCCACAGGTACTGCATCGCCCTCAAGGCTGTTGCGATCCTGTGGCAGCGAGCTTGCCCGCGAAGGGCCGCAAAGCGGCCCCAATCATTTATGATGCAGCTATCCGCCTTGCAGCCTTACGGAGAGCACTGAAATGGCCCAGGAACTCTACACCCGCACCAACCAGAAACTGTTCTTCGCAGGCCTCGCCCTGGAGTCGATGGCCAAGGCCGAACAGAGCCAGGCCATGAACGCCCAAGGGCTGGTCCAGGCCGAGCGCGAGTCGGCGCTGTTTCACCTGTACGGCGCGCTGTTGGGGCTGTGTCATGAAATCGGTGGTTTCTACCGCCTGCCCGTGGTGGCTTCAGTCGAGCAGGCGCTGGCCGAAGATGCGCTGAACAACATCGCCATTCCTGAGGTTGCGGAGATGCTAGAACTGGTTCGCCAGCGCGAAACCTGGTTGGCGCAATTGCTCAGCATTTATGCCGATTTGTTCCGACCACCGGTCGCGAAAAAAATACCCAAAACCGACGTTACCCAGCCGCTGATTCAGGCCGTCAATCTCGATGAGCCCGAGCATCCTGCGCTTTCTCGGGAAGAGCTGGAAAGCTGGCGTAATAATCTCAAAGGCTTGGTGAGACGTTTCCGCGACGCGTTGAGTGAGTGCTGATAGCTGCAACGGCTGGTACACTATCGGCCTTTCGTGGAGAACAGCCCTATATGTCTACGTCGTTTCTGGAAATTGTCGAGTTGCCTGATGGCCGTATCGAGCTGCGTCGCGCCGAGGATGAAGGCTCCCTGGTAACCCTGGATTTCTCGGAAGACGCCAAGGCGTTCCTGCAAGGCCAGCATGTCGAAGTTGCCAAGGCCATGCTGAGCGTTGGCGTGCAGATGGCAGGTCGCCTGATGGATGGTGAGCTGGAGCGCGACGAAGGGCCGCGCGTGCTGCACTAAAGCGTCCGGTTGTACTGCTTCACAGGCAAAGCCTGAACATCAGCCGAGGCGGATGTTCAGGCTTTGTGCGTTTCCGGCACTGGCTGCGCGTAGCAGCTGTTGGCGAGCGGTAGCGTTGACGCTGCCAAGCCAGCTGACAACTGTGTGGCTGCGGCCCAGGCGCAGCGCTTCGCAGGCCAGTTGCAGCGCGCTCTGATTGCCGCGGGGATGCAGAAGCAGGATCCGTTCGCGGTTAAGGCCGGCATCACGCAGCCAGGCCTGGGTCAGGCTGGCCGGTGGGGCGATCAGCGTCAGCCAGCGGGCTTCTTCTTCTTCGCTCAGCTCGCGCAACACCGGTGCCAACAGGCTCTGGCAGTGTTCGGGGGCGCCACGCAGGGACAGCTCGCTGAACAGCTCCGGATGGCTGCTTTTGCGTGCCTGCTCGCTGGCCTTCAGGCCTGGCAGTACCGGCTGGGCGAGGAACGCTTCGAACAGTGGAAGCTGGACCTGCTGATGTGCTTGGATGGACTGCTGCATGACGCCTCCTGGATCAGCGGCGAATGACGCCGACACTTAAACCCTCGATCACCAGTTCCTGTTCTTTCAGGTCGACTTCGATGGGGGCGAACTCGGGGTTTTCGGCGATCAGCCAGACCTTGCTGCCTTCGCGCTTGAAGCGCTTGACGGTCACTTCATCGCCGATGCGAGCGACGACGATCTGGCCATTACGGGCTTCGCGGCAGGTATGCACGGCCAGCAGGTCGCCGTCGAAGATGCCGACATCCTTCATGCTCATGCCGTGCACGCGCAACAAATAGTCGGCGGGGGGGTGGAAGAAGGTCGGGTTGATGTTGCAGGATTGCTCGATGTGCTGCTCGGCGAGAATAGGGGCGCCAGCCGCAACGCGACCGATGATCGGCAAGCCGTTTTCTTCGGCCTTGGCCTCGAAGCCCGGGATGCGGATGCCGCGGGAGGCACCCGGAGTCATCTCGATGGCGCCTTTGCGGGCGAGGGCCTTGAGGTGTTCCTCGGCGGCGTTCGGCGATTTGAAGCCCAGCTCCTGAGCGATTTCCGCACGCGTCGGTGGGAAGCCGTTGTCTTCGAGGCAGCGTTTGATGAAGGCCAGGATCTCGGCTTGGCGTGGCGTCAGTTTCAACATGGCAGGCGCTCTGTCTTTTTATACAGTGACTGGGATTATATCCAGTACTGGATGAGCTGCAAGCACTAAGCAGCGGGAAATACGCAAGATGACGCTTGCAGCCTGCAGTGTGGCGCTTTTAAATGGCGACCGCCCAGTCACCGAGCCTTGACATCAGCAGGCCTGAAACGTATGTTTCAAACACCTGTTTGTCTCTGTCTGGCGGAGTAGTGATGGCCCAATCTGAAACCGTTGAACGCATCCTCGATGCTGCCGAGCAGCTGTTCGCGGAACGAGGCTTCGCGGAAACCTCATTGCGGCTGATCACCAGCAAGGCCGGAGTCAACCTCGCAGCGGTCAACTACCACTTCGGCTCGAAGAAGGCGCTGATCCAGGCGGTGTTCTCGCGCTTCCTCGGGCCCTTCTGCGCCAGCCTCGAACGCGAGCTGGAGCGGCGTCAGGCCAAGCCCGAGCAAAAGCCCAGCCTCGAAGAGCTGCTGGAAATGCTGGTGGAGCAGGCGCTGGTCGTGCAGCCGCGCAGCAACAACGACCTGTCGATCTTCATGCGCCTGCTGGGCCTGGCCTTCAGTCAGAGCCAGGGCCACCTGCGTCGCTATCTTGAGGACATGTACGGCAAGGTGTTCCGCCGCTACATGCTGCTCGTGAACGAAGCCGCACCGCGCATTCCGCCGCTGGAACTGTTCTGGCGCGTGCATTTCATGCTCGGCGCCGCGGCGTTCAGCATGTCCGGGATCAAGGCGTTGCGCGCCATTGCCGAGACCGATTTCGGCATCAACACGTCGATCGAGCAGGTCATGCGCCTGATGGTACCGTTCCTGGCCGCCGGCATGCGTGCCGACACCGGTGTCACCGACAACGCCATGGCCAGCGCCCAACTGCGCCCGCGCAGCAAGACTGGCAGCAGCACCGCCAAGGCCTGAAGGCTGGGCGGGGCAGGGCGCTTCGGCTAAGCTAGCGCCCATGCCTGACCTCGATTTCCTGCACATCTCCCTCGTCGACCAACGCCTCTATGGCTTTGCCCAGGGCCAGCTGCGCGTGCGCCTTGCGGTGTCCACTGCGCGCAATGGCGCGGGTGAACGCATCGGTTCGGGTTGCACGCCGCGCGGGCTGCACCAGGTGCGTGCACGGATCGGCGCGGGCTTGCCAGTCAATGCCGTGCTGCAAGGCCGGCGCTGGACCGGCGAGGTCTGGTCGCCGACGCTGCACGCGCAGCATCCCGGGCGTGACTGGATCCTGACCCGCATCCTCTGGCTCAGTGGCTGCGAGCCTGGCATCAACCGCCTGGGCAGTGTCGACACCTTTCGCCGCTACATTTATCTGCACGGCACGCCAGACACGGAACCCTTGGGCGTGCCGCTGTCCCATGGCTGCATACGTTTGCGCAACACCGATCTGCTTGGCCTGTTCGAGCGCGTTCCGGCACATTGCCTGGTGCGTATCGACGAGGCCGCCTGCCCCCAGTGGGCTTCACTGAATCTGCAATGAAGGATTGCCTATGACCGCCAGCCTGCAAGGCTCCCTGATGGTGGATATCGCCGGTAAATGGCTGACTGCCGAAGATCGCCAGCTCCTGCGCCAGCCGGAAGTGGCCGGCCTGATCATCTTTGCCCGCAACATCGACAGCCCGCGCCAGGTGCGCGAGCTGTGCGCTTCGATCCGTGCCATCCGCCCTGACCTGATCCTGGCGGTCGACCAGGAAGGCGGGCGGGTACAGCGCCTGCGCCAGGGCTTCGTGCGCCTGCCGGCGATGCGGGCCATCGCCGACAACGTCAATGCCGAGTACCTGGCCGAGCAGTGCGGCTGGCTGATGGCGACCGAAGTGCTGGCAGTCGGCCTCGACCTCAGCTTCGCCCCGGTGCTCGACCTCGACCACCAGCGCAGCGCGGTGGTTGGCAGCCGTGCCTTCGAAGGTAACCCCGAGCGTGCCACGCAGCTGGCCGGCGCGTTCATTCGCGGCATGAATGCGGCAGGCATGGCGGCCTGTGGCAAGCACTTCCCGGGGCATGGCTGGGCCGAGGCGGATTCGCACGTGGCGATTCCTACCGACGAGCGAAGCCTCGACCAGCTGCGCCAGGCGGACCTGGTGCCGTTCTCCCGCCTCAGCGGGCAACTGGCGGCGGTGATGCCGGCCCATGTGATCTACCCACAGGTCGACAATCAGCCGGCCGGGTTCTCGCGGCGCTGGCTGCAGGACATCCTGCGCGGCGAGCTGGGCTTTGACGGGGTAATCTTCAGTGACGACCTGTCCATGGCCGGTGCGCATGTGGTCGGTGATGCCGCCAATCGCATCGAGGCGGCGCTGAGCGCCGGTTGCGACATGGGCCTGGTGTGCAACGATCGGGCGGCGGCGGAGCTGGCATTGAGTGCAGCGCAGCGCTTGAAGGTCACGCCGTCGCCGCGCATTGCGCAGATGCGTGGGCGTGGCTTTGCGCGTACCGATTATCGCCAGCAGCCGCGTTGGCTGGAGGCCCTGGGGGCCTTGAAGGACGCACAACTGGTCGATTGAGCTTGCAGGCCTCTTCGCGGGCACGCCCGCTCCCACAGGATTTCACCCACCTCAAGAACGGTGCACTCCCTGTAGGAGCGGGCTTGTCCCGCGAAGAGGCCGGTACAGGCTAGCGCCCACGCTTGCCTGGCAGCGGCGCAAACAGCGCCTCGATCTCGTCATCCCCCAGCCGCCACTGCCCCGCCTGCGCACCATCGAGCAGGCTCGCCGCCAGCGCTGCCTTCTCCTGCTGCAGCGCCTGGATCTTCTCTTCCACTGTTCCCCGGGTTATCAGCTTGAACACGAACACTGGCTTGTCCTGGCCAATCCGGTAGGCGCGGTCGGTCGCCTGGTTCTCGCTGGCCGGGTTCCACCACGGGTCGAAGTGGATCACGGTGTCCGCAGCGGTGAGGTTCAGCCCAACCCCGCCGGCCTTGAGACTGATCAGGAACACTTCGCTGGCCCCTTGCTGGAACTGTTGCACGGGCGTGCGCCGGTCGCGGGTGTCGCCGGTGAGCAGGCTGTAGCGGATCTTGCGCTTTTCCAGTTCCTGCTCGATCAGCGCCAGCATCGAAGTGAACTGCGAGAACAGCAACACCCGGCGCCCCTCGCTGAGCAGCTCTTCGAGCATCTCCAGCAGCGCGCCGAGCTTGCCCTTGTCGGCCTGGTTGCCTTTGGTCTCGACCCCTTTGACCAAGCGCAGGTCGCAGCACACCTGGCGCAGCTTGAGCAGGGCGTCGAGGATCACGATCTGGCTGCGTGACGCGCCGTTGCGGGCGATTTCATCGCGCACTTTCTTGTCCATGGCCACGCGCACCGCTTCGTAGGTGTCGCGCTGAGCATCGCTGAGTTCGACCCAGTGCACCATCTCGGTCTTGGCAGGGAGCTCGGTGGCCACCTGCTCCTTGGTGCGGCGCAGCAGGAACGGGCGCACCCGGCTGACCAGGTGGGCCAGGCGTTCGGCGTCGCCATGGCGTTCGATCGGGGTGCGGTAGTCCTGGTTAAAGCGTTTCACGTCACCCAGCCAGCCGGGCATGAGGAAGTGGAAGATCGACCACAGCTCGCCCAGGTTGTTTTCCATTGGCGTACCGGTCAGGCACAGGCGCTGGTTGGCCTGCAGCTCGCATACGGCGAGGGCGGCCTTGCTGGTGCTGCTCTTGATGTTCTGCGCCTCGTCCAGCACCAACACATGCCAGGCTTGCGCGCGCAGATGTTCCAGGTCGCGTGGTACCAGGGCATAGGTGCTGAGCACCAGGTCGTATTCGTGCAGCCTGGCGAAGTGCTTGCTGCGACCCGGGCCGTGCAGGGCCAGAACGCGCAGGCCTGGGGCGAAGCGTTGGGCTTCGTCGAGCCAGTTGGGCACCAGGCTGGTGGGCATCACTGCCAGTGCCGGAGCGGTCAGGCGCCCGGCCTGTTTTTCCAGCAGCAGGTGGGCCAGGGCCTGCAGGGTCTTGCCCAGGCCCATGTCGTCGCCGAGGATGCCGCCGGTGCCCATTTCACGCAGAGCCTGCAGCCAGTTCAGGCCCTGCTGCTGGTAGGGCCGCAAGGTGGCATCGAGCCCGCTCGGTACTTCGACCTGCAGGTCACGGGCATCGCGCAGTCGCCGGCCGAGGTCGCGCACATGGGCGCCGCCTTCCCAGTGCAGCGGCAGGTGCTCGATGTCGTTCAGGCGTGCAGCGTCGGCGCGGTCCATGCGCAGGGTCGGGCCGACCGCATCCTCGTGCAGGTACAGCTCACCGAGGGTGCCCATCACCGCCTTGATGCGTCCGTAGGGCAGGGCGACGCGCAGCGCCGGGCTGTCCAGGCGGCCGCGGTTGAGGTCGATCAGCAGGTGCTCGTCGTCGCTGCGCCGCGCCAGCTCGCTGGGGCGCAGCAGCTCAGGATTGTTGCGCAGCAGTTGCAGCACGATCGGCAGCAGGCTGTGGCGCTGGCCTTCGACCACGATGCCCAGCTCCAGGTCGAACCATTCATGCCCTGGTGCTTCGTCGATGCTGGCGTACCAGTCGTCGACCTCCTGCAGGTTGAAGGCGAAGTCGCGGTGGATGTCGATGTCCCAGCCGGCGTCACGCAAGCGTGGCAGGCCGTCACGGGCGAAGCGCAGCCAGGCCTCGTCGTCGGGGAGCTGGAGCATCTCGCCAGCACTGTCGGGCAGAGCCTTGCTCTGCCGGGTGGCGGGCTTGAAACCGAGGTCGCGCAGCACCTTGCGCAGCGCCTGCTCGGCCTGGGGCTGGCGGCGGATGCGCTGGCTGGTGGCATCGATCAGGCGGGTCAGCGGCTTGTCATCGTTGCCACTGGCACGCAGGCCGTCGTATTCGAATGCCAGCGCGGCGCGGTGCTGCATCTGCCGTTGCATGCGGCCGGTCTTGGGCATATAGGCACTGAATTCGAGGCTGCCGAGGGTCAGGTGCGGCCTGGGCTGCAGGTCGTCGATGAGCTGTTCTTTCAGCGTTGTCGGCGTAGGGAGTTGGTGGTTCAAGGCGTTGAGCTTGTGGCTGAGAGGCACGACGAGGTGTTCCGGGACATCAGGGGCGATAGTCAGTTGCAGGGCAATGTGGGGATCGAGGCTGTGCTCGATCTTGCCCACTTCACTGCTCGAAAAATCGAAATAATAAAGTGGCAGTAGCGCAATCACGCAGTTCAGCGGTGTCTCGCCGTGATACCAGATGCCGCGATAGTGGCCGTTATCCAGTCGCACCCAGCGGAATTCGGCCGCAAGCGCGGGGCCCTCGCGCAGCAGCGGTTTGTTCTCGTCACAGAGCATGCGTCCAGTATCCAGTGCGCGCTGGAACAGCTCGCCGCCTTCCTGGCCTTTGAGCTGGTAGCCGCGGTCCTGGCTGCCCGTCTGATTCAGTGCCGAAAGCAGGCGCAGGATGCGGATGTCTTCTTCCTTGACGAAGCGCGGGGGCTCGTAAAGGAATTCGTACAGGGACTGCACCCGGCTATAGCGCAGGCCCTGCTCTTCGCGCATGCCTTTACGTACCCGCAGTGCGCAGCCGGGTTCTTCGGTCAGCCTGAGCTGGTAGCAGACCATGCGCCCGCGTTTGTCCTGGGCTTCGACGGGCCCCTGCACGGGTTGCTCGAGGCCTTTCAGCCAGCGCTGCAGGTTGGCTGGCAGGGCATCGCCGCCATTTTTCGCCGCTGCCTGTGGCTCGCTCAAGACGAACAATGCGGCGGCGCAATGCTTGCAGTTCTGCCCCACCGGGCAGCTGCACTGGCCGCGTACGTGGCAGCGGCCAGCCAGGGCGGTCAGGGTGATCTTCTGCCGATAGGGGCTGCCTTCGCTGCCACGACAGGTGGCTTCGATGAGCGGGCCGCTGCAGTGTTCGATTTCTACCCGGTCTTCCTTGGCGTAACGCTCGCCGCGCTGCAGAACCGGGTCGGTGAACGACTGGGTCCAATTCGGGTACTCGCGCAGCAGCTGGAGAGCGTCGCGGCTCATTGCATCACTGCTCCATCATCTCCGGGTCCATCGCTGGCATCTTCGGCGTGCCCGGTGGCGTGACCTTCAGCAGCAGCGCCAGGTGGCCGCCATCAAGGAAGGTCAGCTGGCCGCCTTTCATGTTGCTGTTGCTCTGCTTGAACTGCTCGCTTTGCAGCACGTTACCGTTGCTGTCGAGCTGGTTGACCCAGAAGTTGGCTTCAACGGCGATGAAGCGGCCGGCAGTGATGCCCAGGTTGCCCTCGATGGGGAAGTGGCCGAACTGCTCGTTGCCTGCGCCCAGGGCGATGCGGCTGGTGTCGCTGCTGACCGGCTGCTGCCAGGCCTTGTGCAGCAGTACGGTGTAGTCGGCGGTGGCCTCCAGCCGGGTGGCCTCGTCCTGCAGAGCCAACGGGCGTTCGGCGCCCTTGTCCAGGCGTGGGGCGCCCGCGCTCCAGTCTTCCGGGGCGAACGGGCTGGTGAAGGCGGGCACGCTGTTCTGCCGCACCAGGATCATTTCCACCTGATACATACCTTCGGCGAAGGCGGCTGGCGCGAACAGCGCGAGCAGCAGGGTCAGGCAACGGATGGCACGCATGGATCTTCCTTAGGCAGGCTGTGGGGTCAGGCGCTCGAACAGCGCCTCCAGGGTATTGAAGCGTTCTTCGGGGCGTTCCATCGGTACCAGGAAACGGAACTGCGTCGCGCCTTCGAACTTGTAACGTTTGGGCTGGCCCTGGATCAGCTTGATCAGGGTCAGTGGATCGACCGGGGTCTCGGCCTCGAATTCGAGCTTGCCGCCGTTGGGGCCTGCGTCGACCTTCTTGATGCCGAGGGTTTCCGCCTGCAGCTTGAGCTGGGTCAGGCGCATCAGGTTCTTGGTCGGCTCGGGCAGCAGGCCGAAGCGGTCGATCATCTCCACTTGCAGGTCCTTGAGACCTTCTTCGTCGGCCGCCGAGGCGATGCGCTTGTAGAGGATCAGGCGGGCATGTACGTCGGGCAGGTAGTCCTCGGGAATCAGCGCCGGCAGGCGCAGGTTGATTTCCGGGCCGCCACCGAGCGGCTGTTCGAGGTTGGGCTGGGTACCCTTGCGAATGGCCTTGACCGCGCGTTCGAGCATTTCCATGTACAGGGTGAAACCCACTGCCTGGATCTGCCCGCTCTGGCCTTCGCCAAGCAGCTCGCCGGCACCGCGGATTTCCAGGTCATTGGTGGCCAGCACGAAACCGGCTCCGAGGTCCTGGGTGTTGGCGATGGCTTCGAGGCGCTTTTCAGCGTCGGCGCTGATCTTCTGTCGCTGCGGCGTCAGCAGATAGGCGTAGGCCTGGTGGTGGCTACGGCCAACCCGGCCGCGCAGTTGGTGCAGCTGGGCCAGGCCGAACTTGTCGGCGCGCTCGATGACGATGGTGTTGGCGCTGGGCACGTCGATGCCGGTCTCGATGATGGTCGAGGCGATCAGCACGTTGAAGCGCTTGTGATAGAAGTCGCTCATCACCTGTTCCAGTTCGCGCTCGCGCATCTGCCCGTGGCCGATGCCGATACGCGCTTCCGGCACCAGCTCGGCCAGATCGGCGGCGCACTTCTCGATGGTTTTCACATCGTTGTGCAGGTAGTACACCTGGCCGCCGCGCAGCAGCTCACGCAGCAGCGCTTCCTTGACCGTGCTCTTGTTCTGCTCCATGACGAAGGTGCGCACCGACAGGCGCCGCGCCGGCGGGGTGGCGATGATCGACAGGTCGCGCATGCCCGCCACCGCCATGTTCAGCGTGCGCGGGATCGGCGTGGCGGTCAGGGTGAGGATGTCCACTTCGCTGCGCAGGGCCTTGAGCTGCTCCTTCTGGCGCACGCCGAAACGGTGTTCCTCGTCGATGATCGCCAGGCCCAGGTCCTTGAAGCGCACGTCATCCTGCAGCAGCTTGTGGGTGCCGATGAGGATGTCGATCTTGCCTTCGGCGAGGTCGGCGGCCGCAGCGGCCACTTCCTTGGCCGACTTGAAGCGGCTCATCACCTCGACCTTCACCGGCCATTCGGCAAAGCGGTCGCGGAAGCTGTTGTAGTGCTGCTGGGCGAGCAGGGTGGTCGGCACCAGCACCGCCACCTGGCGGCCGCTGTGCACGGCGATAAAGGCTGCGCGCATGGCCACTTCGGTCTTGCCGAAGCCGACGTCGCCGCACACCAGGCGGTCCATCGGCTTGGGTGCCAGCATGTCGACGCGCACTGCCTCGATTGCGGCTTGCTGGTCGGGGGTTTCCTCGAACGGGAAGCCCGCGCTGAACGTGGCGTAGTCGGCGGCCGGGTCGGCAAACGCATAGCCCTTGCGCGCGGCGCGGCGGGCATAGATGTCGAGCAGCTCGGCAGCCACGTCGCGAACCTGTTCGGCGGCTTTGCGCTTGGCTTTCTGCCAGGCTTCGGAGCCCAGCCGGTGCAGCGGCGCCAGGGCGTCATCGCTGCCGGTGTAGCGGGCGATCAGGTGCAGGTTGGCCACCGGCACATACAGCTTGGCGCCCTCGGCGTATTCCAGGGTGAGGAATTCGGCTGCCTGGCCGTCGATCTCCAGGGTGGCCAGGCCCAGGTAGCGGCCCACACCATGGTCGATGTGCACCACCGGCGCGCCTTCGCGCAGCTCGGTGAGGTTCTTGATGACCGCGTCGTTGGCAGCCTCGCCGCGTTTTTCGCGGCGCCGGCGCTGCATCACGCGCTGGCCGAACAGGGGGCTCTCGGCGACCAGGGCGACGGCCGGGTCATCCAGCAGCAGGCCGTCGTCGAGCGGGGCGATGGTGATCGCCAGGCGCTCGCGGCCGGTAATGAAGTCGGCCCAGCTGTCGACCGTCTGCGGGCGAAGCTTGAGGCGTTCGAGCAGCTCCAGCAGCACCTCGCGGCGGCCCGCCGATTCGGCGGTGAACAGCACGCGGCCGCTGAACTGGTCGAGGAACCCGGCCAGCGCCGCCAGCGGCTGGTTGGCCTTGGCTTCGATAGCCAGGTTGGGCAGGGCGCGTGCCGGGAAGCGTTCGCGGCCGGCCCCGGCTTCGATGTCGTCGGCACTGACCACCACCCGTGGCCACTGCTTGAGCTGGGCGAAGCAGTCTTCCACGGGCAGGAACAGTTCGGCCGGCGGCAGCAGTGGGCGTGTCAGGTCGCCACGGCGTTCTTCATAGCGCCCGCGTACGTCGTTCCAGAAGTGCTCGGCTGCCTGCTCGACGCCCGGCAGCGAGAACACCTGGGTGTCGGCGGGCAGGTAGTCGAACAGGGTCGAGGTTTCTTCGAAGAACAGCGGCAGGTAGTACTCGATGCCGGCGGGAATGATGCCGCTGGCCAGGTCCTGGAAGATCGCGCTGCGGCGGAAGTCGACATCGAAGCGCTCACGGAAGCGCGCCTTGAAGCGGGTGACCTCTTCCTTCTGCATGGGGAACTCGCGCGCCGGCAGCAGGCGGATCGAATCGACCTTGTCGATCGAGCGCTGGGTCTCCGGGTCGAATGTGCGCAGGGTCTCGATCTCGTCATCGAACAGGTCGATGCGATAGGGCAGTTTGCTGCCCATCGGGAACAGGTCGATCAGTGCGCCACGCACAGCGAATTCACCATGCTCGTAGACCGTGTCGACGCAGCGGTAGCCGGTGGCTTCCAGGCGCGTGCGCATCTGTTCGACGTCGATGGTCTGGCCTACGTCCAGCACCAGGCTGCTGCCCAGCAGAAAGCGCGTAGGAGCCAGGCGGTGCAGGGCGGTGGTGATCGGCACTACCAGAATGCCGTGGCTCAGCTCCGGCAGCCGGTAGAGGCTGGCGATACGCTGGGAAATGATGTCCTGGTGCGGCGAGAACAGGTCGTAGGGCAGGGTTTCCCAATCGGGAAACGGCAGCACCGGCAGTTGCGGAGCAAAGAAGCGCAGCTCCTGCTCCAGACGATCGGCCGCCTGGCTGTCGGCGGTCAGCAGCAGGGTGAAGCGGCCCGCGCTGCTGGCGGCCTCGGCGATGGCCAGGCTGAGGGCGGCACCGGGCAGGTTGCCCCAGGTTTGTTTGCCGGCCGTGGCCGACATTTGCGGAAGGCGCAGAACTGACACGGGAGATTGCACTCCAAGCGTTGCGGCAAAGAGGTCGATTGTACCGGTGACGGTGCCTGCTGTCAGGCTCGACAGGCCATGAACTGCGGGCTTTGCCATCGGCGACAGGCGCTCATTGCCGGTTACGCGCAGGGGCGTCATAATGTAGCCCCTTTTTTCTGTCCCTACATGTGGAAGGTTCCCGTGACTCAGAAGCCCGACCAGTGTCTTGGTGAGTGGATTGATCGTGAAGCTCTGGCTGAAGCGATGATCCCGCTTATCGGTCAGCTCTACCGCAACAACAACGTGGTGAGCTCGATTTATGGCCGCAGCCTGATCAACCGTTCGGTTATCTCGATCCTCAAAGCCCACCGCTTTGCGCGTCACCGTCAGACCGACGAGACCGAACTGTCCGTACACGAGACATTCCCCCTGCTCAAGGCCATGAGCGAGCTGAAACTGGGCGCCGCTTCGGTCGACCTGGGCAAGCTGGCCAACAAATTCAAGCAGGAAGGCAATGGCCGCACTGCCGAGCAGTTTGTCCGTGAAGAACTGGCCGACGTGGTTGGCCAGCAGAACGCTTCGGCCCGCAAGGGTACCGATGTTGTTCTGTACGGCTTCGGCCGCATCGGCCGACTGCTGGCGCGCATCCTGATCGAGAAGACCGGTGGCGGCGACGGCCTGCGCCTGCGTGCCATCGTCGTGCGCAAAGGCGCCGAGAACGACCTGGTCAAGCGTGCCAGCCTGCTGCGCCGTGACTCGGTGCATGGCCCGTTCGATGGCACCATCACCATCGACGAAGCCAACAACACCCTCACTGCCAACGGCAACCTGATCCAGATCATTTACGCCAAGAGCCCGAGCGAAGTCGACTACACCCAGTACGGCATCGACAACGCGCTGATCGTCGACAACACCGGCGTGTGGCGTGACGCCGACGGCCTGGGCCAGCACCTGGCCTGCCCGGGCGCAGCCCGCGTGATCCTCACCGCACCTGGCAAGGGCGCGCTGAAGAACATCGTGCACGGCATCAACCACGGCGACATCACTGCCGATGACAAGATCATCTCGGCAGCCTCCTGCACCACCAACGCCATCGTGCCGGTGCTCAAGGCCATCAACGACCAGTACGGCATCGTCAACGGCCACGTCGAAACCGTTCACTCGTTCACCAACGACCAGAACCTGATCGACAACTTCCACAAGGGCAGCCGCCGTGGCCGTGCCGCCCCGCTGAACATGGTCATCACCGAAACCGGCGCCGCCACCGCTGCCGCCAAGGCACTGCCAGTGCTGAAGGGCAAGCTGACCGGCAACGCCATTCGCGTTCCGACGCCGAACGTTTCGATGGCCATTCTCAACCTGAACCTCGAGAAGCCGACCACCCGCGACGAGATCAACGAGTACCTGCGCCAGACCGCCATGCACTCGGAACTGCACAAGCAGATCGACTACGTCAGCTCGCAGGAAGTGGTTTCGACCGACTTCGTCGGTTCGCGCCACGCCGGTGTGGTGGATGCCGAGGCGACCATCGCCAACGACAACCGCGTTGTCCTGTACGTCTGGTACGACAACGAATTCGGCTACAGCTGCCAGGTCGTTCGCGTGATGGAAGAGATGTCGGGTGTGAACCCGCCAGCGTTTCCACGCTGATTCGCTTGTAAGCGCATGAAAAAACGGGAACCTTCGGGTTCCCGTTTTTTTTGCCTGCATTTTTTAATGCTGATGCGATCATTGTAGGAGCGGCCTTCTGTCGCGAAAGGGCCGCAAAGCGGCCCCAGGATTGCAGCAGCGATGCATAAATTTCTGGGGCCGCCGTGCGGCCCTTTCGCGACACAAGGCCGCTCCTACAACGACCGTGTTGGCATGCAAAACCGAGATAACCCGATTGCGCACAGCCCTCCTGTTCATCCTGATGCTCCTCACCGCCTGCAACCAGGGCCCGACCCTGGAGCGCCTTGGCGGCCCGACCATGGGCAGCAGCTACAGCATCCAGTACGTCCGCGAACCCGGCGGCCCGGCACCGGTCCAGGTCCAGGCAGCGGTCGAGACTATCCTCAACGATATCGACCAGCATTACTCGACCTACCGCGGCGACTCCACGGTCAGCCAGTTCAACCTGCTGCCCGCCAACCAGTGCATGGCCTTGCCGCCCGACATGCTCGAACTGGTCGCCTTCGGCCAGCACCTGGCCGAGCTGAGCGACGGCGCTTTCGACCTCACCGTCGAGCCGCTGCTCGACCTCTGGGGCTTCGGCCCGCAGGCCCGCCACGAACAGGTGCCCGACCCACGGTCCCTGGCCCAGGCTCGCCAGCGTGTCGGCTATCACCATCTGCGTGTCGACGGCCAGGCGCTGTGCAAGGACGCCCTGGCACAACTGGACTTCAACAGCATCGCCGCTGGCCACGCCGTCGACCTGATCGCCGAGCGCCTGCGCGCCATGGGCGTGGCCAGTTTCCTCGCCGAAGCCACCGGCGAGCTCAAGGCCGTGGGCCGCAAGCCCGATGGCAGCCCCTGGCGCATCGCCCTGGAACTGCCCCGCGAAGACCGCCAGATCGCCCGCCAGATCATTCCGGTCAATGGCCTGGGGGTATCGACCTCGGGTGACTATCGCCACTATTTCGAGGAGAATGGCCGGCGCTACTCACACACCTTCGATGCCCGCCTGGGGCGCCCGGTCGACCACGACCTGGCCGCAGTCACCGTGCTCGATGCCTCGGCGCTGCAGGCCGATGGCTATTCGACCCTGCTGTTGATCCTGGGGCCGGAGCGCGGCTGGGACTTCGCCGTGGCCCATGATCTGGCGGCGGTTTTCGTGACTCGGGCCGAGGGTGGCTTCGTCTCCCGAGCGACCCCTGCATTCGAGCAGGCGCTGAAAGGCGATTGAAAGCGTTGGCAGGGATGATCGCCGCCAGGGATCGGTGAATGACATGTAGTGCAGGCAAAATTGGCCTACGACGCGACCAAGGGTTAATGTGCGCGGCGTTCACGCTTGATTAGACTGCACTCGAATTTTCTCATGACGCCCCGGCGGCATGATCGAGTCCCGCGGGTAACCGTAACCCCGGGCCAGTTCTGAAGGAGTACGCATGGCTGTCTACAACTACGACGTAGTGGTGCTGGGTTCCGGCCCGGCCGGTGAAGGCGCGGCAATGAACGCCGCCAAAGCGGGGCGCAAGGTGGCAATGGTCGACAGCCGCCGTCAGGTCGGCGGCAACTGCACCCACCTGGGCACCATCCCGTCCAAGGCGCTGCGTCACTCGGTGCGGCAGATCATGCAGTTCAACACCAACCCGATGTTCAGGGCCATCGGTGAGCCGCGCTGGTTCTCCTTCCCCGACGTGCTCAAGAGCGCCGAGAAGGTCATCGCCAAACAGGTTGCGTCGCGTACCGGCTACTATGCCCGTAACCGCGTCGATGTGTTCTTCGGCACCGGCAGCTTCGCCGACGAGCAGACCGTCGAAGTGGTCTGCCCGAATGGCGTGGTCGAAAAGCTCAACGCCAAGCACATCATCATTGCCACCGGCTCGCGCCCGTACCGCCCGGCCGACATCGATTTCCACCACCCGCGCGTCTACGACAGCGACACCATCCTCAGCCTCAGCCACACCCCGCGCAAGCTGATCGTCTACGGCGCCGGCGTGATCGGTTGCGAATACGCCTCGATCTTCAGCGGCCTGGGCGTGCTGGTAGAGCTGGTCGACAACCGCGGCCAGCTGCTGAGCTTCCTGGATTCGGAAATTTCCCAGGCGCTGAGCTACCACTTCAGCAATAACAACATCACCGTGCGCCACAACGAAGAGTATGAGCGCGTTGAAGGCCTGGAAAACGGGGTGATCCTGCACCTGAAGTCGGGCAAGAAGATCAAGGCCGACGCCTTGCTGTGGTGTAACGGCCGTACCGGCAACACCGACAAGCTGGGCCTGGAAAACATCGGCATCAAGGTCAACAGCCGTGGCCAGATCGAGGTCGACGAGGCCTACCGTACCACCGTGCCGAACATTTACGGCGCCGGTGACGTGATCGGCTGGCCGAGCCTGGCCAGTGCTGCTCACGACCAGGGCCGTTCGGCCTCCGGCAGCATCGTCGACAATGGTAGCTGGCGCTTCGTCAACGACGTGCCGACCGGCATCTACACCATCCCGGAGATCAGCTCGATCGGCAAGAACGAGCAAGAGCTGACCCAGGCCAAGGTGCCGTACGAAGTGGGCAAGGCGTTTTTCAAGGGCATGGCGCGCGCGCAGATCGCCGGCGAGCCGCAAGGCATGCTGAAGATCCTGTTCCACCGCGAAACCCTGGAAATCCTCGGCGTGCACTGCTTCGGCTACCAGGCTTCGGAAATCGTTCACATCGGCCAGGCGATCATGAACCAGCCGGGTGAGCAGAACAATCTGAAGTACTTCGTCAACACCACGTTCAACTACCCGACCATGGCCGAAGCCTATCGGGTAGCTGCCTACGACGGCCTGAACCGGCTTTTTTGAGCGGCTCCGGCCGGTGGCCTGAGCCGGTCGGGGAGACCGATTTCAGCCCTACCCGAGGGTGGTCTTGGCCAAACCGGGAAAGTCTGTAATCAGGCTGTCCACGCCAAAATCAGCGAGCCGGCGCATCAGTGCCGGTTCGTTGACCGTCCACACCGACACATGCAGACCCTGGCCCTGGGCTTTGAGCAGGCGCTCGGGGGTGCACAGAGTCCAGTTCAAAGCCAGCAGTTCGCAGCCATAGTTCTGCGCGACCTTCAACGGGTCGAGCCAGGCGTACTCGGCAACCAGTCCGCGTTTCACATCGGGTACCAGTTCCTGGGCCGCGCCCAGCACTTCCCGCGAACTGGAGGTGATGGTCACCTTGTCCAGCAGGCCGTATTGCTGCGCCAGTTCGCGAATCGCCAGCACAGTGGTGGCGGCGCGGGTGCGCGAGGCACTCTTGACCTCCAGCTGCCAATGCTCGAACGGGCACTTCTCGAACAGCTCTTCAAGCTTCGGAATAGGGCAGGGCTGCACGTGGCCCGGGCCACCCTTACGCGCATCGATCTTGATCAATTCGGCAGCCGGGTGCTCGACCACCTTGCCGCGCCGGCCGGTGGTGCGCTTGAGGGTGGGGTCGTGGATCACCATCAGCTCGTTGTCGGCCGACAGGTGCAGGTCCAGTTCGCAGCGGTTCACGCCGTGGGACAGGCACTGCTGAAAACTCTTCAGGGTATTTTCGGGGGCTTCGCCCTTGGCGCCGCGGTGGCCGTAGATCAGGGTCACGTTCGTTCCTTCAAATCAGGGGAATAGGGCTCAGGAGGCGGGGCCGTCTTGTTCCAGCTGCTGGCGCCGTTGTTGCTGTTGGCGTTGCAGGATGTAGCGGGCCAGCAGTTGCCGTTGGGCATCGGTCATGTCGGTGAATTCCGTGCCGACCTCGAAATCGCCTTCCGGGCGCGGGTCGCAGTGGGTGACCTTGCCGCGCAGCAGCAGGCCGTGGGCGCGCGGCATCAGCACCATCTTCACCTTCACCCGGGTGCCGGGGGCGATCTGCTGAGGTTGCGCGAACTCGATGCCGCCTTCGGAAATGATCACCCGCTGGGGTTGGCCGATTTCACCGAGCAGGGTTTGCGCGACCACTGCGCTGAGCAGGTCGAGGCGCTTGTTCTGCGCCCGCAGGAACGCTGCCAGGGTGCGGTCCTTCTCGCTCAGCTGGCGCAGCAGGTGCTGCGACTCGAAGTCGGACAGGTGCAGCTCGCTGAGCAGGTTGAACAGCGGTGAATCATCCTGCAACAGTTCTGCTTCAAGGGCTTCGGCCGCGCTGAGGGGGCTGATTTCCAGTGCGATCCGATCTTCGATGCGGTAGTATTCGCGGCGATCTTCTTCGTCTAATGTCGTCATGGCGAACCCATGGTTGCGGCGGTGGTCCGAGTGTAAAGCCGCCGTAGGCGCCTCGCCACAAGGACGTTCCCTTTCATCCGAACAAGCCCCGACATGTTCAGACCTCTTTTCGCATTCATCGGTACGCGTTACACCCGTGCCAAGCGCCGTAACCACTTCGTCTCGTTCATTTCCCTGACCTCGATGATCGGCCTCGCCCTGGGCGTGGTGGTGATGATCGTGGTGCTCTCGGTCATGAACGGTTTCGACCACGAGATGCGTACCCGCGTGCTGGGGATGATCCCCCACGCCACGCTTGAGAGCGGCCAGCCGATCAACGACTGGTCTGCCCTTGCCCAACAAGTAAAGCAGAATCCGCAAGTGCTGGCGGTTGCCCCGTACACACAGATGCAGGGCCTGCTGACCCATGACGGCAAGGTGCAGAAAGTGTTGCTCAACGGCATCGACCCGGCGCGCGAGCGCGAGGTGTCGATCATCGACAACTTCATCCAGCAAGGCAGCCTCGACAAGCTGGCGCCCGGCGAGTGGGGCATCATGATCGGCGACAAGGCGGCGGCGAAGCTGGGCGTCGCCATCGGCGACAAGCTGACCTTCGTCGCCCCCGAGGTCAGCGTGACCCCGGCCGGCATGTTCCCGCGCATGAAGCGCTTTACCGTGGTCGGCACCTTCCACGTTGGCGCGGGCGAGATCGACGGTTACCTGGGCCTGACCAACATCACTGACCTGTCCCGCCTGCACCGCTGGAAGCCGGACCAGGTGCAGGGCCTGCGCCTGAAGTTCGACGACCTGTTCCAGGCGCCGCGAGTGGCCTGGAGCATCGCCCAGCAGCTGGGCGACCAGGAGTACTACAGCCGCGACTGGACCCGTACCCACGGCAACCTGTACCAGGCGATCCGCATGGAAAAGGCCATGATCGGCCTGCTGTTGCTGCTGATCGTCGCGGTGGCGGCATTCAACATCATTTCCACCCTGGTGATGGTAGTCAACGACAAGCGCGGTGACATCGCCATTCTCCGTACCCTGGGCGCCACGCCCGGGCAGATCATGCTGATCTTCATGGTCCAGGGCACGGTGATCGGGGTGATCGGCACGCTGATCGGCGCCGTGGTCGGGATCGTCGCGGCGCTGAACGTGAGTGCGGTGATCGCCGGCATCGAGACGCTGATCGGGCACAAGTTCCTCAACGCCGATGTGTATTTCATCGATTACCTGCCGTCGCAGATCCAGGCCCAGGACGTGTACATGGTCTGCGGTGCGGCGCTGGTCCTGAGTTTCTTCGCCACCCTGTACCCGGCCTGGCGTGCGGCCCGCACCCAGCCTGCAGAGGCGCTACGTTATGAGTGAGTCGCGCATGAGTGATAAAGCCGTTCTGAGTTGCCGTAACCTGGGCAAGTCCTACGACGAGGGCCCGGAGTCGGTGCAGGTGCTGTCCGGGCTCAACCTGGAGCTGCATGCCGGTGAGCGCGTGGCCATCGTCGGCAGCTCCGGTTCTGGCAAGAGTACCTTGCTCAACCTGCTCGGCGGCCTCGACCGGCCGACCCAGGGCAGCGTGTGGCTGGCCGGGGAAGAGCTGTCGGCCCTCGGCGAGCGCGCCCGCGGCCTGCTGCGCAACCGCGAGCTGGGCTTCGTCTACCAGTTCCACCACCTGTTGCCAGAGTTCACCGCCATGGAGAACGTGTGCATGCCGCTGCTGATCGGTCGCACCGCCATCCCGGAGGCCCGTGAGCGTGCCGAGGCGCTGCTCAAGCGGGTCGGCCTGGGCCATCGCCTGCACCACAAGCCGGCCGAGCTGTCCGGTGGCGAGCGCCAGCGGGTGGCGATCGCCCGTGCATTGGTCAACCGCCCGGGCCTGGTGATGCTCGACGAGCCGACCGGCAACCTCGACCACCACACCGCCCAGGGCATCCAGGAACTGATGCAGGAGCTGTCCAGTGCGTCGCGTACCGCCTTCCTGGTGGTGACCCACGACCTCAACCTGGCACGCCAGATGGACCGCGTACTGAAACTCGACGACGGCCGCCTGGTGGCGATCTGACCGAGTGCACGGGGTGGCGATGCCGCCCCGTTTTCCCGTTTTAATTGGGTGTTTCCAACATGTTCAGACCCTTGCCCATCTTCATCGGCGCGCGCTACACCCGGGCCAAGCGCCGCAACCACTTCATCTCGTTCATTTCGATGACCTCGATGATCGGCCTGTCGCTGGGCGTGCTGGCGATGATCGTGGTGCTGTCGGTGATGAACGGCTTCCAGCGTGAAATGAGCTCGCGCATTCTCGGCCTGGTGCCGCATGCCTCGATCCTTGGCGTGCAGCCACTGGACGACTGGCGCAAGGCTGCCGACGCAGCGATGCAGAACCCGGCCGTGATGGCCGCGGCGCCGATCACCGAGATGGAGGGCATGCTTTCGTACAAGGGGGCGATGCAGCCGATCCAGGTCAGCGGCATCGACCCGGCCGAGGAAGACAAGGTCTCGATCGTCGGCCAGCATATCGTCCAGGGCCGCCTGCAAGACCTGCAGCCGGGCGAGTACGGCGTGGTCATCGGCGAACTGACCGCACGGCGCTTCCGCCTCAATACTGGCGACAAGCTGACCCTGATCGTGCCGGAAATCAGCAAGGAACCTGGCGGTATCACCCCGCGCATGCAGCGCCTGACTGTGGTCGGCATCTTCAAGGTCGGTGCCGAGCTGGACGGTTCGCAGGCCTATATGCATGTGGCCGATGCCGGCGAAATGCAGCGCTGGGCGCCTGGCCAGGTACAAGGCGTGCGCCTGAAGCTGCATGACCTGTATGCAGCGCCGCAGGTGTCCAAGGCGATTGCTGCCGGCTTGGGCGATGGCTACCGTGCCGATGACTGGTCGCACACCCAGGGCAGCCTGTTCAGCGCGATGAAGATGGAAAAGACCATGATCGGCCTGTTGCTGCTGATGATCATCGCGGTGGCGGCATTCAACATCATTGCCACCCTGGTGATGGTGGTGAACGACAAGGGACCGGACATCGCCATCCTCCGGACCCTGGGCGCCACGCCAGCGCAGATCATGGGTACGTTCATGGTCCAGGGCAGCCTGATCGGCATTGTCGGCACCTTGATCGGCGGCGTGCTCGGGGTGATCGCTGCGCTCAATGTCAGCCAGATCGTTGGCTGGCTGGAGCGGGTGAGCGGGCAGCACATCTTCACTTCCGATGTCTACTTCGTCAGCAGCTTGCCGTCCGAACTGCAGGGTGGGGATGTGCTGATGATCTGTGCTGCGGGGCTGGTGATGAGCTTCCTGGCGACCATCTATCCGGCGTATCGGGCATCGCAGGTTCAGCCGGCGATTGGCCTGGCAGTTTGATGTTTGCTTGAGATCTTGGGGGCGCTTTGCGCGCCTTTCGCGACACAAGGCCGCTCCTACAGGTTATGCATTCCCCTGTAGGAGCGGCCTTGTGTCGCGAAAGGGCTGCAAAGCAGCCCCAATTTCACCGAGTTTCAGGCAGTTCCATCACGAAACGCGTCCAACCGTCCTGACATTCCGCCCGAATACTCCCGCCATGGGCCTGCACGATCGACCGGGTAATCGCCAACCCCAACCCCGCATGCTCACTGCTCCCTTCCCGCCGCGCCGGGTCTACCCGGTAGAAGCGATCAAACAGGCGCGGTAACGCCGCCGCTTCGATTGCCGCTCCGGTATTGGCCACGCAGATCCGCAACCCCGGCTCCAGCGTCACCCGTATTTGCCCGCCCGCCGGCGTAAAGCGCAGGGCGTTGTCGAGCAGGTTGGACAGGGCGCGGCGCAGCATATGCCGGTCCCCCTGCAAGACCACCTCGCCTTCGCGTATCAATTGCACCTCATTGTCCTCTGCCAACGGCGCGTAATACTCCAGCAGCGCGTCCACTTCATCGTGCAAGGCCAGCGCCGCCTGCCCCGGCACCAGCAGGCCGTGGTCGGCCTTGGCGAGGAACAGCATGTCGTTGATCATCTGCGCCATCCACTGCAGTTCCTCGAGGTTGCCATGCAGTGCCTCGCGGTATTCCTCCAGGCTGCGCGGGCGGGTGAGGGTGACCTGGGTGTGGGTCAGTAGGTTGGACAGCGGCGTGCGCAGCTCGTGGGCGATGTCGGCGGAGAACGCCGACAGGCGCTGAAAGGCGTCGTCCAGGCGTTGCAGCATGGCGTTCACGGTGGTGGCCAGTTCCGCCAGCTCCTCAGGCATTTGCGCCACCGACAGGCGCGTGGTCAGTGAACGCGCTGACACGCTGGCGGCCACTTGGCCCATCTGGCGCAAGGGGCGCAGGCCGCTGCGCGCTGCCCAGGCACCTAGCAGCGCAGTGGCCAGGGCCGACAGCCCGACGGTGAGCCAGATCAGGCGCTGCATGCCTTGCAGGAAGTGCTGGTGATGGGTGATATCGAGAAACAGCGTCAGTTGCGCAGCCGTCTGATCGTCCGCGGGCACTGCCAGGCTGCGATAATCGACGCCGTCTGCGTGCAGGGTCGTCAGCCCGGGCGTTGACGGAATGCCTGGCAGGCCGTCGCGGCTGGCAAACCAGATCGCGCCGTCGTGGCCGTCGATGCGCAGCGCCAGGTCAGCCTGGTGGCTGAGCTCGTTGCGCAGGGCTGGCAAGCGGCTTTGCAGGTCGTCAGGGCCCTTCAGGCCAGCGAGCTGACTGCGAAACAGTGACAGGCGCGATTCCAGCAGTTGCTGGTCCAGTTCCACGAAATGCTGTTCGCTGGCACGGTTGAACAGTAGCCCTGCGCCCAGCGACACGGTAGCGGTACAGGCGGCAAACAGCAGCGCCAGGCGCGTGCCGAGGGAAAGCCGGCGCATCAGTCCTGGCGCTCTTCGAGCACGTAGCCCATGCCGCGCACGGTATGGATCAGCTTGTTCGGGTGCGGGTCGTCGATCTTCAGGCGCAGGCGGCGTACCGCCACTTCGATCACGTTGGTGTCGCTGTCGAAGTTCATGTCCCACACTTGCGAGGCAATCAGCGACTTGGGCAGCACCTCGCCCTGGCGGCGCAGCAGCAGTTCGAGCAGGGCGAACTCCTTGGCAGTCAGGTCGATGCGTGTACCGGCCCGTTCGGCGCGACGGCGGATCAGGTCCAGGCGCAAGTCGGCCAGGGTCAGGGTGGTGTCCTGGCTGGGGCTGGCGCCGCGACGTAGCAGACTACGTACCCGGGCCAGCAGTTCGGAGAAGGCGAAGGGCTTGACCAGGTAATCGTCGGCGCCCAGCTCCAGGCCGTGCACGCGGTCTTCGACGGCATCGCGGGCGGTGAGGAACAGCACCGGGGTATCCAGCCCGGCAGTGCGCACGGCCTGCAGAATCTGCCAGCCGTCACGCCCAGGCAGCATCACGTCGAGGATCAGCAGGTCGTGGTCGCCAGTCAGGGCCAGGTACTGGCCGGTCTCGCCGTCGGTAGCCAGTTCGGTGGCAAAGCCGGCTTCGCTCAGGCCTTGGCTGAGGTACTGGCCAGTGCGGGCCTGGTCTTCGACGATCAGCAGTTTCATGGAGCTCCCACAGGGTCGGGTGATGGCTGAAATGATACGTGACGATGTGCCTGCTCGCCCAAGCTGACAAAGTTGTAATCTTCCTGTCAGCTAACCGCCAGCTGTGCCTTTCTAGAGTGGTCTCGTCCCGCTGTGATTTTCGGAGTCATCATGAAACACCTGTTCATCGCCGCCGCGCTAGCCTTGGTCAGCTTGCCCACCTTGGCTGGCGAAGCGAAAACCTTCGCATTCGGCGAGCCCGCTCAGGCAGCCAATGCCACCCGTACCGTCGAAGTGGTACTCAAGGACATCGCCTTCGAGCCCAAGAACCTGCATGTGAAGGCGGGCGAGACCGTGCGTTTCGTGGTGATCAACGAGGGCAAGCTGCTCCATGAGTTCAACCTCGGTGACAAGGCCATGCATGCCGAACACCAGAAAGAAATGATCGCCATGCAGGGCAAGATGTACAACGCCGCCATGCAGCATGAGGGCATGGACCATTCGCAGATGGCCCATGCGCCCGCCAAACCGATGGATCACGGTGCCCATGGCCACGACGGCGGCAATACCGTGCTGGTGCAGCCTGGCCAGCGCGCCGAGCTGACCTGGACCTTCCGCAAGTCGGCGCCGATCGAGTTCGCCTGCAACGTGCCGGGGCATTATCAGGCCGGTATGGTCGGGGAGTTGACCATCGAGTGACTGGCACTCCAAGGCGGGGTGCAAAACCGGTAGACTAGGGGCAATTTCGAACCTCCAGGTCAGTTTCCATGCATCCCGCCGCCGAACATTCTCCGCTGGGCAAGTCCAGCGAATACATCGCCACCTACACGCCTTCGTTGCTGTTCCCGATCCCGCGTACGGCCAAGTGGGCTGAGCTGGGCGTGACTGCCCAGACCTTGCCGTGGCAGGGCGTGGACTACTGGAACTGCTTCGAGCTGTCGTGGTTGCTGCCCTCGGGCAAGCCGGTGGTGGCCATCGGTGAATTCGCCATTCCGGCCGATTCGCCGAACATCATCGAGTCGAAGTCCTTCAAGCTCTACCTGAACTCGTTGAACCAGACCAAGTTCGCCTCGATCGGCGAGCTGCAGGCGTGCCTGGTGAAGGACCTTTCGGTGGCCGCTGGCAAGCCGGTCGGTGTGCAGGTGCGTAACTTGGCGGAAGTGGAGGCGCAGGGCGTGGTTGCCTTGCCTGGGCAGTGCATCGATGCGCTGGATGTGGCGATCGACAACTACGAGCAGCCGCAACCTGAACTGCTGAACTGCAACCCGGAGCGCATGGTCGAAGAGACCGTGCATAGCCACTTGCTCAAATCCAACTGCCCGGTGACCGGCCAGCCAGACTGGGGGAGCGTGGTGGTGGAGTACAGGGGCAGGGCGCTGGACCATGCCAGCCTGCTGACCTACCTGATCAGCTTCCGCCAGCACGCCGACTTCCATGAGCAGTGCGTGGAGCGGATCTACCTGGACTTGAAGAACCTGCTGCAGCCTGAGCACCTGACCGTGTATGCGAGGTATGTGCGTCGTGGCGGGCTGGATATCAACCCATACCGCAGCACCGGGGCGATCAGCCCGGCGAATCTGCGCTTGGTTCGCCAGTAAGTTCCATGTAGCTGGGGCCGCAAAGCGGCCCCAGTCGTTTCAGATACCCATGCTGTGCAGCGAGTTGGCAATGCTGCGCAGGGTGGCGGTCAAATCCGGGTGGTCGGCCTCGAAGCGTTCGATCGCCAGGTTCACCCCGTCGACCACGTTGTTGTCCGGTGTGGCTTCCTCGAGCTTCAACTGCGCTTCGATCTGCCTGGCCTCTTCGTGCAGGGCGGCCAGTTCTTCCTCCGTAAGCGGTACGTTGCGGTCCAGTTGCTCGCGCAGGCTGTTCAAGCGCTCTTGCAATTCGCGGGCAGGCATTGGCTGTTCTCCATCAATGGCTTGGCAAGGCATGGACCTCAGCGAAGCGGCAAAGGTTCTCGCCTGTCTCTAGCGTAATCCACTCGCTGGCGCTTTGCATGATCCGCATCAATGGGGCTGTGTCAGGGTTTTTCGCCCTTGCTGCAGCGCAGGGCGATGTCGGCAAGGCAGGTGTCCAGTTCATCGAGGTGGTCGATCACCGAATGCACGCCCAGGCTGAACAGGGCCAGCGTGGCCTTGCCGCGGGCCAGATCCTGCTCTTGCTGGGTCATGGCCTGCCATTGCCTGGAGGAGAGGTCGCACGACGGGCTGCAGGCTGCCAGGCCCACTGTCCACAAGCCGGCGTTGAGGCCTGACTGCAAGAGCTTGGGCTCACCGCTGACCAGCACGCAACCTTCCAGGCGTTCGCTGTCCAGGCTCATCAAGGCCTGCCAGCAGGCATTCGGCGCCGGCCAGCGCACGCCGTTGACCGAGTGGCCCGGCAGCCAGTCTGGCAGCACGGTGGCCAGGCGCCTGCTCTGCAGGCTGCTCAGGTCGTCCAGCCAGATGCACGGCACCTGCGCATGGCGCAGGCCGGCCAGCGTTTCGAGGGCGCCAGGGGCGGGCAGGGGGCTGCCGTCGGTGGCCTGGACAAGGCAACCGCGCAGGCCGAACAGCACAGCGGTAATGGCGGGTGCAGCGAGCATGGTAACGTCCCTGAAATAATCCGCAGGCTATTCGACGATTGTTACCGTGCTGTGACGGGCAACAGTTGTTCACAATTTATTGAGCAAAAATGTGTAAAGCTGTTTATCAGCCTGCAAGGCTCTATACTGCCGCGGTACAGCAGCGCACCCGTTGTGCTTGCGGCCGAGAATTTCGATGGAGAAACATCTATGCGTAGGATCGGTGCCGGTGTGATCGAGCGAGTCACCCAGGCCTTTGTCTGCGCCAGCTTGCTGCTGGCGCCCATGGCAGCCACTCAGGCCGCCACCGAGGAAGATCCTTGGGAAGCGGTCAACCGACCGATTTTCCGTTTCAACGATACGATCGACACCTATGGCCTCAAACCATTGGCCAAGGGCTACCAGTGGGTCACCCCGCAGTTCTTGCAGGATGGCATCCACAACATGTTCAACAACGTCGGTGATGTCACCAACCTGGCCAACGACGTGCTGCAATTCAAGCCCCATGCAGCGGGCGTGGATACCGCGCGGCTGATCGTCAACACCGTGTTCGGCCTTGGCGGCTTCTTCGACGTCGGCACCAAGATGGGCCTGCAGCGCAACGACGAAGACTTCGGGCAGACCCTCGGTCACTGGGGCGTGCCCAGCGGTCCGTACGTCGTGATCCCGCTGCTCGGCCCGAGCACCGTGCGTGACGGTCTGGCCAAGTACCCGGACAGCTACACCGAACCCTACCGTTACATCAACGATGTGCCGGTGCGTAACTCGATCTTCGCCCTGAACGTGGTGGACACCCGGGCCAGCCTGCTGTCGGCAGAAAAGCTTATCCAGGGTGACAAGTACATCTTCATCCGCAATGCCTACCTGCAGAACCGCGAATTCAAGGTCAAGGATGGCGAAGTCGAAGACGACTTCTGATCCTTGCAGGCATGAAAACGGCGACCTTCGGGTCGCCATTTTTGTTACAGCTCAATGCATGGCCAGGATGCGCAAGCCGAGTTTCTGCTGCCCACTGGGTTGATCGGCGATCCACACCACCTCGGTGCTGGCGTGCAGGCCCTTGAGTGCCGGGTGATCGGAGTCGATGCGCACCTCCAGGTGGTCACCGACCTTGAATTGCTGCGGCGCCTGCACCTGCATGCCGCCGCTGGAAAGGTCCAGGCACACCGCCGCGATGACCTGCCCCTCATGCAGCAGGCTGACCTCGGTGTCGATGCGCATGCGGATGAAATCGCGTTTCTCGCTGTGGCTGGAGGGCGTATGAGGCATGCTGCATCCTTCCCAATAGGTTGTACTGGTTGGCGTTTTTATAACTCTCGGTGATTTACCCTGTAAAGAGCAGCGTACTCGACCGACGTATGCTTGAAACGCCTGGCGGATGGGAGTACCGTCTGCGCCTTACGAGGTATCTCGACTGGTTGCCTGGGCCGCGTTCTTGGCCTACAACTCAAGTAGAGCGTTACCACAGAGTATTCCAGCAGTTGGATGTCAGCCTTGCCGACGCCCCTGCACCCACCCAAATCGGCGCCGTTCGCCCACATGCAGAAAATCAGTGCAACGCTGCTGATCATCGATGATGACGACGTGGTCCGTGCGAGCCTCGCCGCCTATCTGGAAGACAGTGGCTTCAGCGTCCTCCAGGCCGGTAATGGCCAGCAGGGGCTCCAGGTCTTCGAAGAACACCAGCCCGACCTCGTGATCTGCGATCTGCGCATGCCGCAGATGGGCGGCCTCGAACTGATCCGCCAGATCAGCGAGCGCGCACCGCAGTTGCCGGTGATCGTGGTATCGGGTGCCGGCGTAATGAGCGACGCGGTCGAGGCCTTGCGCCTGGGCGCTGCCGACTACCTGATCAAGCCGCTGGAAGACCTGGCCGTGCTCGAACACTCGGTGCGCCGGGCGCTCGACCGTTCGCGTCTGGTGCTGGAAAACCAGCGCTACCGCGACAAGCTGGAAGCGGCCAACCGGGAACTGGAAGCCAGCTTGCACCTGTTGCAGGAGGACCAGACCGCTGGTCGCCAGGTGCAGATGAACATGCTGCCGGAAAGCCCCTGGAAGCTTGGCGAGTTCACCTTCGAGCACCAGATCATTCCGTCGCTGTACCTGTCGGGCGATTTCGCCGACTACTTCCGCGTGGATGAGCGGCGCATTGCCTTCTACCTGGCCGATGTCTCCGGGCACGGTGCGTCGTCGGCGTTCGTCACGGTGTTGCTGAAGTTCATGACCACGCGGCTGTTGTTCGAATTCAAGCGCAGCAGCAAGCTGCGCGAGTTCAAGCCTTCGGAAGTGCTCAGCCACATCAACCGCGGCCTGATCAACTGCAAGCTGGGCAAGCATGTGACCATGGTCGGTGGCGTGATCGACGAAGAAACCGGCCTGCTGACCTATGCCGTGGGCGGCCACCTGCCGCTGCCGGTGCTGTATACCCCGGGCCAGGCCCGCTACCTGGAAGGCCGCGGCCTGCCGGTTGGGCTGTTCGACGAGGCGACCTACCAGGACCTGGTGATCGAGTTGCCGCCACAGTTCAGCCTGAGCCTGATGTCCGATGGCATTCTGGACCTTTTGCCCGGGCATACGCTCAAAGATAAAGAAGCTGCCTTGCCGGAGATCGTCAATGCAGCGGGTGGTAGCCTGGATGGGCTGCGCCAACGATTTGGATTGGCTACGCTTGGGGAGATGCCGGATGATATCGCCCTATTGGTGTTGAGCAGGAACCTTCAATGAGTACCGGTAGAATCCAGTTCGCCGAGCAGAGCGGTACCTTTGTACTGAAATTCGTCGGTGAAGTGCGCCTGACCCTGTGTTCGGCGCTGGATGCGACGATCGAGAAGATTTTCACCGCGCTGAACTTCTCGACCATCGTCATCGACCTGACCGAGACCGAGAGCATCGACAGCACCACCTTGGGCCTGCTGGCCAAGCTGTCGATCTTGTCGCGGCAGAAGGTGGGGCTGTTGCCGACCGTGGTTACCACCAACCCGGACATTTCGCGCCTGCTGCAATCCATGGGCTTCGACCAGGTGTTCAACATCGTCGACCGCCCGGTGCCGCGCCCCGAGTGCCTGACCGACCTGCCGTCGCAGGATCAGAACGAGGATGTGGTGCGTTCCAAGGTGCTGGAAGCGCACAAGATTCTCATGGGGCTCAATGACTCCAACCGCGAAGCCTTCCATGACCTGGTGAATGCGCTGGAGCGTACCTGATCTTCAGCCTGTGCCGGCCTCTTCGCGGCTAAAGCCGCTCCCACAGGTACAGCACAGGCTTCAAGACGGGTGATATCCCTGTGGGAGCGGCTTCAGCCGCGAAGAGGCCAGCAAGGCCTCCACAACGCCACTAGGCCAGTCACTCTCGCTGCGCAAACTCGGTCGCCTCACTGCCATCCGCACTCAGCTGGAACACCCGCGCCGGCCGCCCTTGCTCATCGAACAGCACCTGCCCCAACCCCGCCCCATTGCACAGCCGTTCCCCGGCCTTGCTGCGACTGGGTGTGCGTGGCACCACCTCCATCTGCCGGCGCTTGGTGAACCAGTTCAGTGGTGAGCGTGGCGAATACAGCCAGCGGTTGAGCCTGTCCAGCACGTCCAGCAAGCGCCGTGGGAACTCGTTCTTGATCCCGCTGCTGGTCACCTGCCACAGATGCGGGCTGCGCTGGCGGTGGCGGATCAGCACCTCGTAGACGAACGAATAGTGCACATCGCCCGAGAGAATCACGTAGTGCCCCGGCGTGCGCGAATGGCGGAAGATGTTCAGGATCACCTGCGCCGCGCCACGGTGGGCCATCCAGTTCTCGGCATCCATCAGCAACGGGTAGCCCAGCCAGCTGAATACCTTCTGCACGGTCTCGATCAGCTTGACGCCAAAGATCGGTGCCGGTGACACGATGATTGCCGAGGGGTGGTCCAGCAGTGCCTGCTGCAGCTCGCACAGCGCTTCCCAGTCGAGCAGGCCGGACGGCTTGCCCAGGTCGCTCTCGCTACGCCAGCGGCGCGTGCGGGTGTCCAGCACCAGCAGCGGCGGCTCGCTGGGCAGGCTGTACTGCCAGCCCTGGAAGCGCAACAGCTCGCCGATCAGCTCATCCTGCTGCCGGGTTAGCGTTTGGCACTGGCCAACCAGTGTGTTGCAGGCATCCGGGTCGTTGCCCCAGGCCTGGCACAGCAGGTAGCCCAGCAACGCATTGCCGATGATTCGCCGCGAGAAGGGGTGGCCATAGGCGGTTTCCTCCCACTGCGCGGAGAGGTTCCAGTCGTCGGTGATGTCGTGGTCGTCGAAGATCATCAGGCAGGGCAGGTGGGCCATCACCCGTGCCACGTCGCCCAGGCTGGCGGCGAAGGCCTCGATCAGCGGCAGTTCCTCGCGATAGCGTGCATGGTCCTGCTGGCTCAGACCGGCAGGCATGTCCAGCTTCACCAGGCGCCAGGGCGCGGGAGCCCACACCAGCAGATACATGGCCATGACTTCGGCGAAGGTCACCAGGTGGTTGTCGGCATTGCTGGAGGAGAATATCGGCTTGCGCTTGCCGCCAAAGAAGCGTTCGCGCAGGGATTCGTTGCGTGCCTGGGCGGGAAGCAGGTCGGCGCGGTGGTAGTAGCTGGCCGGATGCCGGTAGAGCGCCTGGCTGTCGGCGACCACCGCGCCATCCAGCGCTTCGTCGAACAGCCCCAGGCGTTCGATCAGCGAATGGATGGCACGCAGCATCGGGCCGGCGACGTCGTCGGCATAAACCTGGTCGCCGGTCATCAACAGCACGGCGGGGCGGTCGTCCGGTCGTTGGCAGGTCTGTAGCAAGCGGTCGGCGCAGAGCAGGCCGTCGGCGGCCGGGTGATGCGGTTTGCGACAGGACCCGTGCAGCAACTGGTCCAGGCGGTCGCGCAGCACCAGACTGGGGCGATGCCTGCCAGGGTAGAGCAAGTGCGGCGCCCAGCCAGCGATGCCCTGGCCGTCGAGCAGCAGGTCATACTCGATGGCGACGTTGCATGGCAGAGGCTCTGCGAAGTGAATGTCCAGCAGGTGAATGAAGGCGTGCTGGCCGACAGCAACGACCTGGCAATCGACCTTGGCAGTGCCGTCGAGGATGAATTCGGGCTGCAGGGGTTGGCTGCCGACCAGCCAGATGGCCAGCCTTTGCGGCTCCAGGCGGCGCAGAACCGGGCCGGCGAGTACGAGGGGCAATGGGGATGAGGTCATTTTGCCTTTGAGTTCAGAACGCGTTCATAACCCGCTGAAACAAAACGGGCGGAAAATGCTGAACATTTCCCGCCCGTCTGGCAAACCGTAGATGTATCAGGCTTTTTCAGCCATCAACTTCTCGAGTTTTTCCTGATCCCGGGCAAACTGGCGAATGCCTTCGGCCAGCTTCTCGGTGCCCATGGCATCTTCGTTCATCGCCCAGCGGAACTGGCTTTCGTTCAGTACCTGCTTGGCTTCACCGGCATTGCCCGGTTTGAGAATCCGCGGCAGCTCGCCCTGGTCGCTGCCCAGCTTGTCCAGCAGGTCCGGGCTGATGGTCAGGCGATCGCAGCCGGCCAGCTGTTCGATCTGGCCGAGATTGCGGAAGCTGGCGCCCATGACCACAGTGTCGTAGCCATTGGCCTTGTAGTAGTTGTAGATGCGCGTGACCGACTGCACGCCCGGGTCTTCGGCGCCGACGTATTCCTGGCCGGTGCTCTTCTTGTACCAGTCGTAGATACGGCCCACGAACGGCGAAATCAGGAACACGCCAGCATCTGCGCAGGCCTGAGCCTGGGCGAAGGAGAACAGCAGGGTCAGGTTGGTCTGGATGCCTTCCTTTTCCAGTTTCTCGGCGGCGCGGATGCCTTCCCAGGTGGAGGCCAGCTTGATCAGCACGCGGTCTTTCGACACCCCGGCGGCTTCGTACAAGCCGATCAGCTGGCGTGCCTTGTTCAGCAGGGCTGGCTCATCGAACGACAGGCGAGCATCCACCTCGGTGGAAATGCGCCCCGGAATGACCTTGAGAATGCCCGCGCCCACGGCCACGGCGAACTTGTCGCAGGCCAGGTCGACATTGCCCTTGGCATCGGCCTTCACCTGCCTGAGCAGCTCGGCATAGCCCGGCATGGCGGCGGCCTTGAGCAGCAGCGACGGGTTGGTGGTGGCATCGACCGGCTTGAGGCGGGTGATGGCATCCAGGTCCCCGGTGTCGGCAACCACGGTGGTGAACTGCTTGAGTTGTTCCAGCTTGGAGGTCATGGGCGTGCTCTGTCCTGTGCATTTACTCGACATTACCCGAGGCCCGACGGGCGCTCAAGAGGCCAGTGGGGCAGGGCAGAATTGCCGAAGGTGATGATTCGAGTCAGCAGCGCACGCGAGGTTCCCCAAGCCACTCCCGATGTGGTGCGCATCCCGTGTAGGAGCGGCCTTGTGTCGCGAAAGGGCTGCAAAGCAGCCCCGGCAATCTATGCATGAGGGGCCGCTTTGCGGCCCTTTCGCGACACAAGGCCGCTCCTACAGAACGGTGCCGGGCCAGAGAGTCATCGCCCTTGCATCAACTCCGCCGCCTGGTCGAACACTTTCAGCGGCTCCGCCGCCTTGTGAATATCCGCCGACAACAACTGCCGGAACCGCCGCGCCCCTGGGAACCCCTGGCCAAGCCCCAGAATATGCCGGGTGATGTGATGCATCGCGCCACCGCTTTCCATGTGCGCCACGATATAAGGCCGCAACTGCTCCAGTGCCTCGCTGCGGCTCACCACCGGCGCTCCGCTGGCAAACAGCTGCTGGTCCACGTCAGCCAGCAGGTAAGGGTTGTGGTACGCCTCACGTCCCAGCATCACGCCATCGAAGGTCTCAAGGTGCGTCTGGCATTCTGCCAGGGTCTTGATCCCGCCGTTGAGCACGATCTCCAGGTCCGGGAAGTCCGCTTTCAACCGCGCGGCCACGTCATACCGCAGCGGCGGGATCTCGCGGTTTTCCTTCGGCGACAGCCCCTCGAGAATCGCGATGCGCGCATGCACGGTAAAGCTCCGGCAACCGGCCTCACGCACCTGACCAACAAAATCGCACAGCTCGGCATAACTGTCGCGGCCATTGATGCCGATGCGGTGCTTCACCGTCACTGGCGTGGATACCGCATCCTGCATGGCCTTCACGCAATCGGCCACCAGTGCCGGATGGGCCATCAGGCAGGCGCCGATCATGTTGTTCTGCACCCGGTCGCTCGGGCAGCCGACGTTGAGGTTGACCTCGTCGTAGCCGGCTTCCTCGGCCAGTTTGGCGCAGGCGGCCAGGTCGGCCGGCACGCTGCCGCCCAGCTGCAGGGCCAGCGGGTGCTCGGAGACGTCGTGGCGCAGGAAACGGTGGGCGTCGTTGTGGAGGAGGGCGCCGGTGGTGACCATTTCGGTGTAGAGCAGGGTTTGCTTGGAGAGCAGGCGCAGGAAGAACCGGCAATGACGGTCCGTCCAGTCCATCATGGGGGCCACGCTGAAGCGGCGGGACGGCTCATGGCGCGTGGTTTGTGGCTTTGAGGCTGATTCTAAAGGCATTCTGGTCTACGCATGTTTGTACGATTTACCGGGTTTTTGAGGCGCTTTGGTGTGACAGTCATTCACGCCTGTGTCACCGAAAATCATGGCAATGGTCAGAGCAAGGGAAGTGGCCGTTGGTACGGTCATCAATACCGTCCATATCCGACTCAAGAAAAAGGTGTCCTAGTCTACCAAGAAGACCAGATGTTCGCCTGAAAGCAGGTGGCTCAAGCTGGGCGAAGCGACGAGAGACTGAATTGGTTTACACAATGCGATCTCAATGTCGACGCCTGAACCGTTGCTGTCCTGGGTTGTGACGGTGGGGCATATGGTCTTGGCGAGCGGGGAGTAGATTGCCATTCAGAGAGACGAATGCGTCGCTAGTAGGTCCAATCCATCACAGAAAGGGCTGAAGATTTCGCGTGATTAGCAGCAACCTACACGAAGTGGTCGCTGGTACGCCCCGGGCATTCATGCGCCACATTTTAAGTTTTTTTGCATCAATGCATTCTGAAGCGTTACGCCCCGGCGGATTGGAAATCCTCGCCGCACGACATGAAAACCGTGCTGTTCAAAGAACGCTTCAGCCGTCTTGCTGACGTCTGAAGTAAGTTCATCGATGCCAAGTAACCTTGCTTCTTCATGGATACGATTCATGAGTAAAGTGCCTATTCCTTGCCGAGGGTGAGTACCCGACACAAAAAAATGGTCGATATAACCGTTCGGTTGAATGTCGGCATAGCCCACAATTTTGCCGTATACCTCAGCCACGAACGGGCGGAGGTTTCGAAGGTGCTCCGCCCATAGCGTTTGATCAAGATCGGCAGGAGCCCAAGCCTCGACTTGATCGCGAGCGTAATCACGTGACGCGATCTCATGAATGGAAGAGTAGAAGACGTCGAACAGCGCAATCTCATCCCCAGTTCTGAAGCGGCGAATCTCCATGCTTTCCCCACAAGGCGTTCGCAAAAACGAAGTGTCTGTCATACCTGCTAAAGATCGAGAATCAACGACCTAAGGTCCCTAGGCGCAACTGGATGCCTGGTTTTGGTCGTTTGTTACCGCACGGTCGTTTAGGGATGGGATAGTGGTGCAAAATTGGTACCTGTCAGCGGTCTGTGCATTTTACCGGGGTATCTAGCCTGCAGCATGCCGCCGCGAATCATCGCCTAGGTTCAATCTTAACTTCGTACCCACCCCGCCCGTATTGGCATTGCCAAAACGTTGCGATAATGGCGCTCCACCCCGTCAGTGATACGCGGGCCAATACGTTTCCAGATCGGTGAAAATCCAGAGTAAACCAAGAACGAAACAATCACCGCTCCCACCATATCGAGCGGAAAGTGTACGCCGAGGAAGACACGCGCCCAGGCGACACTGAGCCCGGTCAGCAGAATGACCACACCCCACCCAGACAACCCATCCAGCAGCAAGGTCAAGCCCATGCAGGCAAACACGGTCATATGATCGCTGGGAAATGACGAATCCGGCGCATGCAGCATCCAGTTATGCCCCAACCCGATCATGAACGGCCGTGGATGCGGCCAGGCAGCCCAGATGAGCTGATTGACGACCAACGCAATCACCGTAACCAGGGTCGCCTTGAGTACCAGCCTGCGTTCCCCACGGTGCCCCCACAGCCAGAACCCCAGCATCAACACGGGCAGCAGAAAGATCAGCCCCTTGGCAATGCCGATGGCGAGCAGGACCAGCCACTGCGGCGTATCACCGCCGCCGTTGATCAGCAGGAAGAGGGAGCGGTTGAGTGTTTCGAGTTCGCCCATGATGCATGTCCCCGCCGTGCGTTCAGACGCTGTTTCAATTCCAATTAAAGCCGCTTGCGCGCATAGCGCAGCGGCCGACAAGCAAAAAAGCCGATGGCGCGATCAGAGATATCGCCATCGGCTTTCAGACGTCAGTATCCGTCCGCGAGCTACTTCTGCTCGTTGGCCGCGGTCTGCTGAACCTGCTCCGCCTTGTCCTGCGGCAACAGGTCGAACTCATGCAACCCATCCTTGCGGTACGGGTCGCCAATCCAGCGTGGCGTTGGCGCGAACTGCGCGTTCACCAGGCTCTTGGCCGGCTCGTACTTGTCGTAGCTCAAGCCTGCCAGATCCGACAGCGTGTGAATCAGGTGCGAGCTGCTGTAGGGGCGGTTGGCCATCGACTGCAGGTCGCGTGGGTGCTCCGCTTGCCAGCTCGGTGAGGTCCACAGCAGGAACGGCACGGTGTACATCGGCCGGGTCGGCGCGCCTTCGTTGCGGCCCAGGCGGTCGTGGTTGCCGGAGCTGTACACATCTTCGCCGTGGTCGGACAGGTACAGCAGGAAGCCGTTGGGCGTGGCTGCCGAATACTGCTTGATCAGGCTCGACACCACGAAGTCGTTGTAGCGCACCGCGTTGTCGTAGAAGTTGTAGGTTTCCACCTGGTCATCGGTCAGCGCAGCCGGTGCACCCTTGCGATCAGTGAAGTGCTGATAGGCATCCGGGTAGCGGTAGCGGTAGTCCATGTGGGTGCCCAGCAGGTGGACGATGATGAACTTCTTCGGCGCCGGGTCCTTCAGGGCCTTCTCGAACGGCGGCAGCACCACTTCGTCGTACTGGCTGGCGTTCTGGTTGCGCTGATTGTTCAGATACACCGGCTCGTCCGTCTGCTGCGAGAAGGTGGTGAGCATGGTGTTGCGCTTGGTCATGGTCTGCTGGTTGGTGATCCAGAAGGTCTTGTAGCCTGCCTGTTTCATCAGGTTGATCAGCGACGGGTCGGTGAGGAAGCGGTCGGGGTGTTCTTCGTCACCGAAGGTGAGGATCTGCTGCATCACCTCGATGGTGTAGGGGCGCGGGGTGACCACGTTCTGGAACACGGTCAGGTTCTTGTCGGCGGCCAGGGCATCCAGGTTGGGGGTGGTGTCGCGGTTGTAGCCGTACAGGTGCATGTGCTCGCGGGTGGTCGATTCACCCAGCACCAGCACCAGCGTGCGCGGCGCTTCGCCACTGCTGTCCTGAAGGTTCTGCAGGGGCGGCAGGGCGGCGTTCTGGGCCAGCAGGTTCTGCATGTTGTTCAGCTGCTGCAGGTATTGGCGGTAGCCGACCACCAGCTGCCACGGCACGGCCGGTTCCATGCGCTGCTGGACCTTCTCCATGGCATCGGCGAAGTTGCGTTCCTGGGTGACCATCTGCTTGTAGAACGGCAGCACCAGGTTGGCGACCAGCAACACCACCACCACCGGGATACGGCTGCGCAGGCGCAGGGTGACCGGGCGCACGCGGGTCCAGAGCAGCACGGCGCCCACGGTGTAGGCCAGCAGGCCAAGCATCAGGCCAATGCTGAAGTACTGGCTGAAGTATTCGCCCGCTTCGGCGGTGTTCGACTCGAACATCACGAAGATGACGCTTTGCGAGAATTCCTGGTGGTAGATGCCGAAGTAGCTCAAACCCACCAGCGAGGCGGCCCACAGCACCACGCCGATGACGGCGGCGAGGGTGCGCGTGAGGCGTGGCAGCAGCAGGACCGGGACGAGCCACAGGGTGCTGAGAAACAGGGCATCGCGGAAACCGGCGAAGCCGGTGGTGCCACTGAACAGCAGAAGCGCCTGGGTGACGCCGGAGAAGTACCAGAAGAACAGCAGGAGCCAGCCCAGGCCGGCCCAGTCCACGCGCTTGGGCGCGGATGGGGATGCGGTGTTTGCCACGTGTGCCTCGTAGAACCATGGCGGCAGCCAGAAGGGGCGGGCTGCCGGAAAGGCTGAGAGGCTAGAGAGCGGGGCGTGAAAATTACGTTAACGAAAAATGGAAAAAGTCTTAACAAAACTTCCCACTACCTCGAAGACACGCTGGTCGAGGCTACCGAGTTCCTGCTCCGCGGCCTCGCCACAGCCCGGCAGGCCATCACCACGCTGCCCAAGTTACCCGTCACCGTCATGACGCTGTCGACGATCCAGGAAATGGAGGCGGTGCGCGCGTTGCTGGAGTCGGCGATCGCGCAGGTGCAGCTACAGAGGCCTCGGCAGGTGCACACGCTGCACTGACATTCAAGTAATGATCGGAACCTGAGGCCAGCGCGGTCTTTGTGGGAGCGGCCTTGTGTCGCGAAAGGGCTGCAAAGCAGCCCCGGCAATAGTAGCGACAGCGCCAAGATCCGGGGGCCGCTTCGCGACCCTTTCGCGACACAAGGCCGCTCCCACAAAGACCGCGCAATGGCTTGATATCAGCGTTTTCAAGGGGATTGAGAATGGATAAGCAACAGCCCGAAACCTCCGCCAGGCTTGGCGTCACCGTCGGCTCGGCCACCTGCCTGGAGGGCGTGGCCAAAGGCAAGCGCCTGTTCCGCGTAGAACCCGGCAACTGTTGCGACTACGCCATGGCACAGCCCTCTGTACTGATGGACTGCTCGCGCCGCGCCTCCTTCATCGGCGTGATGGACGACGAACCCGCGCTGGTCTGGGCCTCGCATTACCTGTGCGAGATGGCCAAGGCGTTGATGGATGATGCGCATCTGGGGGTGCTCAAGCGCCATTGACCCAGCATTTGGGCGTTGATACCACGTCGGTTTCAGAATGCGCCTGGTCGCTCGCACACTACCGTTTGCTGCCACAAGTGCCATGCTTAGTGGATGCCCTTGAGCCCAGTGCGCGCAGACGCACGGCCATCGGCAAGGAGGCCTCCGCGCCCACGCCAGCCGTGACGTGGCCGGTGTGCCGCAGCAGAACATGCCGGATTCCTGCCCCCACAATATTCAGGCAGGGTCCGTGATGCCGAGGTCCGCTGTATGCCTGATGAACTGCTTCACCTGCCGGTAATCCAGAACATCCTGACCCGCGAGAAGGACACCCCCGGCGCGCTGTTGCCGATCCTTCATGCCCTCCAGGACGCTGTCGGTTTCATCCCCGAAGCTGCTGTCCCTGAAATCGCCCATGCTCTCAACCTCAGCCTCGCCGAGGTGCGCGGGGTGATCAGCTTCTATCACGACTTCCGCACCACGCCGCCTGCCCGCCACACCTTGCGCCTGTGCCGCGCCGAGTCGTGCCAGAGCCGAGGCAGCGAAGCCCTGGCTGCGCAACTGCGCGAACAGCTGGCGCTGGATGACCACGGCACCAGCGCCGACGGTGCCATCAGCCTGCGCCCGGTGTACTGCCTGGGCGCCTGCGCCTGTTCGCCGGCGCTGGAACTGGATGGCCAAGTGCATGCGCGGCTTACCCCCGAGCGCCTGCGGGCGCTGGTGAACGGTTGTCTGGAGGGCGAAACATGCTGAAGTTGTTCATACCCTGTGACTCGGTTGCCCGTGCCGTCGGCGCCGATCAGGTCGCCGATGCCATCAAGGCCGAGGCCGAGCGCCGCCAGCTGCCCATCGAAATTCAGCGAACCAGCTCGCGTGGCCTGTATTGGCTGGAACCGCTGCTGGAATGTGAAAGCACCGAGGGGCGCCAGGGCTTTGGTCCGGTCACCCCGGCAGACGTGCCATCGCTGCTTGACGCCCTGGCCGGTGAGCCAGGTGGCCATTCGCTGGCGTTGGGCGCGGTCGAAGAGATCGCCTACCTGAAATCTCAGCAGCGCCTGCTGTTCGCCCGTGCCGGCATCAGCCGCCCATTGTCGCTGGACGACTACCGCGCCCACGGCGGTTTCAAGGGCCTGGAAAAGGCTGTAGCGCTGGATGGCGCCGCCGTGGTTGCCACCGTTCTCGATTCCGGCCTTCGCGGCCGGGGCGGGGCGGCGTTCCCGGCCGGCATCAAGTGGCGCACCGTGCGCGAGGCCAATGCAGGGCAGAAGTACGTGGTGTGCAACGCCGATGAAGGCGACTCCGGCACCTTTGCCGACCGCATGCTGATGGAGGGCGACCCTTTCCTGCTGATCGAAGGCATGATCATCGCCGGCCTCGCCGTCGGGGCCGACAAAGGCTACATCTATGTGCGCTCTGAATACCCCGACGCCATCCGCGTGCTGAACCAGGCGTTCGCCATCGTCCGCGACGCCGGTTACCTCGGCAGCAATGTGGCCGGCAGCGGCCAGGCCTTCGATCTGGAAGTGCGAGTCGGCGCCGGCGCCTATATCTGCGGCGAGGAAACCGCGCTGCTCGAATCCATCGAAGGCAAGCGCGGCATCGTCCGTGCCAAGCCGCCGTTGCCCGCGCTCGAAGGCCTGTTCGGCCTGCCGACCCTGGTGCACAACGTGCTCACCCTGGCCTCGGTGCCAACCATCCTGGCCGAGGGCGCGGCGTTCTACCGCGATTTCGGCATGGGCCGCTCGCTGGGCACCATGCCGTTCCAGCTGGCCGGCAACATCCGCCATGGCGGCCTGGTGGAACGCGCCTTTGGCCTGACCCTGCGCGAACTGGTGGAAGGCTACGGCGGCGGCACTGCCAGTGGTCGCCCGCTCAAGGCCGCCCAGGTTGGCGGGCCGCTCGGCGCCTGGGTACCGCCCAGCCACTTCGATACCCCCCTGGACTACGAGGCATTCGCTGCCATGGGCGCGATGCTCGGGCACGGCGGCGTGGTAGTGGCCGACGATACCCTGAACATGGCCAGCATGGCGCGCTTCGCCCTGCAGTTCTGCGCCGAGGAGTCCTGCGGCAAATGCACCCCGTGCCGGATCGGCTCGACCCGTGGCATGGAGGTTGTCGACCGGCTGATCGCGACCAGCGACTTCAGTGAACGACATGACCAGGCCCTGCTGCTGCGCGACCTGTGCGACACCATGCAGTACGGCTCGCTGTGCGCCATGGGCGGCATGACCGCCTACCCGGTGGCCAGCGCCCTCAAGTATTTCCCTGCCGATTTTGGGCTGACCACCCCGGAGGCCACGCAGTGATCAATTACTTCGACCCCGAGACTGATCTGGGTACCCCAGCCCGTCAAAGCGACGTGCAGATCAGCCTGAACATCGACGGCCGCAGCATCAGCGTGCCGGCCGGCACCTCGGTGATGCGCGCCGCCGCCATGCTCGGCACCAGCATCCCCAAGCTATGCGCCACCGATAGCCTCGAAGCCTTCGGCTCGTGCCGCATGTGCATGGTGGAAATCGACGGCATGCGTGGCTACCCGGCCTCATGCACCACGCCGGTTAGCGAAGGCATGGTCGTGCGCACGCAAACCCCGCGCCTGGCCGACCTGCGCCGCAATGTGATGGAACTGTACATCTCCGACCACCCGCTGGACTGCCTGACCTGTTCGGCCAACGGCAACTGTGAACTGCAGACCGTTGCTGGCCAGGTCGGCCTGCGCGAGGTGCGCTACGGCTATGACGGCGCCAACCACCTGGCCGAGAAGAAAGACACCTCCAACCCTTATTTCGACTACGAACCCAGCAAGTGCATCGTCTGCAGCCGCTGCGTGCGCGCCTGCGAGGACATCCAGGGTACTTTCGCCCTGACCATTACCGGGCGCGGTTTCGATTCGCGGGTGGCAGCGGCCGGTGGCAACAACTTCCTGGCCTCCGAATGCGTGTCGTGCGGTGCTTGCGTGCAGGCCTGCCCGACCGCGACCCTCACCGAGAAGAGCCTGGTCCAGCTGGGCCAGCCCGAGCGTGCGGTGATCACCACCTGTGCCTACTGCGGCGTCGGCTGCTCGTTCCGCGCCGAGATGAAAGGCGACCAGTTGGTGCGCATGGTCCCGGACAAGAACGGCGGCGCCAACCACGGCCACGCCTGCGTAAAGGGCCGCTTCGCCTGGGGTTATGCCACCCACCCCGACCGCATCACCAAGCCGATGATCCGCAAGCGCCTGGAAGACCCGTGGCAGGAAGTCAGCTGGGATGAGGCGGTGACCTACGCTGCCAGCGAGTTCCGCCGCATCCAGCTCAAGTACGGGCGCGACTCCATCGGCGGCATCACCTCCAGCCGCTGCACCAACGAAGAAGCCTACCTGGTGCAAAAACTGGTGCGCACGGCATTCGGCAACAACAACGTCGACACCTGCGCGCGGGTTTGCCACTCGCCGACCGGCTATGGCCTGAAGCAGACACTGGGCGAGTCGGCCGGTACCCAGAGCTTTGATTCGGTGATGCAGGCCGACGTGATCCTGGTGATCGGCGCCAACCCCACCGACGCCCACCCGGTGTTCGGCTCGCAGCTTAAGCGCCGCCTGCGCCAGGGCGCACGGCTGATCGTCATCGACCCGCGGCGCATCGACCTGGTCGACTCGCCCCACGCCCGTGCCGAGCTGCACCTGCAGCTGCGCCCTGGGACCAACGTGGCCATGCTCAACGCCATGGCCCACGTGATCGTCAGCGAGGGGCTGCTGGCCCAGCGTTTCATCGACGCCCGCTGCGAGACCGAAGACTTCGCCCGCTGGCGCGACTTCGTCAGCCTGCCGGAGAACGCCCCGGAAACCCTGGGGCCTGTATGCGGCGTACCCGCCGAGCAGATCCGTGCCGCTGCCCGGCTGTACGCCACCGGTGGCAACGCGGCGATCTACTATGGCCTGGGGGTGACCGAGCACAGCCAGGGCAGCACTGCGGTGATGGGCATCGCCAACCTGGCCATGGCCACCGGCAACATCGGCCGCGAAGGGGTCGGGGTGAACCCGCTGCGCGGGCAGAACAACGTGCAGGGTTCCTGCGACATGGGCTCGTTCCCCCACGAGCTGCCTGGCTACCGGCACATCTCCAACGAGGGCGTGCGTGCCGAGTTCGAGCAGGCCTGGGGCGTGACCCTGCAGCCCGACCCGGGCCTGCGCATCCCCAACATGTTCGAGGCGGCGCTGGATGGCAGTTTCAAGGCGCTGTACTGCCAGGGCGAGGACATCGCCCAGAGCGACCCCAACACCCAGCACGTCACCGCCGCCCTGCGCGCCATGGAGTGCGTGGTGGTGCAGGACATTTTCCTCAACGAGACGGCCAAGTTCGCCCACGTGTTCCTGCCGGGCAGCTCGTTCCTCGAGAAGGACGGCACCTTCACCAACGCCGAGCGGCGCATCTCGCGGGTGCGCAAGGTCATGGAGCCGCTGGCTGGTAAGGCCGACTGGGAGGCTACCGTGGCCCTGGCCGATGCCTTGGGCTACCCGATGAACTACCGCCACCCCTCCGAGATCATGGACGAGATTGCCCGCCTGACGCCGAGCTTCCACCGCGTCAGTTATGCCGAGATCGACCGCCACGGCAGCCTGCAATGGCCGTGCAACGACGCCGCCCCCGACGGCACCCCGACCATGCACATCGACCAGTTCGTGCGCGGCAAGGGGCGCTTCATGCTGACCGGTTATGTGCCGACCGACGAGAAGGTCAACAGCCGCTACCCGCTGCTGCTGACCACCGGGCGCATCCTCAGCCAGTACAACGTCGGCGCGCAGACCCGGCGCACCAGCAACACCGCCTGGCATGATGCCGACCGGCTGGAAATCCACCCCAATGACGCCGAGAGCCGCGGTATTCACGACGGCGACTGGGTGGGTATCGGCAGCCGCGCCGGGCAGACCGTGCTGCGCGCCAAGGTCAGCGCGCGGGTGGCCCCCGGGGTGGTGTACACCACCTTCCACTTCCCTGAGTCCGGTGCCAACGTGATCACCACCGACAACTCCGACTGGGCCACCAACTGCCCGGAATACAAGGTCACGGCGGTGGAGGTGGTGAAGGTGTTCCACCCGTCGGAATGGCAGAAGCGTTACCAGGACTTCAGTGACGAACAGCGGCGCCTGCTCAAGGAACGCCGTATTGCGGAAAAAGCCGAGGTGCGCCGATGAGCAGCGACAACCTGGTCAAGATGGCCAACCAGATTGCCCACTACTTCGACAGCGAGCCAAACCGGGCGCTGGCAGTGCAGGGGGTGAGGCAGCATCTGCAGAGCTTCTGGACACCGGCGATGCGCCGGCAGCTGGGGGAATGGATTGAGGCCCATGGCCAGGAAGGGCTGGATGCCAAGGTGGTGGAGGCCCTGGCCTAGCGCTCTCCTGTCCCGGCCTCTTCGCGGGGCCGGGACAGGAAAAATGAAATGTCCGTCATTTATGCAAGACGAATCCCGCCGCGATGCTACGCTCGCGGAAACACTCGTCACGGATATTTTCTATGGACATGAACTGGCACCAGGCCCTGCAAGAGAGCCTGAGCTGGCTTGCAATCGCCTCGTTCATCACCCTCATCGGCTTCACTGCCGCTGCCACCCTGGCCGTGCGCTACACGCGCTGGGGCCGGCAGTTCTGGCAGGTGGCCGGGCCGTATTTCACCTGGAGCCGCAGTTGGCGGCCGTTGCTGATGTTCGGCCTGTTGCTGGTGCTGACGCTGTTCTCGGTGCGTATGAACGTGCTGTTCTCGTTCTGGTACAACGGCTTCTACAGTGCCCTGCAGGCCCTTGATCAGACGACCTTCTGGTACCTGCTCGGGGTGTTCGCGGTGCTGGCCACCATCCATGTGCTGCGCGCGCTTTTTACCTTCTACGTGACCCAGGCCTTCAGCATCCGCTGGCGGGTGTGGCTGACCGAGCGTTTGACCCGCGACTGGATGAAAGGCGATGCCTATTACCGCGGCCGCTTCCTCGCCGAACCGGTAGACAACCCCGACCAGCGTATCGAACTGGACGTCAACGCCTTCGTCACCAATTCGGTGTCGCTGGCCCTGGGCGCGGTCAGCGCGCTGGTCTCGCTGGTGGCCTTCACCGGCATCCTCTGGGGCCTGTCGGCACCGCTGACGGTGGCGGGGTACGAGATACCCCGGGCGATGGTGTTTGCGGTATACGTTTATGTGCTGATCGCCACCTGGATTGCCTTCCGCCTCGGCCAGCCGTTGATCCGCCTGAACTTCCTCAACGAAAAACTCACGGCGAACTTCCGTTATGCGCTGATGCGCCTGCGCGAGAACGCCGAAAACATCGCCTTCTACCAGGGCGCACCGGTGGAACGGGCAACCTTGCTCGGGCGCTTCGGCGCACTGATCGTCAACGTCTGGGCGCTGGTGTTCCGAAACCTGAAGTTCAGCGGCTTCAACCTGGGTGTCAGCCAGGTGGCGGTGGTATTCCCGTTCATCCTCCAGGCACCACGCTTCTTCAGCGGGGCGATCAAGCTGGGTGATGTGATGCAGACCTCCCAGGCGTTCGGCCAGGTGCAGGATTCGCTGTCGTTCTTCCGTGAGTCTTACGACACCTTCGCCCAGTACCGCGCCACCCTCGACCGTCTGACCGGTTTCCTCGACGCCAACGACCAGGCCAGCGCGCTACCACGGGTGTTGACCGAAGACCAGCCGCGGGCGCTGGACATCACCGGCCTGCAAGTGCTGCGCCCGGACGGCCATGCGCTGATCGCCGACCTCGACCTGCGCCTTCACGGTGGCCAGGCGCTGCTGATCAAAGGGCCGTCGGGCAGTGGCAAGACCACCTTGCTGCGCGCCCTGGCGGGCCTGTGGCCGTATGCCGAAGGCGAGGTCCGGCGGCCGTTGGGCACCCAGGCGTTGTTCCTGTCGCAGCGGCCTTACCTGCCGCTGGGCGACCTGCGCGCGGCCATTGCCTACCCGGCCGACAGCCAGCCGGAAGATGAAGCACGCATGCAGCAGGCCCTGCGCGAGGTCAACCTGGCGCACCTGGCAGAGCGACTGGCAGTGAGTTGCGACTGGTCGAACATTCTCTCCGTCGGCGAGCAGCAACGCCTGGCATTTGCCCGGGTGCTGTTCAACCGGCCGCAGGTGGTGTTCCTCGACGAGTCCACCTCGGCGATGGACGAAGGGCTGGAGCATGCGATGTATGCGTTGCTGCGCAAAGAGATGCCCGAGACCTTGCTGGTGAGCGTGGGGCATCGCAGTACCCTGGCCGACTTCCATACTCATCGGCTGGAAGTGGACGGGCAGGGCGGCTGGGCGCTGCGGCAGCAGGAGGTTCTGGCTTAATCAGTAGCGACCTCTTCGCGGGTACGCACAGACCTTGAAACCTGTGCGGTTCCTGTGGGAGCGGGTTTACCCGCGAAGAGCCCGGCAATGGCAACAAAGATTCAGGGCTGATGCTCGGCATCCAGCATCACAATCAGTTCAGCCCCTTCATTTCGCACATTCCCCACGTCCTTGCCCACCGCAAACCATTCGAACGCCTCCACCGGCAGGCACTGCTCCCGCGCCAGGCGTTCGGCCTCCTCGGCAGGTACCTCAGGGTCGATCCACACACGTGCATGCTCCGGGCTCAGTACCAAGGGCCGGCGGTCATGGATATCGACCATCCCCGCATCGCTGGCGGCGGTGATGATGACGAAGCCATCCCCTTCGTTCGGCTCCAGCTCCGCATGCACCTCTGCCAGCGCTGCCATGAACATCGGCGCCTGGCTTTTCAGGCGAATGAACCAGGGCTGTTTGCGCTTGGGATCCTGTGGGTCGGCCACCCATTCATACCAGCCATCGGCCATCACCAAGGCTCGCCCTTGCGGCCAAAAGGCCTTGAAGAACTTGCCGGTGGTCACCGTCTCAACCCGCGCGGTGATCGGTACCGGCCGTTTGCCCGTGGCCCAGAACGGCGCCCACCCCCAATGGCAAGGATCGATGCGCAGGCCATCGGTGGCGTGATGCATTATCAGCACGCGGCTGCCGGGGGCGACGTTGTAGCGGCCGATCGGCACGTTGTCGTAGTCGCTGATCACGTCCTGCTCGGCGTCCAGTTCACGCAGGTAGTCGGCCAGGCCCTGATACTGGGCGAAGCGTCCGCACATGGCATGTACCCCCATTTGTCGAAAAATCCTATCTCAAGGCCGTCGCATGACTTCCATCCTGGGTCCCACATCCACCTGGTCAGGATAGACGGCGACAGCTTGCAGGGGCCGCTTACCTTCCACGGTGACCCGGCAGCCTGACCCGGTCTAGCGCAGCAGCATAACCCCGGCGAGGGTGGCACCGGCAAAGCCCGCCCCGACCAGGAAGGTCGCCTGGAACCCTGCGCCATCCCACAGCAGCCCGGCCACCACGCTGGCGATCAGCAGGGCCACCCCGGTCAGCAGGTTGAACAGGCCGAATGCCGTGCCGCGCAGATTGGCCGGCGCACTGTCGGCGATCAGCGCGGCGAAGATGCCCTGGGTGAAGCCCAGGTGCAGGCCCCAGGCCGCCACGCCCAGTGCCAGCCCGGCCCAGCCTGGCAGCAAGGCCAGCAACAGGTCGGCGGCGATCAGCAGGGCCAGCCCGATCATCAGCACGCCACGGCGGCCCACCCGGTCCGACAGCACGCCGGCCGGGTAGGCCGACAGCGAATAGGCCAGGGCCATGAGCACCAGCACCGCGGGCGCCCACAATGGTGCCAGGCCCATGTCCTGGGCGCGCAGCAGGAGGAATGCTTCGCTGAAACGGGCCAGGGTGAACACCATGGCCAGGCCGATCAATCGCCAGTAGGCCGGGCCCAGTCGTACCAGCTCATGCAGCGCCAGCGGCGAGCGCACCGGCCGCGCGCTGGGCGCCGTCTCGGGCTCGCGGACGAAGGCAACGAGAATGTACACGGCGACGAACGCCGGGATCACCGCCACCCAGAACACCGTCTGGAAATGGCTCGCGGTCAGCCACATCAGCACGATCGCCAGCAGCGGGCCGAGGAACGCGCCGACGGTGTCCAGCGTCTGGCGCAGGCCGAAGGCCGCGCCACGCAGCTCGGGCGGGGTCACATCGGCCACCAGCGCATCGCGGGGGGCACCGCGGATGCCCTTGCCGATACGGTCGACGAAGCGCGCCGCCGTCAGCCATTCCAGCCCGGAGGCCATGGGGAATACCGGCTTGGTCAACGCGCCCAGGCCATAGCCCAGCACCGTCAGCAGCTTGCGCTTGCCGAGGCGGTCGCTGAGCGCGCCGGAGAAGACCTTGGTGATCGACGCGGTGGCCTCGGCGATGCCCTCGATGAAGCCGACGGCGACCACCGAGGTGCCAAGCACGGCGACCATGTACAGCGGCAGCAGGGCGTGGATCATTTCCGAGGAAATGTCCATGAACAGCGACACGAAGCCCAGCGCCCAGACGCTGCGGGGAATCTTCGGCAGGGCCTTGGCGGTGGTGCTGTGCTCGGTCTTTTCGGCGCTGCGCATCGGGAATCTCGGCGCGGTTGTCACAGTTCGAAACTGTAGGAGTTCGTACGCAGGATGCAAATCGGATGCGTGGCGGGAGGCATCGGTGGGAGGTTGTGATTAACTGTATATAAGCACAGTATCATTGGCGCTTTCTGATGAATCCCACCCCTGTCTTTGCCCCGATCGACTGCAACAGCTTCTACGCCAGCTGCGAGCGGGTATTTCGCCCCGACCTGCAGCGCACGCCTATCGTCGTGCTGAGCAACAACGACGGCTGCATCGTCGCCCGCAGCGCCGAGGCCAAGCCGCTGGTGAAAATGGGCCAGCCGTACTTCCAGGTGACGCAGGGGGAGGGGAACGCTGCGCAGTGCCGCGGTGCCGGCGGCGGCGCAGTGGGCGATGAGGCGGGAGCTGATGAGTGCGGGGTTTACCACGCAGGTGGCCGGGTTGTGGCGGGTCAACCCTTGAGGCCATCGGGGACCGGATGACCAGGTCCGGTTGGCGCGGTCATGTGTAGGAGCGGCCTTGTGTCGCGAAAGGGCTGCAAAGCAGCCCCAGGGTTTCAGTGCAGATGTATAAATTGGTGGGCTGCTTTGCAGCCCTTTCGCGACACAAGGCCGCTCCTACAAGAGCCCGCTCAGCCCAAGAGAGGCATCGCCTGTGAAATTTTTCAGTCGAGCGCGGCGGCCTCGCGCAAGCTCAGGGCATTGGTTTCGGGGGCATACAGCCACGAAACCACCAGGCCGATCAGGGTAATCACCGCCGCCGCATACATCGTGTTGGCCACCCCCATCCCGCTGAGCGAGGCCGGCACCAGATAGGTCCCGGCAGCCGCACCCACGCGGGAAAACGACGTCCCGATCCCCACTGCCATCGAGCGCATTTCCGTGGGAAAGATCTCGTTCGGGTACACCAGCGTCAGGACCTGAGCACCGCCAATGAACAGCGCATACAGAGAGAAGAACAGCAGGATCAGCCCGCTCGAACTGCTGTTGTAGGCACCCAGGCCCAGCAACGCCATGCCGGAGAACAGGAAACTGCAGATCAGCATGTTGCGCCGCCCCACCGTATTGATCAGGCGCGTGGCGATCAGGCAGCCGATGACGAAGAACAGGGTGATGGCGACGGAGCTGAGCGAGCCGAAGTCACCGGTCAGCTTGAGCGCCGCCAGGACCTTGGGCACAAAGGCGTAGACCGCGAACACCGGCACGATCGAGCAGGTCCAGAACACCACCACGAACATCATCCGTTTGCCGTAGCCAGAATGCAGCAGGTCACGCAGCGGCAGCTTGCGCTCCTGCGCCTGCTCCGGAAGGTTGGCGAGCGAGAACGCACGGCCATAGACCTGCTTGATGATCGCCTGCGCCTCATTGCGGCGTCCCTTGCTCAGCAACCAGCGCGGTGATTCCGGGGTACCCAGGCGTATCAGGAGCAGCAGGGCACCCAATACTGCGCCACTGGCCAGTACCCAGCGCCAGGCCTGCTCAGCGTCACTGCGCAGGATCAGTTCGCTCACCACATAGGCGCAGGCTGCACCTGCAAACCACAGCAACGCCAACGCCGCCAACCTGGGCCCGCGGTACCGCCTGGGCAGAAACTCCACCAGCAGGGCGGTTGCCACCGGATACTCGATACCCACCGCCACACCAATCAACAGCCGCAGCATGAACAACGCCAGCGCCGTATCTGCCCAGCATTGTGCGACTGAGGCCAGCACGAAGATCACCGGGCCAACCAGGAACATGCGTTTTCTGCCGAACACATCCGTCAGCCAGCCTCCGATGAAACCACCGAAGAAGATGCCCAGCAGCGCCGAGGCTGCAATCATGCCTTCCCAGAACCCATCGAGTTGCAAGGCAGAGGACATCTGCAACATCACCACGCCAATGATGCTCAGGACATAACCATCAACGAATGAACCGCCCCCTGAGCGAACGGTCAGGCGTTGGTGAAAGCGGTTCAGGGGTACGTCTTCAATGGAGGTTTGCGCACGCTTCATGGTTGCCCCGCTGCCAACTGGAACATGGCGCTGAAGGTGGCCTTGTGGGCAGCGTAATAGTCGGCCACGACCTGATCGGCCGAAGTCTCGCGCGCCTGTTTCATCATCCTTTCCAGGTCCTTGAGCGGGATCTGGTAGTGGGCGAAGAATGTCGCCACTTGCGGGAAGTCCTTGCTGAAGCCCTGACGGGCAATGGCGTGAATCTGTTCGGCCTTGCCGTAGACCCCCTTGGGGTCATCCAGGTAGCGCAACGACCAGGTGGAAAACATCCAGTGCGGGCTCCAGGCATTGAGCAACGCCCACTGCCCGCGTTTGAGCTGGCGGTCGAACTCGTTGAGCATGCCGGTTTCGGACGAGGCCACCAGCTTGTAGCCGTCGAGCTTGTAGTCGGCGATGGCGCGCGTGGCGGTCTTGTACTGGCCGTTGCCGACTTCCGAGGTGAGGATCTTGCCGGCGAACTTTTCGCGGACCTCCGGCTTGTTCAGGTCCTCGATGCTTTTGACTTCGCTTTCCGCAATGCTGGTGGGTACCGCAAGGCCCAGGCGGCCTTCGTACAGTACGCCCAGGTCTTCAAGCCTATCTTTGTACTTGTCCCAGAACGGTTTGTGGCTGTACGTGAGCCACGCCATGGGGATCATGTCGACCTTGCCGGCAGCCAGCGCCTGAAACTGGATCCCGATATCGGCCATGACCAGTTTCACCGGTTGCTGGAGCTGGTCTTCCAGGGCCAGCTTGGCCAGTTTCGTGGTGATCTCGGCGTCGGCCCAGTTGACCCAGCCGACCACCACGGGTTTCTTGTCCTCGGCCTGGCCAAGGGCGGCCAGCGAGGCAAAGGCAATACCCACTGCCCATTGGCACACGGTGCGGGTTCTGACGAGATTCAGGATCATCGGGCATCTCCATTTCTTGTAATAGTCGGGTTTGGCAGATTGATGATTGGCGCTGTCGCTTGTTGTTCGTTCAGCCATCCTGGCTGGCGTGACAGTCAGAGGTACTGGTAGCGATTGACCACGGGTGTACGAATGGCCCAGAGGCCATCCACACCTTTACGGATGGTCACGTGGTTGCCGGCGGCAATGGCGACCGGGGGATTGTCAGGGCTGTAGATGACCGCCTCGCCGCTTTGCACGACGAACTGCACGTCCTGGTCGTACTGGTAGGCGAAGCGGTCGGTTTCGCCGCTTTCCCACAGCGCCCAGTTTTGGCTGGCTTGCTGCTCTTCGGCGGTGGCCTGGCGTTGGATGATGGTGGTCATTGCGTTGCTCCTGCGGCGTTCACGCCGACACCTTCTGTCGAGCGCCCTGCATGATTTGGCTGTGATAGGGCAGGGCTTCAGGCTGCAACCCCGATTTGCCCAGCACCAGGTCGCTGGCTTTCTCCGCCAGCATGATGGTGGCGGCATTGATGTTGGCACTGGGCACAGTCGGGAACACCGACGCATCGATCACCCGCAGACTTTCGATACCCCTGACCCGCAGGTGGCTGTCGACCACGGCCATGGGGTCCGTGTCGCTACCCATCTTGCAGGTGCCGCAAGGGTGGTAGGCGCTGGCGGCATCTTCGCGGATGAAGGCATCCAGCGCCTTGCCTGAGCGGATGTGGCGGCCCGGGGTATCCTCGCGATGGTTGTAGCGTTTGAACGCGGGCTGCTCGGCGAAGTCGATGCCCAGGCGCATGGCCTCGCGCATCACCCGCCAGTCTTCCTCGGTGGCCATGTAGTTCGGGTCGATGCGTAGCGGGTCGGCGACCCTGGCGCTGCGTAGCTTCACCGAGCCGCGGCTGGTCGGGCGCATGGGGCCTACGCCGATACGGTAGCCGTAGGTAGTGCTGAGCGGGATCCAGTTCTTGTCGAAGAACACCGGGAAGAAGTGGAACTGGATATCCGCATGCGGCGTGGTCGGCGAACTGTTGAGGAAGGCGCCGACGTGGCACTGGTTGACCGCCGCCACACCCTTCCTGAAGCCGAACCACTGCAAGCCGGCCCAGAGCATGCGGTGGTATTGCAGTTCGCGGTTCAGCGATACCGGTTCCTTGGTTTCCATCTGGATATGGCATTCCAGGTGGTCCTGGAGGTTTTCGCCGACCCCCGGCACGTTCAACCGGGCGGCAATGCCGTGCTCGCGCAGTTGGTCGACAGGGCCAATACCCGAAAGCATCAACAGCTGTGCAGAACCGAATACGCCGCAGCACAGCAGGCTTTCGCGCTGCGCACGGACATCGATCACACGGTTCTGGTAGACGACGCGAAAGCCAGTTGCCCGCGTGCCTTCGAAGTTGATCTTCTGTACTTCGCAGCCTAGCCAGAGGGTCAGGTTGGGGTGCTGGCCCAGCGCGTGGATATAGCCATAGGCAGCGCTGTTGCGAATGCCGTCACGCACGCTCATCTCGAAGCGCGAAACCCCTTCCTGGCGGTAGCCGTTGACGTCGTCCGTCAGACTGAAGCCCGCCTGTTGGCCCGCTTCCAGGAACGCGGCATTGAGCGGGCTCAGCTGTTCCTGGCGCTGGGCACGGATGGGGCCGCTGTCGCCACGGTGGATGCCGCCGATCGCGCTGGATTCGATCTTCTTGAAGTAGGGCGCGCAGTCTGCCCAGCTCCAGCCTTCTGCCCCCTGTGCCTGCCAGCCGTCGTAGTCGAGCGGGTGGCCACGCAGCCAGGTCATGCCGTTGATCGACGACGAACCACCGAGCACCCGCCCACGGGGTTGCTGGATCTTGCGGTTGTTCAGGTGGGCCTGTTCTTCGGTGTAGTACCACCAGTTGTATTTCGACGTCGGCTTGAACGCCGAGCGCAGGCCCGCAGGCATGCGGATGATCCACGACTTGTCGGAAGGGCCCACCTCCAGCAGCAGGACCTGGTGGCCCGCATCGGAAAGCCGACGCGCCAGCACGCAACCCGCCGAGCCAGCACCGGCAATCACATAGTCAAATTCGGCTTTCATTGTTCTTCTCCGGCACACACGGCCAAGCCAATCGGGGCATCGCTGGTGAGTGGTCACACACCGTCGACGGGCTCAATCTAGCCAAGGGTGGAGCAGGCGGATATCGAATAAAAAATAAGCTCGGCATAAAAAGAATTTAAGCCGCAAGCAACCAGTCGTTGCTGGGCCGGTGCAGGGCGCAGGCGTGTTTGACAGGCGTTTTTTCATGCCTGCCTAATGCCGGGAAGCGTTCATTTTTCCGCCGAGGTAGTTTCCGTGCGCCTTCTCGACCTTGCGTTGCTGCACAGCTTCAAGACCATTGCCGAAAGCAAGAACCTATCGGTGGCATCGCAACGGCTGCACAAGACCCAGGCGGCGGTGAGCATCCAGTTGAAGAAGCTGGAGGACCTTGTGGGCGAGCGGCTGGTGGAACGGGGGCACCAGAGCACGGTACTCACGGCCCACGGAGAGCGCATGCTGGAATATGCACGCAGGATGCTGGCGCTGAGCGACGAGGCCATGGCGCATTTCACCAAGGGTGAGGTGTGCGGCACCGTCCGCTTCGGCATCCCGGATGACTACGCCAGCGCGTTCTTGCCACCGGTCATTCAGCAGTTCAACCAGCGTTACCCGAAGGTCAGCCTGAAGATTCGCAACGACATCACCCAGAACCTGTTCACCGCCCTGGAGGCTGGCGAGCTGGACCTGGCGCTGGTCACCCAACGGGCGGCGGATGGCAATGGTGAGGTACTGCGCTGTGATCAGCTGCACTGGGTGGGGGCGGCAGGTTTCGAGCTGGACCGCAGCGCGCCGCTACCGTTGGCGCTGTACCCTCATGGTTGCGGCTATCGCCGGCACATCCTTTCGGCGTTGAGCGCCAGTCTGATCGATTACGAAGTGGCCTTCGAGTGTACGGGGGTTACGGGTGTGCAGCTGGCAGTGGAAAGCGGGCTGGCGATTGCGGCAACGTCCACGCCGTTGATTCGGCCGGGATGGCAGATATTGGAGACCGGTGACGTGGCGCTGCCGGCGTTGGGTAATGTGATCATCGAACTGCGTCAGAGCCTGGGTGAACCTTCGGCCGCAGTCCGGTTTTTTGCCGATGAGCTACGCAGGCAAGTCGTTGCGCGCTAGCTTCGAAATCGCCGGGGCTGCGATGTGGCGCGTAGCGGCATGGGCAGAGTATTCAGAGGTTCTGGGAGCCGACTTGGAACATCCGTGGGTCGTACATGAAGTCGTATATTTCAACCACCTGGATTTGATTCACTGCTGGATGGCCGGGGTTGATCACGATATTGCGCTCCAACGGCAGGATGGCAGATGGGATGATCAGCCCAAGGTGGCTGTTCGACTTCAGCCAGGCAGTGCCGAATTCCATGCTTGGGCGGTCGGCAGGCAAGCTGGCCCAACCTTCGGGCAGGTCCGCCGCATCGACGTGCAGATACAGCGAAGTCTCTGCAGGTAGCTCGAAGCAGGTGATCTTCAAGGGAACAGTGGGTTCGCCCGTCGCGTGTACAAAGGTTTCCAGGCAACAGATTGCCGGCGTCATGCCCATGTATACGGCCGGTACGTCCTGATCGTTCCAGCGCCCGCCTTCGATGGCCGCACCCTTGCCGCTCAAGTCAGTGGCGCGTCTTGCCTTCGCTATTCGCCACCCACGCATCAGGCAACCCCGCCCCATTCCAGAGCCTGCAGCACCCGGCGCACCTGCTTGGCACCGATTTCGGTTTCGCAGAGCAGGATCGGCGCAATATCACCCAGGGCCTTGTTCGGCTTCGACAGCCACTGTGCAGCAGCGTCGCGGCTCTCGAAGACTTCCTCGGCCTGATGGGACACCGAGGCAATGCGGTCCAGGCGTTCGGAGGCGACGGTATCGAGCACTTCGTGCTCCCGAACACGCCGCTCAAGCGTGGAGATCGAGGCATTGAGCAGTAATGCCAGGCTAGGTTCTTCCAGATTGAAGGTGTAGCGCACGGCGCGGAACAGCTGGGCAGAAAAGCCGCGCTTGATCTGCACCAGCCGTTCCGACTCCCTGAGTGCATAGCGGCTGGCGCTGAATGCCCAGAATTCGTCGATGCCTGAATTGCGCACATCCTCTCTGGCTTTTTCCTGGCGCCGCTGGGCGATTGAAGTGCTCATCACTCCTCCGTCAATTGACTGTTAATTTTCGTCAAATAAAGTATAGGCGTGTCTGGCACTCCATTGCACCTACCTTCCGGCAGGCGCGTGTTTTCCCGTTCGCTTATCCGCCCGTCACCCTGGCAAAGGCTTCCCGAAAGCGCAGCATGTCGTGTTCATCGCCGACACTCACCCGCACCCAGTTCGGCCAGCTTTGCCACACTCGCCCCACCAGCACGCCGTGCTGGGCCAGCCGGTCCACCACCGGCTGTGCGGGCCCGCGCATGTCGATCATGAAGCAGTTGGTCTGCGACGCCGTGCACTGCCAGCCGCGCGCGCCCAACCAGGCGACTGTGTGGTCGCGCAGGCGAGCGTTTTCGGCCTTGCGCTGGGGCACCAGCTGCGGGTCGTTCAGGCTCGCCAGCCCCGCCAGCAAGGTCGAGGCGGCGGCTACGTTGTCGCCGTCATACATCTCCAGGCGCTCCAGCAGCGGGGCCTGGCCGATGGCCAATCCGAGGCGTGCCCCGGCCATGCCGTAGAGCTTGGAGAACGTCTGCAACACCAGCAGCTGCGGGTGCTCCTTGACCAGGCTGATGCAGCTTTGCGCATCGCTGAAATGGATATACGCCTCGTCCACCAGTACCACGCTGTCGGCTGGCGTGCGCTTGAGCAGGCGCTCGATATCGCGCCGCGGGGTGAGCGTGCCGGTGGGGTTGTTGGGGTTGCACAGGTAGATCAGCCCGGGGGAGCTGTCGGCCGCCAGCATGGCATCGACGTCATGGGCATGGCGCGCATCCAGGGCCACCGCGTGTACGGCGCTGCCATGGCCGCGGGCAGCTTCGGCAGCGGCTTCGTAGGACGGTTCGGCGAGTACCAGGCTGCGTGGGCCGGTGAAGGCCATCACGGCGTGCTGCAGGGCCAGTTTCGAGCCACAGAACACCTGGACCTGCGACGGCTCCAGGCCGTGTTCGGCAGCGAAGGTGTCGATCAGGCGGTACTGCGCCTTGTACGGGTAACGCCCGCATAGCTCGATGCCGTCACGCATGGCCTGGCGGGCAGCGGGGCTCGGGCCCCAGGGGCTTTCGTTGTAGTTGATGCGCACCGGCCCTTGGTCGGTGCCTGGCGCTGCGGGGGCTTCGCCGGCCCAACCCAGTTGGCCAAGCAACGGGAGGGCCATGCCCAGGCCCACCAACGAGCGACGTGTCATATCGGTCATGAATCGACTTCCTTGTTGTCATTGGATACAACAAGTAACGAGAGCCGACACTGGCAATTCATAGTGGCAAAACGCCGAATAGCGTCTGGTCAAGGCTCTAATTCAATACATTGCGCTGGCCGAGCCACTGTTCGAAATGGGTGAAAGTGTCGATGGCGGCCTGTACCGTGGTGGCCTGTGCCGGCCCTTCAGCCGATGCCTGGCCAAGCCGCTCGAGGAAGCTGCGCCAGTAGCTGCCGGTCAGCGGCCCGTACACATCGAGAAAGGCGGCACCGCTGTCGTGGCCGATGCCCAGGCGCTCGGCCATCGCCCGTTTGAGCACCTGGCCACCCAGGGTCGAGCCCTCCAGTACATACATCACGCCCAGCGCGCTGGCTTCGTCGTGAATGGCCGGTAGTGCCTGGCACAATGGCAGCGCGTCGATGTCGGCTTCGCTCAGCTTCAGGGCCTGCAGGTCACGGGCCAAGGTCGCGGTCTTGCGGCGTTCTGGCCCCTGATAATCACTCAGGTAATGTTCCAGGGGGACATGAAAACCGTAGTAGGCCTGCAGCAGGCGACGGTAGGCAGCACTGTCGAAGCCTGGGCTGAAGAAGGGCAGGCGGGCTTCCAGCGCCTTGTGGCAGTCACGGGTGCCTTCACGCAAGGCGAGCAGCAAGGGGCTGGTTGAGGTGGCGGGCATTGATCAAGGGCTCTGGTGGCATTTCGCCTAGGTTGGAGTGGCGATGCTAACCCGGCGTTCCGCTTTGGCGTGACTTTGTTGCAGTAAAAATGCGGCTGACGTGCTAAACCAGTCGGCCTGACTATCAATGAAGAACGCCCTGGTGAAAGCCGTACGCCTGACCTTGCTCTGCCACGCCCTGACCCAGGCCCAGAAAAGCGGGCGTCTGGCGCAGCCCGACGACGGCATTTTGCCGTTGGCCGTCGAACCCTTACCAATCCCTCCCGCCACGCAGCTGCTGGCTGCGCCGGAGCGGCGTGCGGCGCAGACGGCGGCGTGGCTCTCGTCACAGGCGCAGATCGAGCCGGCCTTGGCCGATTGCGCCCTCGACCATTGGCAGGGTTTGCCGCTCAAGCAGTTGCAGGCCGAGCAGCCTCAGGCGTTGGCGCAGTGGCTCAATGATCCGTTCAGCGCGCCCCATGGCGGTGAGTCGTTTGCGCAGGTGTGCGAGCGTGTGGCGGCCTGGTTGATGGCCTTCGACAGGCCGGGCGAGTGGCTGGCGGTGACTCACCCTTGGGTGATTCGCGCAGCGCTGATGACGGTGTTGGAATGCCCACTGGCTGCCGCGCAGCGGATCGATGTGCTGCCGTTGTCACGGGTCGAGTTGAGCTTTACCGGGCAGTGGCGCTTGCGTCTGGGCTGAGCAAGCGCCAGTTGCCGGGTCAGAACGCCAGCTTGTAGCCGATCAGCAACAGCATGGTCGCCAGGCAGGGGCGCAGCACGCGGTCGGAGATGCGTCCGGTGAGGTGGCTGCCCAGGTAGATGCCGGGCAGCGAGCCCAGCAACAGGTAGCCGAGCAGCGACCAGTCCATGTTGCCCATGCCGGCGTGGCCGATACCGGCGACCAGGGTCAGGGGTACGGCGTGGGCAATTTCGGTACCGACCAGGCGGCGAGTGGCCAGGAACGGGTAGAGCAGGAACAGCGCCACGGTGCCCAATGCACCAGCACCGATCGAGGTGAGGGTGACCATCACACCCAGCACCACGCCGGTCAGCACGGTGAGGGTGTTCAGGCTGCGGTCGCTGAGGTGGTAGTGGTCACCGGCGTGACGGCTGGCGAACGCTTGCAGGCGCGACTTGAACAGGATCGCCAGGGCGGTGAGGATCAGCACCACCGCCAGGCCTTGCTTGATGATGGCGTTCAGCGCCGTGGTGTCGGTGTGCAGGGTGCTGAGGAACCACAGGGTCAGCGCTGCCGCCGGCACGCTGCCGAGGCTGAGCAGGCCGGTGATCTTCCAGTCGATGTTCTTGTTGCGCGCATGTACCCAGATGCCACCGCCCTTGGTGATGGCGGCATACAGCAGGTCGGTGCCCACGGCAGTCGCGGGGTTGATGCCGAACCACAGCAGGATCGGGGTCATCAGCGAGCCGCCACCGACGCCGGTCATGCCGACGATGAAACCCACAACCAGTCCGGCAATGGTGAAACCGAAAGATCCTACATCCATACGCTACTCGACTGCCCAGCTTTGCCCGTTATCGGATGGGTGCCAGCATATAGGGAGTTTTTATAGCCAAATAGACTTGTTCGTTATTAGGTTATAACCGGCCTCAGCGGTCGGTCATCACCACCATCACATGGGCATCGCCGCCATCTTCGCTTTCCGACAGGTAGATGTGCCCCACCTGGCTGTCGAAATACGCCGTTTCCTGTGGCCCGATGCTGACCGCCTCGCCGGTTTCGAATTCGATGCGCACCCGGCCGCTCAGCACCACCGCGAACTCCTGGCCTGGGTGGCGGATAAAATCGTCGAACTGGCCGCGTTCGCGAGCGATGATGCGGGCGTATGCAGGGGTCATGCGCCGTTCCGGGAAGGCCCCGGCGATCGGGTGGTAATCATAGGTGCCGGTGGAGTATCCGGCGGCGGCGGGCAATGAGTCGACCACCACGGTCACCGGCGCCGCCACGGCTTCCGCCACCGGGCCACTGGCCCGGAACAGGTGGGCGATGTCGACATTCAGGGCACGCGCGGCAGCGGCCAGTTTTTCGTAGCTCACCGAAACCTGCGCCAGTTCCATCTTCGACAAGGTCGACACCGGCACGCCACTGAGCTCGGACAATTGCTTGAGGGTCAACTGGCGTGCCTTGCGCACCTGGCGCAGGCGCCCGCCGACTTCGGCGCGGTCTAGCAAGGGCAGGGCAGCGGGGCGGGCATCAGGCATTCGCGAGTCTCGGCATACTTCGTGGGTCGCGCATCTTAACTCGCGCGCTTGCATGTTTCGAAATTCTCATATATTAGAATTCTCATAAATGATAATTTTCCAAGCAGGAGCGTGCATGACCCAGATCTACGACACCCTGATCGTCGGCGCCGGTATCGCGGGTGCCTCGCTGGGCTATCGCCTGGCCGGTGAACGCCGCGTGCTGTTGCTCGAACGCGAAGCGCAACCGGGCTACCACTCGACCGGGCGCTCGGCCGCGATGTTCATGGAAGCCTACGGCACCCCGCAGATCCAGGCCCTTACCCGCGCCAGCCGAGCCTTCTACGAAGCGCCGCCAGCAGGCTTCTGCGAGCACCCGCTGCTCGAGCCGCGTGGCTGCCTGTATGTCGCCAGTCATGAACAACGCGAGCTGCTTGAGCACACCCACGCGCAGAACCTGGCCAACGGCACTGCGGTCAGCCTGCTCGACCGCGACGCGGCGCTGGCGCTGGTCCCCAGCCTGAACGTCGACAGCCTGGCCGGTGCGGTGCATGAGCCGGGCGCCATGGACCTGGATGTGCACGCTCTGCACCAGGGCTTCCTGCGTGGCTACCGTGCCGCTGGTGGCGAGTTGCGCTGCAACGCCGAACTGCTCCGGGCCCGCTACATCGATGAGCTGTGGCAGGTGGAGCTGGCCGACGGCAGCCAGCTGCAGGCGCACAGCCTGGTCAATGCCGCCGGTGCCTGGGCTGACCGGGTGGCCGAGCAGTGTGGCGTGGCCCGCGTCGGCCTGCAGCCGTGCCGGCGCAGCGCGTTTACCTTCCCCGGCCCGGCCGACCAGGACTTTGCCCGTTGGCCTGCGGTGATCGGTGTCGACGAGAGCTTCTACTTCAAGCCCGACGCCGGCCAACTGCTGGGCTCACCGGCCAATGCCGACCCGGTCGAGCCCCAGGATGCCGCGCCCGAGGAGCTCGATATCGCCCTTGGCATCTACAACATCGAGGCCATGACGTCGCTGTCCATCCGCCGCCCGAGCCACACCTGGGCGGGCTTGCGTTCGTTCGTCGCCGACGGTGACCTGGTGATCGGTTTCGACCCACACATGCCGGCGTTCTTCTGGCTGGCGGCGCAAGGTGGCTATGGTATCCAGTCGGCAGCCGGCGCTTCGCGTCTGGCCGCCGACTTGCTGCTCGGGCAAGCGTTGTGCCCGAGCCTGACCGCCCAGGGGGTGGCGCCCGAGCGCCTGTCCCCGGCACGTTTCCAGTAACCCTGAAAGGAGTTTGTCATGAGCAATCAGATCCAGCGTTTCCCCAGCAGCCTGCCATTCCCGTTTTCCCGTGCGGTGAAGGCCGGCGGTTTCCTGTTCCTGTCCGGCCAGGTGCCGATGAGCACGGCTGGCGAGGTGGTGCGCGGTGACATCCAGACCCAGACCCGCGCCGCCTGCGAGCGCATCGCCGAGAGCCTGGAGGCCTGCGGGGCGCGCTTCGACCAGGTGGTCAAGGTGACGGTGTGGCTGTCGTCGATGGACCACTTCGCCGGTTTCAACGAGGTCTACAAGGCGTTCTTCGGCGCCGCGCTGCCGGTGCGCTCGACCGTGGCGTCGGCGTTGGCGCTGGGGGTTGATGTGGAGATCGAAGTGCAGGCATTCGTCGGCGAAGGTTGAGCCAGCCGCGGTTCGCGGGCAAGCCCTGTGGGGCCACAACAACAATAACCAGAGGTTCACATGCAAGAACAACTGAAGATCGCCGGGGCCTTCGTCGGCGTGATCGTGGGGGCGGGCTTTGCGTCCGGGCGGGAACTGCTGTTGTTCTTCGTCGATTTCGGCCTCTGGGGGCTGTTGGGCGCCCTGGTCAGTGCGGCGTTGTTCACCTTCCTCGGCATGGCCCTGGCCGGGCTGGGCAACCGCCAGCGCGCCACCTCGCACAAGGATGTGATCCAGGCCATCTGCGGGCGCCATCTGGGCTTGTTCGTCGATTGGCTGATCACCTTCTTCATGTTCGCCGTGACCGTGGTCATGCTGGCCGGCGGTGGTGCATTGCTGGAGCAGCAGTTCGGCATTCCGGCGCTGACCGGCAGCGTGCTGGTGACGCTGTTGGTGGTGGCGATCGTGTGCCTGGACGTGCGCAAGGTCATCGTCGCCATTGGCGCCATTACCCCGTTGCTGATCCTGGTGGCCTCGGCGATTGCCCTGTACGCGGTGTTCACCCGCGGGCAGAGCCTTGCCGCACTCGACCAGCTGGCCAGCCAGCAACAGGCGGGCACTCGGCACTGGTTGCTCGGGGCGTTTCTGTACGTGTCCTACAACATTGTTGCCGGGGCACCGATCCTGGCGATCCTCGGCGGCTCCGCCAAGGGCGAGAAGGCTGCAGTATGGGGCGGCCTGCTCGGGGGCGCTGCACTGGGCTTGCTGATGCTGGTGATGAGTGCCGGGCTGTTGTCGCGCCTGGACAGCGTGGCCGACTTGCCCATGCCGATGCTGTCGATTGCCAACGAAGTGTCGCCGCTGCTGGGCGTGGTGATGTGCCTGATCATCTTCGGCATGATCGTCAACACGGCGGTTGGCACCCTGTTCTCGTTCCTGTCGCGGTTGTTGCCAGCGGGCACGGCCAAGTTCCGCTGGGGTTCGGTGGTCACCGGGGTGGCGGCGTTCGTCTGCAGCCTGGTGGGGTTCATCAGCCTGGTGGGCGAGGTGTATCCGCTGTTCGGCTATTTGGGCTTTGTGCTGATGGCGGCAGTGTTGCTGGCTTGGGTGCGACGGGGCAGGAGCGGCCAGGCGGTGGCCGCCTAGCGCGCAAACCCCTCGTCGGCGAGCACCGACGAGGGGCGGTGCATCAGATGCGGAAGCTGCCCACCAGCTGCTTCAGGCGCCCGGCCTGCTGAGCCAGGGCATCGCAATGCTGCAGGGTCTGGTTGAGGTTCTCCACCCCTTGCTGGTTGAGCGCGTTGATCTGGGTGATGTCCAGGTTCAGGCTCTCGACCACCGCGGTCTGTTCCTCGGTCGCCGTGGCCACCGACTGGTTCATGCCGTCGATTTCACCGATGCGCTGGGTCACGCTGGCCAGGCGCTCGCCGGCCTGGTTGGCCACCTGCACGGTCTGTTCGCTCGATACCTGGCTGGTGTTCATGGTGTGCACCGCCTCGCGCGAGCCGACTTGCAGGCTGGTGATCATGCGGTGGATTTCTTCGGCCGACTCCTGGGTGCGGTGTGCCAGGTTGCGTACCTCGTCGGCAACCACGGCAAAGCCGCGCCCGGCCTCACCGGCACGGGCGGCCTCGATGGCGGCGTTAAGCGCCAGCAGGTTGGTTTGCTGGGAAATGCCCTTGATCACGTCGAGGATCTTGCCGATCTCGTCGGTGCTGGCATTGAGGGTTTCGATCTGTTCGCAGGACTCGCTGATACGCTGGGACAGCGCGGTCATGGCGTTGATCGCCTGCTCGACCACCTCACGGCCGCCGTGGGCCTGGTCACTGGCGCCGCTGGCGTGTTGCGAGGCATCGGCTGCATTGCGGGCGATCTCCTGGGTCGCGGCGCCCAGCTGGTTGATCGCCGCCGCCACGCTGTTGGTGCGCATGCTCTGTTCTTCGGAGCCGATGATCGAGGCATTGGAAGCGTTGACCACCTTTTCCGACAGATCGTGCACAAGGCGGGTAGCCGAAGACACTTCGCTGATCGAGGTATGGATACGCTCGACGAAGCGGTTGAACGAGCTGGCCAGTTCGCCGAATTCGTCCTTGTGCTGCACGTCGAGGCGGCGGGTCAGGTCCCCTTCACCTTCGGCGATGTCGCGCATGGCGCGGCCCATGGTGGTCAGCGGGCGCATCAGTACCGGGATCAGCAGGCCGAGCAGCACGGCGATGGCGACCACGGCGATGAGCATGGCGATGATCGCCGAGGTGCGGAACTGGCTGAGGGCGGCGTAGGCCTTGTCCTTGTCGATCGACAGGCCGATGTACCACTGCGCCGACGGCAGGCCGGCGACCGGGGCGAACGAGATCAGCCGTTCCTCGCCGTTGAGGGTGACGTCCTGCATGCCGGCAGCCACGTGCAGGCCGCTGCCTGGGTAGATGTCCTTGAGGTTCTTCATCAGCTGGTCCTTGTCCGGACTGACGATCACCTGGCCACTGCTGTCGGCGAGGAAGGCGTGGCCGATGCCGCCGAAGTCGACCGAGTTGATGATCTCGACCAGGGTGTCGAGGGTCAGGTCGCCGCCCACCACGCCGATCAGTTCGCCGCTGCGTTTGCTTTTCACCGGTACCGCGATGGTTACCATCAGGCCACCGACGGCACCCTGGTACGGGGCAGTGAGCACGGTCTGGCCGGCGCTGGCCGCACTGGTGTACCACGGCCGTTGGCGGGGGTCGTAGCCGGCCGGCATCTGCGTGTCAGGGCGCTGGGTGAACACGCCGTTGGCCTGGCCCAGGTAAGTGAAAAGGAAATTTCGCGTGTAGGAGGGCTGCTCGATCAGCCCGCCCAGGGTCTCTCCTGCCCCTTGTTCGGCAATGTCCTGCGCCAGATTTTCCAGTACCAGAATGCGCCCGCTCATCCAGTTCTGCACGCTGCTGGCGGTCAGCGCGCCGGCCTGCTGCACGGAAGATTCGATGTTCTGGCGAAGGGTGTTGCGTTGCAGATAATCGTTGTAGAGCGTGAACAGCGCAAAGGCCAGCACCACGACACCGCAGGCGCTGAGGAGGATCTTGTGGCGAAATTTCAGGTTCATGTTTCGAGACCTTGAGCCATGGAGGGGAGGGCGCCACGCGCTTGTGGCGCGATGGCGGGGCCTGTCTCCTGGCATATCGGCTTGACCGGTAAAAGGTTGAAACACTTACCTATTTTTTGCCGCTCCGGTCGACGGACGGTGAGCTAGCCAGCGGCCAGCAGGTCGATCAACAGGCGTGCGCCCCGGCGCAGGGGCTGCTGCTTGCGCCAGAAGGCGTGGATCGGCAGCTGAAGCTCGTTGCGGGTGTTGCGAAACTGCAGGCGCACCAGGCGCCCCGCATCGACTAGCGACGCCACCCGGGTCAGTGGCAGGTCGCCCCAGCCAAGGCCGGCTTCGACCATCTGCAGGGCCAGGTCGAAACTGTCGGTGGACCAGTGCGTGGCGCCGATCAGCGGGCGTGGGTCGAGCATAGGCAAGTCGCGACTGCGGACCAGAATCTGGCGCACATTGACAAGGTCTTCGAGGTAGTGGATCCGGCCTTCGCGCAGGGCCGGGTGGGCAGGCGCCAAAGTGGCCACCAGCGACTCCATGCCGATATGCTGGAAGCTGCGGCGGGCATCGACCTGCAGGCCGGCAAAAGCCACGCATAGGTCGGCGCGGCCGCTGTCGAGCATGTGCAGCGCTTCTTCCTGCGGGGCGCTGAGCAGCTGAATGTCGAGCAGCGGGTAGCGTGCACCGAGGCTGGCAATGGCCGCCAGCAGCGGGCGATGGTCGATATCCGGGACCACCGCGAGGGTCAGGCTGCTTTCCAGGCCTTGGGAAAGCTCCAGTGCGTGCACCTGCAGCAGGCCCAGCTGCTCGGCGATCAGCCGTGCATGGGGCTCCAGTGCAAGGGCCTGGGCGGTGGCGCGGACCTCGCGTGAGCCGCGCTCGAACAAGGTGTAGCCCAGTTCGGCCTCAAGGTTGCCGATGGCCATGCTCACCGCCGAAGGCACGCGCTGCAGGGTGCGTGCTGCGGCGGAAAACGAACCGCGGTCGAGCACGGCGAGAAACAGCTGGATGTTGTCGCTGGAAAAATTCATGGCAGCCTCCTGTCAGTCAATCTGAAAGCTGCTGACTTTTCCTGTCAAGAAGATTGAATCATCCTTGCGCCTCATCGCACTTCGACACATGAGGTAACCCATGCAGGGCGTCAAACGCAAACTGGTCTACGTGACCTTCTATGAACTGATCGGCCTGTGCATGTCGACGCTGGGGCTGGCCTACCTGTCGGACACCCAGGCTTCGCACACCGGGCCGCTGGCGGTGATGATCACCACCATCGCCATGCTCTGGAACCTGATCTACAACAGCCTGTTCGAGTACTGGGAGAGCCGCCAGGCCAAGCGTGGGCGCAGCGTGGCGCGGCGGGTGGCGCATGCCGTCGGTTTTCAGCTGACCTTGGTGGTGTACCTGATTCCGCTGATTGCCTGGTGGCTGGACATGAGCCTGGTGGAGGCGTTCCTGGTGGACCTGGCATTCATCGTTCTGATCCCGTGCTACACCTTCGCCTACAACTGGGCGTTCGACCGGATCTTTGGCTTGCCGAGTTCGGCCATGGCTGCGGCCTAAGGCAGGCGAATCAGCAGCGGCTCCTGTGCTGCCGGCGCCTGCCGCTGTTCGCTCTGCTGCTCCATCAAGGGCTGTGGCATGGTCGCCAGCAGGCTGTCCTCGACCTGCCCAGACAGGTAGTACACCCCGGCCAGTGCGCCGCTCTGGCGGTTCTCCATGAGCTCCTGCCATTCCTGGTTGAGTGCCACATTCAGGATCACCCGCAACTGCTCGATCATCTGCGGCTGATCTCGGTTATGGGCCATGATGCCGTAGCCGGTCGATACGATCGAAATCATCGCCCCGGCCACCTTGCCCACGGCGCTGGCCACGGCGCTGGCGATGCCGCGTGGGGCCAGCGTGGCGCCAATTTTTTCGCTGGCATCGGTCGCCACGGACGACAAGCCCGCGTCGGTTTTGCCGGGGCCTTTGGCGGCCTGTTTGTGCAAATGGTCGCGCAACGCCAGCCAGGCCGGTTGCTGTTCCAGCGACTTGGCGCGCAACAATTCATACAGCGAGGCATTGCGAGCGGGTGGTGGCCCCAGGTGGATAGCCGGGATGCGATTCAGGCGTTGGCTGATTTGCTCGGGGGCAGCATTGTAGCGCTGGATGATGGCGGGCAGTTGCTGGCCGAACAACTGTATATACAGCTCGCAGGCACGATCGCGGATGCCCTCGGGGTTGATCTGTTCGGCCACCGGTTCGATCACCCGCTCGTGATACTGCTCCTGCAGGTACAGCGCCAGGCGCTTTTCCGCAGGCTCGCGGCCCTCACCGCTGTCGAGCTTGTACCACGCTACCTTCATGGTCAGCCACTGCTGGGTCCAGTAGCCGGTGAACCAAGGGATGAAGTCTTTTTCGGTGCGTTGCTGCACCTGCTCTTTCCACACCCGCATCGAGCGCCGCGCATAGTCGTTTGCGGAGCCAGCGGCGCCGGCCGAAGCCTCGATCAGCTCCTGGTCGATGCGCTGCCAGGCGGCAGGGTCGAGCACCGCCGGTGGGGGCGGGGCAGGCGAACGCTTGCCGGCGCAGCCGGCGATGGCCAGCAAGAGGCACAGCATGATCAACAGGCGTGGGCTCACTCGGCGGCCTCCCGGGGGATAGAGGCTGGGTGGTTATCCGAGTATAGGGTCACGGTCCGGAGGCTGCTGTGCAGCCCATCGCCGGCAAGCGCGGCTCCCACAGGT